>JBGVLD010000045.1:0-6857 GCA_045124075.1 Agathobacter sp.
GATACGGTATTTAAGGATGATAAAGCCATAGATAAGCTCACTTACTATATAGAAAGAGAAGGAGTCATCTGTATTCTTGTTAGAAGTATCTGGGATATTTCAACGGATAGAGAAACGGTAAAAAGCATTATGAAGCTGGCAGTCGAGCACAATGTCAGCATCAATGAAGAGAACCGAGGCTTTGAACCTGCTACGCTTGTCTGGGACGGTGGCGCCGGGTGCTAGGCTGTATCATTTATCCATCAGAGACCACAGTGATTGATGAGAAAGGCAGTCGTGTGGTCTCTTGTCCTACAGAGGACGAAGCAAGGGAATATATCAGAGAACAGGAAGGAAGTGAACCTGATGGAAATTAAGAGAGGCGATATTTGGATGGTTGATTTCGGACCGCCGGAAGATGACGAGGATCATCTGCAGCACAGCATACGCCCTGTAGTGATTGTCAGCAATAACCGGGCGAATGAACACAGCATGGTACTTCATGCTGTTCCTCTTACCAGTAAGATAAAAAAGAAACGTTATATGCCGACTCATGTATTTATCAATGGTTTTCAGGCAGAAGGGCTGGACAGGCACAGCATAGCATTGTGTGAACAGTTATGCTGTGTAAGATATGGAGATTTGATGCGTCAGGTCGGAAAGGTAAGCACATTTCAGATGCTTAAGATTACACTGGGGATGCAGATACAGCTTGGAATGGTAGGAAAGTATAACGAATAAAGAATAGTGCCGGAGCATCTGCCCCGGCTTTACATAGCCGCCTGTATGGGTGGCAATTATTATTTTGAAGATTGGAGGGATTTGATGACGGCAGAGGAATTAATAAAGTTAAGAGATGTTGATGTTACTAATGTTGATAGGGATACACTTGTTGATTTACAGGATATACGCATAAACGATAAGCTTTCGGTTGATGAAAGAATTGCATCTTTTATCGAGCAGATAAAGAATCCTTATTGTTTTAAAGTTGATGGTGTGGTGGTAAAAGTGGCATTTTCATCAGGGGGAAAGAGTTTTAACGAGCAGTTTGAACAGATGATTCTTGGATTTTCTTAAGAATCATATGGAATCTTTTGTGAGTTTGTGTTAATATACCATTAGGACTAAATTAGTGCAAACCACAAATTTTACTAGGTAATCTAACTAATAAAATTAAGGAGGCTTGCACATTATGAGTAATATTAAAATCTATAAAGCAGCCATCTACGTTAGATTATCTAAAGAAGATGGTGATGTTTCTGATGCTTCAAAAGCAGAGAGTAACAGCATATCTAATCAAAAAGAACTTATCAAAGATTTCCTCAAGGATAAACAGGATATTGTAATTGTTTCAGAACGTGTAGACGATGGATACAGCGGAGTAAACTTTGAGCGTCCGGCATTTCAGTTAATGTTGGAGGATATTAAGCAAGGCAAGGTTGACTGCGTGGTAGTAAAGGATCTATCTCGTTTTGGAAGAAATTATATTGAGTCGGGCAGATATATTGAAAAAATATTTCCAATGCTGGGCGTTCGATTTATTGCAATAAATGACAATTATGATAGTCTGACAGGAAAATCTCAAACAGATGAAATAGTAATCCCGTTCAAAAACCTAATTAATGATGCGTATTGTAGGGATATTTCCATAAAAATACGCAGTCATTTAGATGTCAAAAGAAGAAAAGGTGAGTTCATCGGCTCGTTTACCATATATGGTTATGCCAAGGATGAACATGATCATAATAAGATAGTTATTGATGAATATGCCGCAGGTGTTGTAAGGGATATATATCAGTGGAAAATATCAGGTATGAGTCAGCAGAGAATAGCGGACAAACTGAATGATATGGGTGTGCTTTCTCCGGCAGAGTATAAAAAAAGCTGTGGTATAAAATACAGTGCAAATTTGCAGACAAAAAAACAAGCAATATGGAGTGCTGTTGCAATAACCAGAATTCTAACAAATGAAAGTTATACTGGTACGCTAATTCAGGGGAAGGTTACTACACCTAATTACAAGGTTAAGAAAACTGTAATTAAAGATGAAGAGGATTGGGTTGTGATTCCCAATGCATTTGAAGCAATCATCACAAAAGAGCAATTTGATATGGTGCAGGAAATACTGAAAAAGGATACTAGGGTGGCTCCAGATAAGAAGTCCGTTTATTTGTTTTCCGGAATAGCTGTCTGTGGAGATTGTGGAAGACAGATGAGTCGTAAAGTATCTACGGTTTCAGGAAAGAAATATGTTTACTATATGTGTTCTGCTAATAAAAAAGAAGGAGTATGCAGTAGTCATAGAATCCGAGAGGATGAATTAGAGAAAGCTGTAGTGACATACCTGAACAGTTATATTGATGAACTTGAAAACATTCAGCATTTTCTTGAATTTATTGATAAACTTCCATATCAGGAAGTAAATGTTAAGAGATTGAATATGAGAATTGTTCAGTTAGAAGAGGATGCTCAGAAGTACGAAAAATTGAAAGTATCTGTTTATGAAGATTTGAAAGACGAGTTGATTTCAAAAGAAGAATATATTTCGATGAAGCAGGAATTTGAAAAACGTCGCAGAGCTGCACTTGATTCTATAGCACAGATTAAAATTGAAATAGAGACATTGGCATCCAGAAACGGAAAGCATCATGAATGGATTGAGTCTTTTCTTGCAAATAAAGGAATTGAAAAGCTGGAAAGAAACGTTGTGGTAGAACTTATTGATTATATCAAGATATATGAAGATAAGAGAATTGAGATTGTTTTCAGATACGCAGATAATTATAAGGAAATATTGAACCAAATTAGGTATATACAAGATAATAAGAATGAAATGCAGGAGGTGTCATAATGGCAAGAAAGAGCAGAATTGCAGAAAATGCCATGAGCATTATTTCTGCAAAAGAAGGTGCGTATAAGACGGCAGTGTATGCAAGATTATCTACAGAAGATTTGGATGAGGATACTTTGGATAATCAGATATATCTTCTGA
Organism: Agathobacter sp.; assembly: GCA_045124075.1. Lineage (GTDB taxonomy): Bacteria > Bacillota > Clostridia > Lachnospirales > Lachnospiraceae > Roseburia. The sequence goes on from JBGVLD010000045.1 coordinate 2,972, forward strand.
AAAGTTTTGTTGGTGAGAAAACCGATATGGTACTGGTTGATATATATGCGGACAATGGTTTTTCAGGAACCAATTTTGAAAGACCGGAATTTACAAGGCTGATGAACGATGTAAAGACTGGAAAAGTAAACTGCATAGTAGTGAAAGATTTGTCAAGACTTGGAAGAAACTATATTGAAACAGGAAATTTGATAGAGAATGTATTTCCATTTCTTAATGTAAGATTTATAGCGGTCACGGATAATTTTGATACGAATGAAGGTGGCGGCGTAGAAAATATGGTGGCTTCATTTAAAAATCTGGTAAATGATGTCTATGCCAAAGATATATCGAGGAAAATAATAACTGCTTTTCGTACCAAACAGAAAAACGGAGAATATATTGGACTGGTAGCACCATATGGTTATTTGAAGTCAGCTGAAAACAAAAATAAGTTTGTAATTGATGAAAAGACGGCACCGGCAGTGAAAAAAATATTTGAATTATATGCTGGAGGATATGGATTAGACCGCATTGCAAGAATTATGAATGAATCAGATTATGATTGTCCGAGAAAATACAGATATTCCATTGGGATAACAAAATCGGATAGATACAAGAATTCTAAATGGGGTAGAACAACCATTAACACAATATTGACTAATCGTGCTTATATAGGTGATATGGTTCAGGGAAAAGTAAAACAGGAGCTTTGCAATAACATTGTTATGCATTATACGAATAAAGATGACTGGATAGTAGTTGAAGGAACACACGAGGCTATTATCGAGCGAAATCTGTTTTTTGAAGTTCAGGATATTTTGGAAAAGAAAAAGACAGAGCAGGCAGTCCGAAGAAAAAACAGTAAGAGCAGCGAATACAAAGAAGAGAATCTTCTGAAAGGTCGCATAAAATGTGGTTGCTGTGGAAAGAGCATGAATTTAGCTCAAAACGTAAGAGGCAACAGTATTAGCAGAAGCTATTATTGCAGTGGATATAAGGAATTAAGAGAAGCAGTTTGTACTAATAAAAATCGAATAAATAAATCATCTGTCGAAAGCAAAGTATTAGAAAGTATTAAAAAATGTATTTTCAACAATATAGATGAAAGTTCACTCTCGCTTGAGATTGCTGACAAAAATACTCAGGATATTAAAAAGAGAATGGTACAGATAGAAAGAGCGATTCGCCAGACTAATTCAAAGATTGCGGATTTATACAAAGATGTTTCGGACGGCTTGATTGATGAAAACGATTATCTGTTGATGAAAACTAAGTTTCTGAATGACAAGAAGCAGTTGGAGAGAGAAGAAAAACTTCTGTCAGATAATATGAAGAAGACTTCTGATTCAGCAGGAAAATTAAGAGCAGCAGATTATCTGAAAAAGTGCAAAAAAGCAAAGAAACTGGATAGAAAAATGGTTGAAAGCTTTATTGAGTTAGTTACAATCAATGATGATAAAAGTATAGAAATAACATTTTCATGTTGTGATGAAATTCTGAGAAAACTGGAGGGATAACATGGTAAAGACAGTAGCGATGTATATTAGATTATCCCTTGAGGATACTGATGTGAAATCATCAGAAAAAAATGAAAGTAATAGTATTACCAATCAGAGAGATATGATTATGAGGTACATTCGTGATAACAAAGAGTTTTCGGATTATTTAATTAAGGAGTATCTGGATGATGGATTTACAGGCAGAAACTTTGAAAGAGAAGGTTTTCAAAATCTTATTACGGCATGCAAGCAAGGATCTGTGCAGTGCATTATTGTAAAAGACTTCTCACGACTGGGTAGAAATTATGTTGAAGTTGGAAATTTGCTGGAACAATTATTTCCGTTCCTGGGTATAAGAGTTATATCAATAAATGACGGATATGATAGTAACTCTTTTGTTGGGCAGACAGGTGGCATTGATGTTGCTTTTAAAAATCTTGTATATAATCTATATAGCCGGGATTTGTCACAAAAGGTTAAGGCTGCGGTAACTTCAAGAATGAAAAGAGGAGAATTTCTAAGTCCGTATGGGATTTATGGATATAAGAAAGATTCGGAGAATATTCATAAGTTGGTAATTGATGATGAGGCCGCTCAGGTTGTCAGAAGAATTTTTGATATGGTCATTGCTGGAACCAAAAGAGGAGAAATTGCAAGAATACTTAATGATGAGCAGATTCTTACACCGGCACTATATAAAAAGAAGAAGGGGTGTTCAAGAGATTGGGTTCCTAATGGAAATAAAGTTGGATGGACTAATACTATGATTGCAAAAATTATTCGTGATGAGCGATATGCGGGTAATATGGTGGCTCATAAGAAAGTATATGAGTCTTTTGATTCAAAGCATCAAATTGAGGTTGATAAGTCTGAATGGATAGTTGTGGAAAATACACACGAAGGTATTGTTTCGTATGATGAATTTGAGGCTGCAAATGCAAATATGCAGGGCAAACGTCAATCAAAGAAAGATAAGAGTTCATCAAGTAAAAACTATTCCGTTATTATCTGTCCGTATTGTGGGCTTAGATTAAGACCTGGAAAGGCAGAGTACAAGTATATGTATTGCAGTACAGGAAGGACAAAGAGTAATAGTCCTTGTTCAAAGGTAAGGATAGAAAAAGAACTTGTTCAGAATGTCCTTGTAAAACTTGTAAGAAATCAGGCTAAAATTATGCTCACGGCAGAAGATTTGCTTAAGAAGAAAGCAAAAGAGTCTGAGCCGAAAAGAAATACAGAGAGCCTGATAAAAAGGTTGAGAGCTGAATTGAAAAGACTTGAAACGAAAAAAGTATCTGATTATGAACATTACAAGCAGGGCAGTATTTCCAGAAGTAATTTTTTGGATGCAAAAGGCTTAGCTGATATGCGTATATCAGAAATAAATAAGGAACTTTCTGATTTGGAGAGGGAATTATTAGATAAACGAGTAGCGATAGCTGAAGAGAGTGACATCTGGGATATAAAAAAATATGTAAATCTGGATAAGTATGATAAAGAAATTATGGCAAGTCTGATTGAAAAAGCAATAGTAATTGATGAAAATACTGTTCAGGTAATATGGAAAAATCAAGATATGTACGATAAGGTTTTATCCAATTTATAAAAAATATGTGATATAATAAGAATGCTTGTTTAATGAGCATCGGGAAGGTTGTGAATGAATGATTTATATTACTGGAGATACACATGGGAGTTTTGAGCGAGTTGAGAACTTTTGCCAAAGGTTTAATACAAAAAATGACGATATAATGATTATACTTGGAGATGCGGGAATAAATTTCAGTGGTCCACGATATGATCGATTAAAGAAACGTCAGCTTGAAGAATTGCCGATTACTATATTCGCCATTCATGGTAATCATGAACAGAGACCATTCACTATTGAATCATATAAAGAACAGGTGTGGAATGGTGGAATGGTTTATTATGAGGAAGAATTTCCGAGCATATTGTTTGCTAAGGACGGAGAAGTTTATAACCTTAATGGACTAAAAACAATTGTAATGGGCGGAGCATACAGTATTGATAAAGCGTATCGTTTGGCATATGGTTATGGCTGGTGGGAAGATGAACAGCCATCAGATGAAATCAAAAAGTATGTTGAAGAACAGCTGGAACGTGAAGCATGGGATGTAGATGTGGTGCTTAGTCATACCACACCGCTTAAATATGAGCCAGTTGAAGTATTTATGTCTGGTGTTGATCAGAGTAAAGTAGATAAATCAACAGAAAATTGGCTTGATAAAATTGAAGACAGGCTATCATACAAAAAATGGTATTGTGGTCATTATCATACTGAAAAGAAGATTGATAATCTAGAGATTATGTTTGAAAACTTTGATGAATTTGGTTTAGGATAATTAACTATGTCTGGAATGTCTTATGAAATGGGCATTCCGGAC
>JBGVLD010000046.1:0-14803 GCA_045124075.1 Agathobacter sp.
ACTATAAGGTAAGAGCCTATAGAACTGTGAATGGAAAGAAAGTGTTCAGTAATTATTCAGAGATCATGTCTATAAAAACAAGGCAGAGATAATTGATAATATAACAGGAAATCTAGTTACAATTCAGATTTTAAGGCATAACAAACGAAAAAGGACACTTGATTTCTCAAGTGCCCTAGTATATAATCTACTTAGAAAGGTACTCGGAATTGAAGTTTCCGATTGCCCTCAGTAAGAATATCTATTTGGAAATAGCATCCTCAACTTTGGACGGTCAGGGATGCTATTTCTTTTTGCTATTATGATTGTCTATGTACGACAGTGCCGCGAAAACTACTAATAACAGAGTAAGTACTTCCATTACGTTCATGGGCATCACCCCCTTAAGTACTAGAGGGCATCTAACATCGGAAAATCGCATCCATCTTTCTGTTCAATTATATGAGTACATTATACTACATATCGAACATTTGTTCAAGTTGATTGTCTTTTAATTTAAGAATAAAATAAAATTAAATTCTTATTAAAATAGACTTGCAATCCATCCTATTTAGAGTTATAGAACATATATAGCGATTAATGAAGTAACTGAAAGGAAGCGCTGATTATTGATAATAAACCTGAAAAAATAAGGTGGCTATGATTAGATACAGTTAGCCGTAGGAAGATTAGTACACGTACCCTATACGTCCCAATATGCTTGGAAACCCTTGATTTTACTGGACTTGTTAGCAACTATTGAAGAAGCAGCAACAGCTGGTAAGTTTTAAGATATAGGAAATATATTTTTTGCCAAAATTTAGCGTAATTGGAACCAAGTAAAGTTACGAATAACAGCCCGATGCAGACTAGTGGTTTTATTTTTTTAACAGAACAATTACACGATCCGGATAGAACAATTTACTTTCAGAGCACTAAAATAAAAGAGAGATTATTGAATGCATAATAAAGCGAAAAAAGGAGAGAAATTGAAATGAGAACTCTGAAAGAAAATTTTATGGATATATTGGAAAATCAAAGAATTCGACCGGTATTTCAGCCCATCGTTTCTCTGAAAGACGGAAAGATAATTGGGTACGAGGCCTTAAGCCGGATTGTAGAACCACGGGAAATCACATGTTCAGAAGAATTATTCCACTTAGCTGGAATATATGGAAAAGTCTGGGAACTAGAACAATTATGCAGAGGAAAGATATTAGAAAAATATCACAATCTTAAGAGAACAGAAGGGCAAAAACTGTTTTTAAATGTTAATCCCATAGTAATTCATGATAAGGAGTTTTGTGCGGGCTTTACCAGAGGGTATTTGAAACAATACGGAGTAAACCTGAAGAATATTGTTTTTGAGGTTACGGAAAGAAATGCCATAGATGATGTAAAAGGCTTTAAAGATACGATTCGGCATTATAAATCCCAGGGCTATCAAATTGCAGTAGATGATGCCGGTTCCTGTTATTCCGGCTTAAATCTTATCTGTGATATTGTGCCACATTATTTAAAACTTGATATTTTGTTAATCAAAGATATTCATAAAGATGCAATCAAGTGTGCCATGGTAAAAGCCATGGTGGAGTTTGCAAACCTGGCAAATATACAATTGATTGCAGAGGGGATTGAATGTGAAGAAGAACTGAAAATGTTGTTAAAATTGGGAGTACATAATGGTCAGGGATTTTTTTTGAGAAAGCCGGATGAAGAATTAAAACCGGTAGAAAATGCTGCTATGGAAGTGATTCAGAAATATCATAAGAATAAAATTTTAAAAATCATAAAAAAATGCAGTACCCTGGGAAAAGAGTTTCGGGCAGTGGTGTTCAAATATGAAAACTATAAAGCTTATAGTGCATATTGTGAGAAATATGGAGATGAAAAAGGGATAGGATGATTGAAGTAATGCAGAATGTTATTGAACAAAACTTATCCGAGGCAGAAACTGCAATCATACTGGGGGAAGATAGTATCATTTCAGAAAGAGTTGTCTAGAAGTAAAAGCGCATTTTGGTATAATCCCTTCATAATCAAGGGATAGAAGATAAAAAACGATAAGGATATCGGTTTTAAGGAGTGATAAGGATTTCAGTTTATGTTTTATTGAATGGAGTTGAAGACAGATACATAGCGGCAAAGCTGATAAACAGTTATAAAATTAATCTTTGTTCTGAAAGTGGGAACTCTTCCACAGAAGAAAAAGAAAAGACCCACCGCTTTGTAAAAAGCTATCCGTAGTAAAAGACGCTGCAAAAAGGGAAATGTTAAAAGCGAATACTTATAATAAAACAGGGGCTTATAGCGGAAACAACAGTTATGCATAGATTTGTAATATAAATTAGCAAAAAATAAAAGAAAGAGTATATAGAAATATTATCCCAAATATGATATTTTATTAGTGTTAGAATTTAACGTAATTTTTGGAAACAAAGGGAGGAGAAACATGAATAAATCAAGAAAGGGAATAAAGCGTGTTCTGGCTATGGCTCTGGCAGTCGTTATGACGTTTAGTATACAAGATTTGTCATTAACAACTGCATGGGGATCAGAAACAGATAATGCGCAGAGCAATTCTACAGAGACGAATCGGACTTCTGATACAGAATCAACGATCATTTATCAGGAGACTGTTGATCTGGGTACCATTGAGACTTCTGCATATGGAATCAGTCTGATGAGCGATGAACCATATGTGTCTTTGAAAAGTGGAAATTATGCAGACTGGATCGATCGTATTGATGTTCCAGACTATGGGAAGACTTTCTATGAGGCTTTGGTAGAAGGGGCAGATAATGATGGTACAGATGACTTTTTAATTGATGATGCATATTATGCTAGTGAAGCGGATAATATTAAGATGTTCACTTACTCTGACAACACAAGTGAAACTTATAATGTGGTAACAGCAGCAACATTGACAAGCACAGCAGATGATTTTGACATTAATGAGGCATATGCAGTAATCCGTGCGGTATATGATGCATTTGACAGAGATCATCCGGAAGTATTCTGGCTGTCTGGTGCTACATCTGCGGGGGCAACAATTAGCTATGATGGCATTACTACATATACAGCAACCATTTATTTGCTTTTGAAAGAACAGTCCAGCGAAAGTAGCTATGACCTGCGTGCAGAAGGCTATCAATCAGAGTCTACTATTGAAGCAGATATTACTGCAAGAGATAATGCCGTAAACGCAATCTTAAGCGGCACAACAGCTACAGATACAGTAGAGCTGATCAAATATTTCAATAACTGGCTTACCACTCATAATGAGTATTGTACAACACAGGTTTCAATTGGAAATTCTCCAGATGCCTCTCATGAATGTTTGAGTGCATTAACAGGTTCTACAGGAGAGACAGGCCCTGTATGTGAAGGTTATGCCCGTGCATTTAAAGTATTGTGTGGTCAGAAGGGGATTCCATGTGTTCTGGTAGATGGTACTGCAACCAGTAATGGAACTTCAGGTGAAGCTCATATGTGGAATTATGTACAGGTTGATGGTGCATGGTATGCGGTAGACGTCACATGGAATGATCCTGTTGTGGCAAATGCCAGTGGTCCAGTATCTAATTATGAGAGTGACAAGTGGCTTCTTTTAGGTTCTGATACAGTGGTATTCAATGATGGAAACGATTGGACATTTTTACAGTCTCATCCGGTAAGTAATATGCCATCCAATAACGGTGTAGCATTTATAAATGGGCCAGTATTAAGCACAACCAAATATTTAGAAGCTTCCATCAAATTAGTTACTGTCGATAAAACAGAACTGACTTATGGCTATACAACTGGTGCAGTTGTAACCGCAACGCTTTCTGGTGCATCAGCTGAAAGTGCAGCCTATCAGTGGTACAAAAAGGCAGTGACGGATGCAGCAACTGATACAATTGTTGAAAACGCAACATCAAGCACATTACCAACAGGGCTTGATGCAGGAATCTATTATTGCCAGGTAAAATATAGCGGATCTGTAAAGAATAGTGCAGATATTGTAGTAAATAAAGCAAAACTCACACCATCCATTACAGGATATACTTCAAAAGCGTATGATGGAACTACGAAGGTAACAGATAAAACTTCTTTAAGTATTACACTGGATGGTATTATAGACGCAGATATTGTTACCGTATCAGCTGATTATACATATGCAGATGGAAATGCAGGTACTAATATAGCAATTTATGCAACTGATATCGAACTTGCAGGTGAGGATGCAGCGAACTATTATATTGATGAAGAAGTAGTAGTTGCAGCAAATGTTGGAACGATTGATAAAAAAGATATTTCTAATATGACAGTTGATTTAGATAAAACCACTCTTACCTACAATGGAATGAGTCAGACCGTAAATGTAACTGTTAAGGATGGAACAAAAGAATTAGCAGCAGGTACTGATTACACAGTATCTGGAAATACAAATACAGCAGTTGCTTCTTATGAAGTAACGGTAACAGGTAAAGGCAACTATACTGGTACAGCAACAAAAACATATAGCATCTCTTTTCTGAATACTGAGGTGTCTGTAAAATATAATGGTGAAGAGAGCATACCGGCTTGGTGTAATGAGGATGTTGTAATTACAGCAGACGGATATACCATATCTGAAAACCTGTCAGGAGCTTTCACAGACAGCTATACAGTTAGCAAAGAAGGAACTACAAGTGATTTGAAATTATATTTCAAAGAAACTGCAACAGGTTATATTACAGATGCAATAAAGATTTTACAAATCAATATCGATAAAACAGCTCCTTCATTTGAAGGAGAAGAAGATGGTATTTCAGTTGCAACTAATACATGGAAGGAATTATTAAATAAGATTACATTTGGTCTTTTATTTAATGAAACACAGGATGTAAGTATTAAAGCAACAGATGGAAATTCAGGGATTCGCAGTTATTATTATTATGTGGATAAAACCGGAATTACTGAGGTAAAGACAGCAGAAGAACTGGAATTAATTGACAGTGAATTTAAAGAGTTAGAAGCTGGAAAAACATTTTCTCTTGATGCTGATGGAAACTATGTTATTTATGCATATGCAATAGATGATGCAATGAATAGGAGTGCATATATCTGTACAAATGGTATTGTAATTGATCAGACTTCTCCAACAATTACAAATGTGATTGAACCAACTGTTGACAATGGTAATTTAAAAGATGTTAGTGCTGCATATAGCTTTACCAGCAATGAAGCAGGCACATATTATATTGCAGCAGTAGAATATGCAGAAACAAATACGAAATTGACTCCAGAAGAAATTATGGCAGAGTATGAAAGCTCTGTGATGCAAGCTGGAACAAATACTTTTACAGTACCTGGATTGAAACCAAATACTGCTTATGGTGTTTATCTTGTGGTAAAAGATAACGCAGGAAATTATTCTGATTTTTTGAAGATAATTACTACCCGGAAAACATTGCCGGTATTTAGCAGTAACCCAGTACTGAAAGGTACTTATGGACAGAAAGTAAGTGAGATGACTTTGATTTGTCCAAATAGTACGAATGGTGTAGCAGGTGCATGGGAATATTCAAATGAAGTTGATACTGACGAAATGCCACAGATTGGTACAACAGATTCTTATAAAGTGATCTTTATACCTGAGGATAAAGATGTATATGAAACTGTAACAGTAGATGTTGTGCCAGATGTTGCTAAGAAAGACATTTCTGTAACAGTAAACAATGCCACAAAAACCTTTGGAACAGAGAATCCGGAATTTGCAGTTACAGTTCCAGAGGGCGCATTAGTAGGCACGGACTCTGTAGCAGATTTAAAGATTACACTTTCTACTACAGCAACTCAGACATCTGATGCAGGCACTTACGCAATTACAGGGAAAGCAGATGCAGCAAATTACAATGTAACATTTACAAAGGGTACACTTACTATTACACAGGCAGAGGCACCAAAGGTTACACCGATTGATAAATATTATATTTATACCACAGGATCTGAAGGAACAGTATCCGTAGATATTGCAGAGCAACTTCCTTCCAACAGAGGCACTACCGCATATAGCTACACATCAACAGGAGATATTCTTTCTGATGTGGCAGTAGATGCAGATGGTAAATTATCTTATAAAGTAAAGGCTGGAGAAACAGATGCCACAGCAAATATTACTGTTATTGTAGCAAGTAAGAATTATCAAGATATTACAGTAGAGGTAAAAGTAACATTAACGGATAAAATCTCTGTAGACTTAAAGGACGGAGAAACTGTAGAAGTTGCAGGTGGAAAAACATTAACTTATGGCGATAAACTTAATGTTTTATCCTTAACAGAAGCAGAATTTGTAACAAAAGCAGGTACAGTTGTGCCGGGAACTCTTACATGGGCAGAACCAGATATCATACTGAATGCAGGTACACACTTAGTTGGATGGAAATTTGTTCCAACAGACAATAGCAAGTATATAGATGTAACTGGAAATATTTCTGTTACAGTGGGAAAAGCAACCGCAAATGTAGAAGCTCCAACAGCAGAAGCTGTGATTTATGATCCGACAGAAAAATTGGCGGATGTAACTTTAACGGGGGCAAACGCAAGCTGGACAGTAGGCGGCAAGGAAAACGAAGTAAAAGGAACATGGGCATGGAAGGATACAACCATTGTTCCAACTGTAGGAAATACTGGATATACAGCAGTATTTACACCAGCAGATACAGCAAACTTCAATACAGTAGAAAAGACCGTAACAGTAGAAGTGGCAAAAGCAACTCCAGTCATTAGTGAACTGCCAACGGCTTCAGATATTACTTATGGTAAAACTTTAGCGGATTCCGAACTTACTGGTGGTAAAGCTGTATATGCGGAAGGATCTGATTTTGTTGTAACAGGAAACTTTACCTGGAAAGATACAACAATTGCACCAACAGTAGCAGACAGTCAAAAGACAACCTATGAAATTATCTTCGCACCAACTGACACAGCAAACTACAACATTGTAACAATGACCATTACTCTTGTAGTGGAAAAAGCAGAATGGCCATCTAATACACCAGAATCTAACATAGAAGCAGCATATTATGTAGAAAAAATATCTGATATTGAGCTTCCAGAGAACTGGGGATGGGCTGATGAAGATAAAGACAAAGGAATAAACATTGGTGTTAAAACAGAAGTTACAGCAATCTATCAGGGCACAGATGCAGATAATTTTGCAAATACATCAAAGGTCATCAAAGTAACTCGTGAAATCAATGCCCCTTATATTGAAGGCGATGAAAGTGCCATGGGATGGGCTGCCATTGAAGGCGAGATTAAGAATAGTCAGAATTCAGAAATAAAAGTAGATATGAATGGATTTACCTACATTTCAGGAGACACACTGAAAGTATTAAAAGAGGAAGGAAAAACAATCGTATTTATTTTTGAAAATGGTATCACATGGACCATTGAAGGATCTGATATTGATGAAACAAAACTGAACAAATACATGGATATGGGAGTTATCTTGTTTGAGAAAGGTGCTTCTGATAGACCAGAAATTCCAGAAAGTCTCTTGAATGAAGTGCTTTTGAATGAAAAAACTCATAAATTCCTTTCATTGTTCCATGATGGTGAATTTGGCTTCAGGGGAACTCTTAGCATTAATATAGGCAAAGATCATGCAGGAAGACTCGCAACGCTTTACTATTATAATGAAGAGACAGGAAAGCTGGAAAAAACAGAGAACGTCAAACTTCCAGTTGATGCAGATGGAAGGCTCGAATTTACTTTCACACATGCATCTGATTATGTAATTGTTCTCGAAGAAAAGCCATCTGAAGATCAGTTAGATAATGATACAAAACCTGGAATTTCTTCAGATAATGAAAACACAGCTGGAACCACTGGAAATACATCTGGGAATGCATCTGCAAATACAGGAGACAATAGATTTGGATATGCAGTATTGTTTGCAGTGTTATTCTTAATGGGGGCTATTGCAGTACAAATGGGCGCTCGTAAAAAAATCAAAAAATAAAAAATTTACAAAATACTTAAAAAATAGCATGATTAATGGGTACAAATTGTGCAAAATGCTATATTTTGGGAAAAAGTACCAAAATAACAATTGAATATTTGTTCAAAATGCCGCGGATTTTATTCGCGGCATTTATCGTTTTAACGGAAGAAAGCAGATTTGTAAAAGCATGCAAAAATTTGCAAAAAAAACGCTATTTTGGTATATTCACTCCATAATTAAGGAATAAAAGATAAAAAAGTGATAAGGATATTGCTTTATGAGGAGTGAAAAGGATGTCAGTTTACGGATTAAACAATGACTTTGGAATGCGGTATGATCTAACAGCGCAGATGTTAAATGGCTATACAGAAAAAAATGAAGAAGAAAGCAAAGATTTAGAACAACTTTTAGAAAAGACCTATCGTTTCGTGAAAAATTATAATGCAGTCTTAGATGATGTAAAAGAAGTTTCTACCCTTTCCATGAAAAGAGAAGCACAGAGGTTGGTAGAGGATACAAAGAAGAATGCAGGAAGCTTTGCAAAGATTGGAATCAGCATAACAAATAGTGGAGTTTTGCAGATGGCTGAGAAAAAGGAAGAGGCAAAGAAAGAAGCATTAAAAGTAAGCGCATATAATAAATTAGGGGAATATAATAAAAATTACAACAATGCCTACAACTCATTGGTTGAAGTTTATATATAGAGTACACAAGACTTCCAGATTCTGGTTTGAAACATTAGAATCTGGAAGTTTCTATTTTGAAAAAAAGGAAATCTGATGTTTGCTGGCTGAAAAAGGGAATGGCACTGACGCATAAATGCAGTTGTTGACAAAACAAACATAATCATGCATAATTTATTTTGTAGTATGAAAATACATAATAGGAGGAAATGAAAATGGATGCGAACGTAAATATGCAGATGCAACCTCAGAAAAGTGGATTAGCAATTGCTTCCATGGTACTTGGTATTATTGGTCTTGTATTATCTTGTTGTGTACCTTATGTGCCAATTCTGTTAGGACTTCTGGCTGTTATCCTGGGCGGTGTTTCTTTAGCTAAGAAGCAGGGAGGCAAAGGAATGGCTATTGCCGGTCTGATTTGTGGTATTATTACTTTGATCCCAGCAATCATTTTGATTGTTTTTGGCGCAGCTTATCTGGCTGAATTAGGATTATAATGGAGAAGTAATATAATAAAAGACTTCCAGATTCTTACGTAGAATGTGTGAAGTCTTTTTTATTTTTTGTTGTTTTTTTCATATCTTTTTAACAAAAATTTTATTTTTACTTGATTTTTAGCATAAAATACTATACTCTAACAACAAGTGTGTTAATACACTATTTCATTCTAACCAAAGGGAAAATGGAGGAAAACAATATGTATTGTAAAAATTGTGGTGCAGAATATCAGACAAATGAAGCTGTAATGTGTGTAAAATGTGGTGTTCAGAAGGGGATGGGAGTTAATTTCTGTCAGAACTGTGGACAGCAGACACAGCCAGGCGCTGAAGTATGTTTAAGTTGTGGTGTTTCTTTAAAAGCTCAGGCTGCTCCAGCAGAAAATGCAAAATCTAAAATGGCAGCTGGTCTCTTAGGAATCTTCCTTGGAGCATTTGGTGTACATAACTTCTATCTTGGATATACAGGAAAAGCAATCGCTCAGTTATTAATCACAGTATTATCTTGCTTCACATTATGTGTAGTATCTGAAATCTGGGGATTAATCGAAGGTATCATGATCTTATGTGGTAAGATTACAACAGACGGAAAAGGCAATCTGTTAAAAGACTAATTTCGGAGGAATGATATGTTCTGTAGAAATTGCGGAGCACAGTACGCTACAGATGAAGCGGTAATGTGTGTAAAATGTGGAACCCAGAAGGGAATGGGAGTAAATTTCTGCCCAGCCTGTGGACAGCAGACACCACCGGGAACTGTGGTTTGTCTTCACTGTGGAGTTGCTTTTGGAAACTATGCTGCTAAAAGTGATAAATCCAAAATGGTAGCGGGCCTCTTAGGAATCTTCTTAGGATGTTTTGGAGTACACAACTTTTATCTTGGATATACCAGCAAAGCAGTAATTCAGCTTGTAATTAGTGTAGTTGGTTTACTACTCAGCTGCTGTACTTTGGGATTAAGCGTATTTCTTATGCTTATTCCAGCAATCTGGGGACTGGTAGAAGGTATTATGTTACTTACTGGTTCCATTAAGACCGATGCCAATGGAAACCTATTACAAGACTAATTTCGGAGGAAGAGCAATGTTCTGTAGAAATTGTGGAAATCCGTACGTAGTTGATGAAGCTGTCATGTGTGTAAAGTGTGGAGCGCAGAAGGGGACAGGAATGAATTTTTGTCCTGCCTGTGGACAGCAGACACCACCAGGGGCTGTTATTTGCCAGAATTGTGGTGTGGATTGTACAAAGTATGGTATTAAGGGCGAGAAATCCAAAATAGCAGCAGGGCTTCTTGGTATTTTCTTAGGATGTTATGGAGTTCATAACTTTTATCTTGGGAAAACGAAAAGAGCAGTTGTGCAGCTGGCACTTTTTATTGGTGGAATCCTTTTATATTGTGTTGGACTTATTGCCGGAAGTGTATTGGCAGCAACGGATTATGTTGCATTAGGAGTCATTTTGATTATATTAGGCGTTCTTGGTATTATAGCTGCACTTGCTATTGGAATTTGGGCTTTAGTCGAAGGCATTATGATCTTGTGTGGTAAGATCAATACTGATGGAGCAGGAAGACCATTAAAAGATTAAGCCGGCAGTTTAATTTCAAAAAATTATGGATAACTGGAATCTTAATAGGTTCCAGTTATTTGTGGTATAACGGGTAGTTATAATGAAGATATTACTTGACAAACTGAGATTATAGTAATATGATTTCATTGTGTGAGTGAATTTATAAAAGAAAGATGTAGATTTTCTATGAGAAGACAGGTATTATCTCTTTTAGTTGAAAATAATCCAGGCGTAACAAGCCGGATATCCGGACTCTTCAGCCGGAGAGGATTTAATATTGACAGTTTTTCATCAGGAGTAACAGCTGATCCGAATTATACTAGGATTACGATTGTAGCTAGTGGTGACGAACAGATTTTAGAACAGATCGAGAAGCAGTTAATGAAATTAGAAGAAGTGCTGGATATTAAGAAATTAGAGCCAGGTGCTTCTGTTACAAGAGAACTGATTTTAGTGAAGATCAGAGCATTAGATACCCAGCGTCAGGCAGTTATGAATGTGACTGAAATTTTCCATGGAAAGATTGTGGATGTTACTATGGATTCTATGGTAATTGAACTGGTGGGACATCAGGACAAGCTGGATGCATTTTTAGAACTGCTTCAGGGATATGAGATTTTGGAACTTGCCAGAACGGGTATTACTGGATTGACCAGAGGCTCGTCGGATGTAGTATTTTTAGATTAATTTATTTTTAGGAGGATATAGAAATGTCAGAAGCAAGAATTTTTTATCAGGAAGATTGTAACCTCTCTTTATTAGATGGTAAGACAATCGCAGTAATTGGTTACGGTAGCCAGGGACATGCTCATGCATTAAATGCAAAAGAGTCTGGATGTAACGTAATCATCGGTCTTTACGAAGGAAGTAAATCTTGGGCTAAGGCTGAGAAACAGGGATTTGAAGTATTCACAGCTGCAGAAGCTGCTAAGAAAGCTGATATCATCATGATTCTGATTAATGATGAATTACAGGCTGATATGTATAAGAAAGATATTGAACCAAACCTTGAAGCTGGTAACATGTTAATGTTCGCTCATGGTTTCAACGTACATTTCGGATGCATCAAAGCTCCAGCAGATGTAGACGTAACCATGATCGCTCCTAAGGGACCAGGACATACAGTACGTTCTGAGTACCAGGCTGGAAAAGGTGTTCCTTGTTTAGTAGCTGTAGAGCAGGATGCAACAGGAAAAGCTTTAGATATGGCTTTAGCATATGCAGCAGCAATCGGTGGAGCAAGAGCTGGTGTTCTTGAGACAACTTTCAGAACAGAGACAGAGACAGACCTTTTCGGTGAGCAGGCAGTACTTTGCGGTGGTGTTTGTGCATTAATGCAGGCTGGTTTCGAAACATTAGTAGAAGCTGGATATGATCCAAGAAACGCTTACTTCGAATGTATCCATGAAATGAAACTGATTGTAGACTTAATTTACCAGTCAGGTTTCGCAGGAATGAGATATTCTATTTCTAACACAGCTGAGTACGGTGATTACATCACTGGACCAAAGATCATCACAGAAGATACTAAGAAAGCTATGAAGAAAGTTCTTTCTGATATCCAGGATGGTTCTTTCGCAAAAGAATTCTTACTTGACATGTCTCCAGCAGGACGTCAGGTTCACTTCAAAGCTATGAGAAAATTAGCTGCTGAGCATCCATCAGAGAAGGTTGGCGAAGAAGTTCGTAAACTTTACAGCTGGAACAACGAAGAAGAGAAGTTCATCAATAACTAATCTTTTATTATAATAAATGCCACATCTGTCTGGATGTGGCATTTTGTAAAAGGAGCAAATTATGGCAGAATTGTACAACCACAAAGTTGTGGAACCAAAATGGCAGAAAGTCTGGGATGATGAGAAGGCTTTCGCTGCAACAAATGATTATTCAAAACCAAAATTTTATGCATTGGTAGAGTTCCCATATCCATCTGGACAGGGACTTCATGTAGGTCATCCAAGACCTTACACAGCACTTGATATTGTTGCAAGAAAACGCAGAATGCAGGGCTACAACGTATTATACCCGATGGGATGGGATGCGTTCGGTCTTCCTACAGAAAACTTTGCGATTAAAAACAATATCCATCCAAAGATCGTAACCAAGAATAATGTGGCTCGTTTCAAAGATCAGCTTCATTCATTAGGTTATTCCTTTGATTGGGATAGAGAAGTAAATACCACAGATCCAAATTATTATAAATGGACTCAGTGGATTTTCTTAAAACTTTTCAAAGAAGGCTTAGCATACAAGAAGGAAATGCCAATCAACTGGTGTCCATCCTGTAAAGTAGGTCTTGCAAATGAAGAAGTAGTAGGCGGATGCTGTGAACGTTGTGGAGCAGAAGTAGTTCGTAAAGTAAAATCCGAGTGGATGTTAAAAATTACAGAATATGCCGACAAGCTTATCGATGGCTTGGATGGTGTGGATTATGTAGAACGTGTAAAAGTATCTCAGAAAAACTGGATCGGACGTTCTAATGGTGCAGAAGTTGATTTCGCTCTTGCAGGAAAAGAAGAAAAACTTCGTATTTATACTACACGTTGTGATACACTTTTCGGTGTAACATACATGGTAGTGGCTCCAGAGCATCCATACCTTGATAAATATAAAGACGAAATTTCTAACTGGGATGAAATCGTAGCTTATCGTGAAGCTGCTGCAAAGAAATCTGATTTCGAACGTGCAGAGCTTGCAAAGGATAAAACAGGTGTACAGATCGAAGGATTAAAGGCAATCAATCCTGTAAACGGAAAAGAAGTTCCAATCTGGGTATCTGATTATGTATTAATGAGTTACGGAACCGGTGCCATCATGGCAGTACCAGGACATGATGACCGTGACTGGGAATTTGCAAAGAAATTCAATCTTCCAATCATTCAGGTCGTTGCAAAAGGTGGAGAAGAAGTAGATATCAATGCAGCTGCATTTACAGATGTGGCAACTGGTGTGCTTATCAATTCTGATTTCTTAAACGGACTTGAAGTCGAAGATGCTAAGAAGAAAATGATTGCATTCCTAGAAGAAAAGGGCATCGGTACAGCAAAGACAAACTATAAATTGCGTGACTGGGTATTCTCTCGTCAGCGTTATTGGGGAGAGCCTATTCCGATCGTAGAATGTGAAAAATGTGGATTTGTTCCAATTGACGAGAGTGAACTTCCATTACTCCTTCCAGAAGTAGACAGCTATATGCCTACAGATAATGGGGAATCACCACTGGCGGCTATGACAGATTGGGTAAATACTACCTGTCCATGCTGTGGTGGCCCAGCTAAGAGAGAAACCGATACTATGCCTCAGTGGGCTGGTTCTTCTTGGTATTTCTTAAGATACTGCGATCCAACCAATGAGAACGCATTAGCAAGCAAAGAAGCCTTAGAATACTGGATGCCAGTTGACTGGTACAACGGTGGTATGGAACATACCACACTTCACTTGCTTTACTCCCGTTTCTGGCACAAGTTCCTGTATGATCAGAAGGTAGTACCTTGTACAGAACCATACATGAAGAGAACTTCTCACGGAATGATTCTTGGTGAAAACGGTGAGAAGATGTCCAAATCCCGTGGTAACGTTGTAAATCCAGACGATATCGTAAGAGAGTATGGCGCAGATACACTTCGTACCTACGAAATGTTTATTGGTGCCTTTGAACTGGCTGCTTCCTGGTCTGAAGATGGTGTAAAAGGATGCCGTCGTTTCCTTGATCGTGTATGGAAACTGCAGGATATCATGACAGACGAAGAAGGATACTCTGCTGATCTTGAGACAAAGATGCACCAGACCATCAAGAAGGTATCCAATGACTTTGAAAGTCTAAAATACAACACAGGAATTGCTGCAATGATGGCTCTTCTCAATGACTTCTACAAGAAGAATTCCATTACTAAGGGCGAGCTGAAAACACTCATTACACTTCTGAATCCAGTGGCTCCACATATGACAGAAGAAATGTGGGAAGCAATTGGCTGTGAAGGAAGAGTGTATGAACAGTCTTGGCCAGAGTACGAAGAAGCAAAAACTGTAGAATCTACTGTAGAAATCGCAGTTCAGATCAATGGTAAGACCAAAGGAACGCTTGCTATTGGCAAAGATGA
>JBGVLD010000047.1:0-3689 GCA_045124075.1 Agathobacter sp.
TGCCACGAACAGTGTATACTCCATCGGCAGCATATTGATCTTAACGACCATAGCCAACAGAAAAATACTAAATACAGCCTGCAGCACAAGAAAAACTCCTGCTACGACTTTCCATTTTTTTCTATCTTCGTTCTTCATTTCAATTCCTTCTTTACTTCTTGATCAAGGTTCCCATTCCACCTGTGATTTCTTTTGTATCTTTATTGAGCTTCGTAATGAGCACTGATCTCATTGCTGAATCTCCAATAAATTCAATCGCAGCTTCAATCTTCGGTCCCATAGTTCCCGGAGCAAACTCTCCTGCTTCCAGATACTTCTGTGCCTGAGATACTGTCATAGTATCTAACGCCTTCTCATCTGCCGTCCCAAAGCTTAAGCATACTTTGTCCACACTTGTTAAGATAACAAGCATATCTGCATCTACCAGTTCTGCAAGTTTTCCTGCTGCCAGATCCTTTTCAATGACTGCGCTGGCTCCCTGAAGACGATTACTCTGTGAAAGAACCGGAATTCCACCGCCGCCACAGGCGATCACTACCTGATCTGCGTCTGCCAAGGCACGGATTGCATCGATCTCTACGATATCTACCGGCTTTGGAGCTGCCACGATCCTGCGGTATCCTTCTCCCACTTGTGTTACATGGTTACCTTTCTTCTCCTCTTCTTCTGCTTCCTCTTTGGTCATTACTCGTCCGATCATCTTGGTCGGATTATAAAATGCCTCATCATATGGATCAACTACCATCTGTGTCAATACAGTAGAAACAGTCTTATAGATTCCACGATTTAATAATTCTGTACGAATCGCATTCTGCAGATCGTATCCAATATATCCCTGACTCATAGCGGAACAAATAGCGGTAGGCGTTGCCGTATATTCAGGATATAAACGGCAAAACTCATTCATTGCCGTATGGATCATTCCCACCTGTGGTCCATTACTATGGGTAATGATCACTTGATAATCATCCCTGATAAAGTCTGCTACAGCTTTTGCAGTACGCTGCGCTGCTGCACGCTGCTCCGGTAATGTACTTCCTAATGCTTCGTGTCCCAGAGCAATTACAATTCTCTTCTTCTTCATAAAAATGGAGCCTCCTGTACTAAGTCATACTTAAATCTTATTATGAGATATTCTGCCAAATTTGTCAACGAATTTACCCTTTGGAGACGGCGTAAATTTACTGTAGGAATTTAATAGGCAGAATTCACCTGTGATGTGTTTAAGAATTGTTCTGCTTATACTTTATTCCTTTTGTTTGATTTTTGCAACAAAGAGTTGTCCTGTGGGCAGACTTCGGCTTAGTCCTCTTGTTCGCTTTTTTGACTTGGATATTTCTTGTCTGTCAAGGATGCTTCCGCACCATATCGTGGTTTTGTCCTTGACTGACAGAAATTCCAAGTCTTTTTATAATCAAGAGTACTAAGCCCAGTAGTGCTTTTACAAGCCATAAATATGCCCTTTAAAGTTTGCTATTTTTCTGATTTGTGAGTATGGGATAGTGTACGTCTTTGAATTCGCATACACACCCAATTTTTTTCTATGTTTACTTTCTTGTAACAATAATTCTGCACAACTTGATACCACTTCTTCACATCCAACTGCCTTTGGTAAAAGTGTTTTCTGATAGCGCACTAATTCAAGCATATCACCATTGTTATACTGATATGCTCTTAATTCTGCCATTTTTCCCATTCCTACCACACTCCAGCCTAATGGTCGTGAACTCATTCTGCTCGATAACACATGGCTGACATGACCTTCTGCACTACAGCCTATTACACCTTCTTTTCGGTTAAGGCGTAATCTCGCAGCTGTCCAGTTGGATAAAATATAGTCTTTACTAGTTTCGATTCGTTTTATCCCTGTTTCTGATTCAAGACATCCTTTTAACCGTTCTACTATTGCCTCAAAATCACTTTTCTTTTCGTACCTTATTGCATGAACTAATTCCTTTTTAGCATCTTCTCGTGTATCCTTCATATGACTTGTCAGCTTGGTAAGATATTTTTCCAAATGAAACTCATCCAATACATATGTGATTCCTGCAATTCTGTTTTTTCCAGCTTTAATCCATGCTCCTCCATCTGCGTTGAGATATATCTTTTTCACCTTATCCAGATCGTAATGATTATCCATAAATGTAAAAATTTCATCCCAAAACTGTTGATTAACATCTCCATCACATCCACGACAGAAGTAATACGGATTTATCAATTTATGTCTTTTGCTTTCAGGTGCTTCTTTTTCAATCCCTTCATAAATATACACCAGTTTTGCGATGGCACAATTATCCTTGCGATTATTTTCCAGCTTGACCAAATCTCCCTTCTTCTCATGAAATTGCAAAGATACATGGTCTTCATCTGCATCTATATAAAGATAATCTACTACCTTTTTCTCTTTAAGCACTTCGGTATTTTTGGGAAACTCAAGTGCATGGATTTTGTTTTTTACAGTTTCTTTGCTTACATATTCATCGGAAATACATGCTGAAATACCGCCTTTCTGGTAGCTGGTCTGTACGGCTTCCTTCAAAAGTTCCGCCTCTGCATCCTCGGTCATTCGTGCATGTTTTTCCATTCCCATAACACGATCTAAAAGATATTCACTTTTTCCTGTCGCTTTATTTTTAAAGAGTGTTTTTTTGTACGTTATACTGCCAAGACTAGTTAGAAGTGTTGTAGTATCTTTTCTTACAATATACCACTCTGGACGAACATTCTTGTGTTTTCGCAGGTATTCATCATAGCTCTCCAGTTCTTCAACAATCATATCCAGGCCTAGTCGAATGACAGCATCTTTAACACCATAAACCATTTCGGCAATCTTTGTCATATCGGCTGAATAATTCACGAAAACTTTTTCTAATTTTTTTACCCCTTCTGTCTGAAAATGTTGTATACTTTTAATCATAGAAAGCACCTTCCTTTATGTAGATTTTGTTCTGCCAAACTAATCTTAACACAAAGCGGTGCTTTCTTCTTTTGTCTATTTAATTTTCCTACAAAAATTTTACGCTAGCAAAAAGTTGCAAATTTGCTATCAAAATTCCTTATTTTACCGGCGAAGTATAGATAGAGGATATCCCATTTAACCGCCCAATCTCCAGCAGAGTTTCTTTATCGGCAGTTACAGTGAAGGCATAGATATTTACGCCATATTCTTCGATATTGTCAGCAATGCTATCAAAGTAATTATCGGTCTCATAGTCCATCATTTTACAGAACGCTTTCTCGTCTTCCATAAACCGAAAAAGACTTACTACATGTTGCTTAATATTCTCGGCAGAAGAGGATGCCTGATGCAGTTCATATTGGGTCAGGAGCGGATAGTTTTTGGAACCACAGGAAATAGTGACAAATGATGAACTGCCCGGGCAACGGAATCCCATAATGGAATTTACAATATATTCGGTGGCTGGGTTACAGTCCAGATCAGAGGCATCATACTCACAGATCGCACACCAGTTAACAAGAATGTCATTATCGCCCGCCCATTTGGAAAATTCTTCGTAATTCATGACTGTATCCAGAGAGATATAAGCAGTATAGTAGTTAGTGTCATCTAATTCATGCAAAGAAGACAAGGCATCTTCCAGACTTCCAGTGCTGCTTATGTTTGCATAGGGATAATATACAGAGTCAGCAGGTGCAAAAGCATGGCAGGATGGATAAGTCCAGTAATT
>JBGVLD010000048.1:0-11904 GCA_045124075.1 Agathobacter sp.
CAAAGAATTAAGCGTATTAGAATTAAACGAATTAGTTAAAGCTTGTGAAGAAGAATTTGGCGTATCTGCAGCAGCAGGTGTTGTAGTAGCAGCAGCTGGCCCAGCAGAAGCAGCAGAAGAGAAAACAGAGTTCGACGTAGAATTAACAGATGTTGGACCAAACAAAGTTAAAGTTATCAAAGTAGTTCGTGAGTTAACAGGTCTTGGACTTAAAGAAGCAAAAGACGTTGTTGATAATGCTCCAAAGATCGTTAAAGAAGCAGCTGACAAAGCAACAGCTGATGATATCAAAGCTAAACTTGAAGCAGAAGGCGCTAAAGTTACACTTAAATAATTATAGTGATAAGCTAATGAAAAGTCGTCAGGCGAATTTATTCGTCTTGGCGACTTTTTTTATATATCAAGAAAGAATTTGTCGCGCTAACGCGGGAAACGCAATCTTTTTTTGTTTGTATTTTGATGAGGAACTGCGAAAAAAGAAAAAAATTTTTTAGAAAGTGAAAAAAGTTCTTGCACAATTCTGGTAATTGTTGTATAGTATAGGTTGCCTTATTGTGGTGCGCTGGACTTTTTTGCGCCTTTTTTCAAAAAACATCCCTTGTCAATAGGGAAAATTAACAGAAAATATACTGCCACATAATGCAATTTGAATAAATCCACAAGATGTAGCTTATAGGGGGATTTTTTCA
The DNA here is from genome assembly GCA_045124075.1 of Agathobacter sp. Classification (GTDB taxonomy): domain Bacteria; phylum Bacillota; class Clostridia; order Lachnospirales; family Lachnospiraceae; genus Roseburia. The sequence goes on from JBGVLD010000048.1 coordinate 690, forward strand.
ACATTATCTAGTAAAAAACGAGAGGTGAAACGTCAATGGAGAAAAACAGAATACGTCCAGTCAAGGCTGGAAAAGGCATGCGTATGAGTTACTCAAGACAAAAAGAGGTATTGCAGATACCAAACCTGATCGAAGTTCAGAAGGATTCCTATCAGTGGTTCTTAGACGAGGGTCTTAAGGAAGCATTTGCAGATATCTCTCCAATCACAGACTACAGTGGTAAACTGAGTCTGGAGTTTGTTGATTTTACATTGTGTGAAGATGATGTGAAATACACAATTCCTGAGTGTAAAGAAAGAGATGCAACATACGCAGCACCTTTGAAGGTTAAGGTTAGACTTCAGAACAAAGAGACAAAAGATATCAATGAACATGAGATTTTCATGGGAGATCTTCCTCTGATGACAGAAACCGGTACGTTCGTAATTAACGGTGCGGAACGAGTAATCGTAAGCCAGTTAGTACGTTCTCCTGGTATCTATTATGGCATTGCTCATGATAAAATAGGTAAGACTTTGTATTCCTGTACCGTTATTCCTAATCGTGGTGCATGGTTAGAATATGAAACAGATTCCAATGACGTTTTCAGTGTAAGAGTAGATAGAACACGTAAGGTTCCAATTACCGTTTTGATTCGTGCCCTTGGTGTGGGAACTAACCAGGCAATTATTGATATGTTTGGGGAAGAACCAAAGATTCTGGCATCTTTTGCAAAGGATCCGACTATTACCGAAAGAGAGCCACAGGGAAGCTATGAAGCTGGTCTTTTGGAGTTATATAAGAAAATCCGTCCAGGTGAGCCTTTAGCAAAAGACAGTGCAGAAAGCTTGATTACTGCTATGTTCTTTGATCCAAGACGTTATGATCTGGCAAAAGTAGGACGCTATAAGTTCAATAAGAAATTAGCATTAAAGAACCGTATCAACGGACATGTTTTAGCAGAGGATGTAATCGATCCATCTACTGGTGAAGTAATGGCAGAAGCTGGTACTGTAGTAAGCCGTGAACTGGCAGATCAGATCCAGAATGCTGCAGTAACTGCAGTTTGGGTTCAGACAGAGACCAGAAATGTCAAAGTACTTTCTTCTATGATGGTAGATATCAAGAGCTGGATTCCAGAAATCGAAGATCCAAAGGCGCTTGGTATTACAGAACTGGTATATTATCCTGTTTTGGCTCAGATCATGGAAGAAAATGAGACTTTAGAAGATCGTATTGCTGCAATTAAGAGAGATTTGGCAGATTTGATTCCAAAGCATATTACCAAAGAAGATATCTTTGCATCTATTAACTACAATATGCATTTAGAGTGGGGATGCGGACATGATGACGATATTGACCATTTAGGAAACAGACGTATTCGTGCCGTAGGTGAATTATTACAGAATCAGTATAGAATTGGTCTTTCCCGACTGGAAAGAGTTGTTCGCGAAAGAATGACTACTCAGGATTTAGAGGGAATCACACCACAGCACCTGATCAACATCAAACCGGTAACGGCTGCTGTAAAAGAATTCTTCGGATCTTCCCAGCTGTCTCAGTTCATGGATCAGAATAACCCATTAGGAGAGCTGACTCATAAGAGACGTTTATCTGCCTTAGGACCAGGTGGTCTTTCCAGAGACCGTGCCGGATTCGAGGTACGAGATGTACATTACTCTCATTATGGACGTATGTGTCCTATTGAGACCCCTGAAGGACCAAACATCGGTCTGATTAACTCACTTGCTTGTTACGCAAGAATTAATGATTATGGATTCGTAGAAGCTCCATATCGTAAAATTGATAAAACAGATCCTAAGAATCCAGTAGTTACTGAAGAAGTAGTTTACATGACTGCAGATGAAGAAGATAACTATCATGTAGCGCAGGCGAATGAGAAACTGGATGCAGACGGACATTTTGTACGTAATTCCGTTTCTGGTCGTTATAGAGAAGAGACTCAGGAATACGATAAGACTGCATTTGATTACATGGACGTATCACCTAAGATGGTGTTCTCCGTGGCAACAGCACTGATTCCATTCCTGCAGAACGATGATGCGAACCGTGCGCTGATGGGATCCAACATGCAGCGTCAGGCGGTGCCTCTTCTTACAACAGAAGCGCCTGTAGTAGGTACAGGTATGGAAACAAAAGCAGCAGTAGACTCTGGTGTCTGCGTAGTTGCAAAAGCGGCTGGTACCGTTGAAAAAGCGGAATCTAACCGCATTATTATCAGAGAAGAAGACGGAACTAAGAGAGAATATGTTCTTACGAAATTCTCTCGTAGTAACCAGTCTAACTGCTATAACCAGAGGCCAATCGTGTTCAAGGGTCAGAAGGTAGAAGCAGGAGAAGTAATCGCAGATGGTCCATCCACATCCAACGGTGAACTTGCGCTTGGTAAGAACCCATTGATTGGATTCATGACCTGGGAAGGTTATAACTACGAAGATGCGGTACTTCTTAGTGAAAGATTAGTAGAATATGATGTGTATACATCTGTTCATATTGAAGAATACGAAGTAGAATCCCGTGATACCAAATTAGGACCGGAAGAAATCACAAGAGACGTTCCTGGTGTTGGTGATGATGCATTAAAAGATCTGGACGAAAGAGGAATTATCCGAATTGGTGCAGAAGTTCGTGCTGGGGATATTCTGGTTGGGAAAGTAACTCCTAAGGGAGAGACAGAACTGACTGCAGAGGAAAGACTGCTTCGCGCAATTTTCGGTGAGAAAGCAAGAGAAGTACGTGATACATCTCTGAAAGTTCCACACGGCGCATATGGTATCGTAGTAGATGCAAAAGTATTTACAAGAGAGAACGGTGATGAATTATCTCCAGGAGTAAACGAATCTGTTCGCATTTACATTGCACAGAAGAGAAAGATCTCTGTTGGTGATAAGATGGCTGGTCGTCATGGTAACAAGGGTGTCGTTTCCCGTGTATTACCTGTAGAAGATATGCCATTCCTTCCAAATGGTCGTCCTCTTGATATCGTACTGAATCCATTAGGTGTACCTTCCCGAATGAATATTGGTCAGGTCCTGGAAATCCACTTAAGTCTTGCTGCAAAAGCATTAGGATTTAACATTGCTACTCCAGTATTCGATGGAGCAAAGGAAATTGATATTCAGGATACACTGGAACTTGCAAACGATTATGTAAATATGCCATTTGATGCAGAAGAAGCGGAAAATGGTGAAGAAACATTTTATGATAAGTACAAAGATACTCTTAACGAAGAAGTTATGAGCTATCTGTCTGAGAATAGAGAACACAGAAGCCTGTGGAAGGGAGTTCCAATTTCCAGAGATGGAAAGGTACAGCTTCGTGACGGTAGAACCGGAGAATATTTCGATGGAAAAGTAACAATCGGTCACATGCATTACCTGAAACTTCACCACCTGGTAGACGATAAGATCCATGCACGTTCAACTGGACCATACTCCTTAGTAACCCAGCAGCCATTGGGTGGTAAGGCACAGTTCGGTGGGCAGCGTTTCGGAGAAATGGAAGTTTGGGCACTGGAAGCATACGGTGCAGCATATACCTTACAAGAAATTCTTACGGTTAAGTCCGATGACGTTGTGGGTCGAGTTAAAACATATGAAGCGATTATTAAAGGTGACAATATTCCTGAACCAGGAATTCCAGAATCCTTTAAGGTACTTTTAAAAGAGCTTCAGTCTCTTGGTCTGGATGTAAAAGTTTTAGACGAGGACAGAAATGAAGTTGAGCTGATCGAAACCAGCGAATATGGCAATACGGACATCAATGCAATCATTGGCAATGATAAGGATTATGCTTTTGAAGACAGCGAATCCTTTGCGCAGCATGGATTTACAAAACAGGAATTCGATACTGAAAACGAAGAACTGGTAGATATCGAAGAAGAAGATAGCTATGAAGATGCTGACGAAGATTTCTATGATGACGAAGTTCTTGATGAAGAATAATTAGGAAGGGAGTGCCAAAATGCCAGAAATCAATAATAATGAGACAAACCAGGCAATGCAGTTTGATGCGATTCAGATTGGATTAGCATCTCCTGAGAAGATCCGGGAATGGTCTCATGGCGAAGTAAAGAAGCCAGAAACCATTAACTACAGAACCTTAAAACCGGAAAAAGACGGTTTATTCTGTGAGAAGATTTTCGGACCTCAGAAGGACTGGGAATGTCATTGTGGTAAATATAAAAAAATCCGCTATAAGGGCGTAGTCTGCGACCGTTGTGGTGTTGAAATTACAAAATCCAGCGTTCGTAGAGAACGTATGGGTCACATCGAGCTGGCAGCTCCTGTTTCCCATATCTGGTATTTCAAGGGAATCCCATCCCGTATGGGACTCATCCTTGACTTATCTCCACGTATTTTAGAGAGAGTATTATATTTTGCATCTTATATCGTTTTAGATGCAGGAGATACTGCATTAGGATATAAACAGGTTCTTTCCGAGGCTGATTATCAGGAAGCCAGAGAAAAATACGGCAGCCAGTTCCGTGTTGGAATGGGTGCAGAAGCCATTCGCGAGCTGTTAGAAGCAATCGATCTGGAAAAAGAATCTGTAGAATTAAAAACAGAGCTGGAAACAGCTACTGGACAGAAGAGAGCACGTATTATTAAAAGACTGGAAGTAATTGAAGCGTTCCGTGAGTCTGGAAATAAACCAGAATGGATGATTATGACAGTGATTCCAGTTATCCCACCAGATTTACGTCCAATGGTACAGTTAGATGGTGGACGTTTCGCAACTTCTGACTTAAATGATCTTTACAGAAGAATCATCAATCGTAACAACCGTTTAAGAAGACTTCTTGATTTAGGAGCACCAGATATCATCGTTCGTAATGAGAAACGTATGCTTCAGGAAGCGGTTGACGCGTTAATCGATAATGGACGTCGTGGACGTCCTGTAACAGGACCAGGTAACAGAGCACTGAAATCTTTATCTGATATGTTAAAAGGTAAGGGAGGACGTTTCCGTCAGAACCTGTTAGGAAAACGAGTAGACTACTCCGGACGTTCCGTAATTTGTGTAGAGCCTAAGTTGAAAATCTATCAGTGTGGTCTTCCAAAAGAAATGGCAATCGAATTATTTAAGCCATTTGTTATGAAAGAACTGGTTGCAAACGGAACTGCACATAATATTAAGAGTGCAAAGAAGATGGTAGAGCGTCTTCAGACAGAAGTTTGGGATGTTTTAGAAGAGGTAATCAAAGAACATCCGGTTATGCTGAACCGTGCTCCTACACTTCATAGATTAGGTATCCAGGCATTCGAGCCAATCCTTGTAGAAGGAAAAGCAATTAAGCTTCATCCATTAGTATGTACCGCGTTCAACGCCGACTTCGATGGAGACCAGATGGCGGTTCACCTTCCACTTTCTGTAGAAGCGCAGGCGGAATGCAGATTCATGCTCTTATCACCAAACAACCTGTTAAAACCATCCGATGGTGGTCCTGTAGCAGTACCTTCACAGGATATGGTCCTTGGTGTTTACTATCTGACCATGAAGAGGCTGGCAGACCGTAAAAAAGATAAAGATGCCCTGGCAGCGGTAGTATCTGATCATGTTTACAATGATCTGGAAGAATTGAAGAAATTAACAACTCCGGCAGCGCCAGGAGAGAAGGCCAAGCTTGGTCTTTATGATATGATCTGGTTCGAAGATGTAACAGATGGAAACCGTCGTGTGCTTTGTACACCAATGGATCTGTTCGGATATCGTTTCGGTAGCATGAACCAGGCATTACTTGCTTACGAAAATGGAGAAATCTCTCTCCACCAGACAATTTATGTATATCGCAAAGCGACCTTAGAAGATGGAACTGTTAAGAGTGGATTCGTTCCAACAACGCTTGGACTTTTGATCTTTAACGAGATCATTCCACAGGATTTAGGATTTGTAGATAGAACAAACCCTGAAAATGTTCTGAAACTGGAAGTTGATTTCCATGTAGGAAAGAAACAGATTAAACAGATTCTGGAGAAAGTTATTAACATCCATGGTGCAACTAAGACTGCAGAAGTATTAGATGATGTAAAAGCTATGGGTTATAAGTACTCTACAAGAGCCGCAATGACTGTATCCATTTCTGATATGACTGTGCCACCACAGAAGCCACAGATGATTGAAGAGGCACAGAACACTGTTGATAAAATTACCAAACAGTTCAAACGTGGTCTTATTACAGAAGAAGAGCGTTATAAAGAAGTTGTTGAAACCTGGAAAGAGACTGACGACGAGCTGACAACAGCACTGTTAACAGGTCTTGACAAATACAACAACATCTTCATGATGGCTGACTCCGGTGCGCGAGGATCTGATAAGCAGATCAAACAGTTAGCGGGTATGCGAGGATTGATGGCTGATACAACAGGTAGAACCATTGAGCTGCCAATTAAGTCTAACTTCCGTGAAGGATTAGACGTACTGGAATACTTCATGTCCGCTCATGGTGCTCGTAAAGGTCTTTCTGATACCGCGCTTCGTACTGCTGACTCTGGATACCTGACCAGACGTCTGGTTGATGTATCCCAGCATATGATTGTTCGTGAATCTGACTGCTGTGCAGGAACAGACCGTGAGATTCCAGGAATGGTTGTAAAGGCATTCATGGAAGGAAGAGAAGAAATCGAGAGCTTAAAAGACCGTATTACAGGACGTTTCACTTGCGAAACAATCTATGATGCAGAAGGCAACATGATTGTTAAGAAGAATCATATGATTACTCCAAGAAGAGCAGAAGCAATTCTTTCCAAAGGTGTAGATGCCAATGGAAACCCAATTGAAGCTGTTAAGATTCGTACCATTTTAACCTGTCGTTCTCATATGGGTGTCTGTGCGAAATGTTATGGTGCTAACATGGCTACAGGCCAGGCAGTACAGGTTGGTGAAGCAATTGGTATTATCGCAGCTCAGTCCATCGGTGAGCCTGGTACACAGCTTACCATGAGAACCTTCCATACAGGTGGTGTAGCTGGTAACGATATCACACAGGGTCTTCCTCGAGTTGAAGAAATTTTCGAGGCGCGTAAACCTAAGGGTCTTGCAATCATTACAGAATTTGGTGGTGTTGCAACCATTAAAGATACTAAGAAGAAACGTGAAGTAATCGTAACAAATAGAGAAACCGGAGAAACAAAGAATTATCTGATTCCATACGGTTCCCGTATTAAGATTATGGATGGCGCAGTACTTGAAGCTGGTGATGAACTGACAGAAGGTTCTGTAAATCCACATGATATCTTAAAAATCAAAGGTGTCCGTGCAGTGCAGGATTACATGCTTCGTGAAGTACAGCGTGTATATCGTCTGCAGGGTGTAGATATCAATGATAAGCATATTGAATTAATTGTTCGTCAGATGCTTCAGAAGATTCGTATCGAAGAAAAGGGTGATTCTGACTTATTACCAGGAAGTATGGTGGATTCTCTTGACTTCTTAGAATTGAATGAGCGATTGGCGGAGGAAGGTAAAGAGCAGGCAGTAGGTACTCAGGTATTACTGGGTATTACAAAGGCTTCTCTGGCAACAAACTCCTTCCTGTCAGCTGCATCCTTCCAGGAGACCACTAAGGTTCTGACCGAAGCTGCAATCAAGGGTAAGATTGACCCATTGATTGGTATGAAGGAAAACGTAATCATTGGTAAACTGATTCCAGCAGGTACAGGTATGAAGAGATACCGTAATATCAAGTTAGACAGTGATATCAATGAGGAAGAAGAGATTTCCTTTGATGAATTTGACGATTTTGAAGAGGAATACAATGCAATTGAAGTAGATGATGATTCTATTATTGCAACTGTAGTTGACTAATTAGAAACTTTATGAAAACCTCAGTCCGAGTGGGCTGGGGTTTTTTTGTGATGGTGCGCCATGACCGCCAACGTCCAATGGAAATTCCGCTTGGTGAAAAAAGTAGAAAAGACTGATGCTTTTTTGTGAAAAGTTCACAAGAGGAAAAAGTGCATCTATTGTGGCTTAAAAATATTAAGGATGATATAATAAAAACAGTCTTAAAAGAGGGTAAAAGGGAGGAAATGGAATGAAATACGCAAAATTGGGACTTGCAGTATTGGCTGTGAGTTTTTGGTTAACGGGGTGCGGTTCAGAAAAGAAAGAAGCAGATGTTTATTATCTGAATTTTAAACCGGAAGCAGCCGATACCTGGGAAGAAATTGCGGAGGCCTACACAGAAGAGACTGGGGTAGAAGTAAAGGTGTTGACTGCTGCAAATGGAAATTATGAACAGACTTTAAAGGCGGAAATTGCCAAGAGAGATGCACCAACACTTTTTCAGATCAATGGGCCAGTAGGTTATGAGACCTGGAAAAATTACTGTGCAGATTTAAGTGATACCGAATTATATTCATGGCTGATCGATAAAGATATGGCAGTGTCCGATGGCGAAGGAGTATATGGAATTCCGTATGTAGTAGAGGGATATGGAATCATTTACAATGATGAAATCATGCAGAAATATTTTAGTCTCTCTACTAAGGGAACCAGTTTTTCTTCCATGGAAGATATTAATAATTATCAGAAACTGGAACAATTGGTTGAAGATATGACTTTACATAAAGCGGAGCTGGGGATAGAAGGTGTATTCGCCTCAACCTCATTTTCATCCGGGGAGGATTGGCGCTGGCAGACGCATTTGGCAAACCTGCCAGTATATTATGAATTCCAGGATAAGAACATTTCAGATTCGGATTCATTAGATTTTACTTATGCAGAGAATTATAAGAATATTTTTGATTTGTATATTAACAATTCAGTTTCAGACAGAACACAGCTGGCATCCAAGAATGTGAATGACTCCATGGAGGAATTTGCATTAGGGAAATGTGCTATGGTTCAGAATGGAAACTGGGCCTGGAGTCAGGTCTCTACTATTAATGGAAACGTTGTAAAAGAAGAAAATTGTAAATTTCTTCCAATCTATACAGGAGTTTCAGGAGAGGAAAATCAGGGACTTTGTATTGGAACAGAGAACTTTATCTGTGTCAATTCCATGGCAACTGAGGAAAAGAAGGCTGCAGCTATTGAGTTCATGGAGTGGGTTTATAGTTCTGATATTGGTAAGGATTATGTAACAAACAAACTTGGGTTTATTTCTCCATTTAATACTTTTTCTGATGCGGAAAGTCCATCAGATCCATTGGCAAAAGAAGTGCTGGATTACATGAATAATGACAAACTCTATTCTGTAAGCTGGAATTTTACCGCATTTCCAAGTCAACAGTTCAAGGATGATTTTGGTACAAATCTTCTTTCTTATTGCAAAGAAGAGCAGGCGTTTGATGTAGTGGAATCTTATGTAAAAGAAGCCTGGGCGGCAGAAAAAGGGGCACAATAGGAGGAAGATATGGCAAAGGAAAAGAGAAAAGGGATTTCTATTCGACAAAAGATTACTATGCTGCTGGCAATGACATCAGTGATTTTGATTGCCGCACTTTTAATGGTATCATATGTAGTAAATAAAAAGAATATCGTAGAGTTATGTGAAAGTTATCTGTATGATACCTGTATTTCTGCATCAGATACCTTGTATGAAAGTTTCTATGGAGATAATGAAAGAAACGATATGAGTGTCAGGCTGCAATATATTTTGAATAATGTAGGTATTGATACCATGGATTCCAGTACCTGTTATCTGATTGATAAAGATGGAACATACCTTTACAGCGAAGATGATGAAAAAATCGGAACTACAATTTCTGGAAATCCGGTTGTGGAACAGGTACTGGACCGATTGAATAACGAAGGAATGATTACGACTGCAGATGTAAAGCAGAGCACCGTGGATGGAAAAAATGTGTACATTGCATTTATGTGTACAGTAAACGACTGGATTGTAGTGGTACAAGCTGACACACAAGATGTAATGGCTCCAATTACTACGATTAACATGTGGTGTCTTGCTGTCGGAGCAGTACTTTTGGTATTGAGTTTAATAGTGGGATCTGTAATTACCCATCATATTACAAAACCAATCTCAGTTCTGACCTCTGTTATTAATGATATTTCTGAGCTGAATATGAATTCCCGCCATGCAATTCCACGAACCAATGACGAAGTAGGAACTATGGCAAATGCGGTTAAGCGAATGCAGGCGACACTTTCCCAAATTGTTGGGGAGTTGAATGATATTTCTGGAGTGTTGGTAGAAGGTTCAAATAGCCTTTATGATATTACAGAAAAAGTAAACGATGCCTCCTCTGATAACTCTGCTACCAATCAGGAGCTGGCAGCCAGTATGGAGGAAACATCTACTTCGGCTGAGTCAGTAAATATGAATATTCAGGCTATGAACGATAACGTATCTAACGTAGCAGATGAAATCCAGAAGGGAACTGCTCTTACAGCAGAAGTAATGGAGAAAGCACAGAAGATTCGGCAGAACACTAAGCAGGCAAGTGATAAGTCCATTGCAGTATTTGGAACCATTCGTCAGGATTCAGAAGAAGCCATTATCCGGGCAAAAGAAGTAGAACGAATCAATACTTTGGCAAGTGCGATTCAGAATATTGCAGAAGAAACCAACCTTCTTTCCTTAAATGCTTCTATTGAAGCAGCGAGAGCTGGTGAAGCAGGAAGAGGTTTTGCAGTAGTTGCGGGAGAAATTTCTAAACTGGCTGGTCAGACTGCTGAGACAAGTTCCAGCATTTTGACGATTGCGGGGCAGGTAAATGAGTCGGTAGGAGTACTTACTGCAAGTCTGAGCGAAGCGTTGGATTTCATGGAAAATAACGTAATGGCAGATTATGAGGAGTTTATTAAAGCCAGCGAGACTTATGGAGACGCAACGCAGAGCATTGAACAGTTCATGAATCAGGCAAATGCACAAATTCATGAAATTAGGGCTGAAATCAATAGCATAGCCCGGTCTATTGATGGAATTAGTGATAATATCAACGAATGTTCTATTGGTGTCAATGATATTGCAATGAAGACTACTGATGTTGTAGGTCTTACCGCAGAAACTTTTGAGCGAACTACAAATTGTAAAGACTCTGCTCAGAAATTGCAGGAAATCACATCACGCTTCCGTTAATAAACATTATAAAAACCGCCGAAAACAGCAGAAAATCCGATAAAATCTGCTTGACAATGGAAAAATAAGTTACTATAATGTCATAGTGTGCATACAAAGGCGCACTTTTAAGCATAATTACAGGAGGTGAAAATAATGCCAACATTCAACCAGTTAGTAAGAAAAGGA
>JBGVLD010000049.1:0-77660 GCA_045124075.1 Agathobacter sp.
ATTCAAATCTCCAACAAGACCGTAATCAGCTACATCGAAGATTGGAGCATCTTCGTCTTTGTTGATTGCGATGATGAGGTCTGACTCTTCCATACCTGCAACGTGCTGGATTGCTCCAGAGATACCGATTGCAAAATAAATCTGTGGACGTACGGTCTTACCGGTCTGTCCTACCTGATAATCCGGTGCTAACCAGCCGTTCTCAACAACTGCACGGGAGCATGATACCATACCACCGTCGAAGCAGGATGCCAAATCTTTGAGCATATCAAACTTCTCTGCGCTTCCTACTCCACGACCACCAGATACCAATACCTTAGCGTCCATAATATTCTCAACATTGCCAACTGCCTTAACAACATCAAGAATCTCAACGTAACGGTTGTTCTCCTCAAGTGTCGGATTGAACTCAATCACTTCTGCTCTGCGGCCAGCCTCTCTTGGAAGCTTCTGCATAACACCCGGACGAACGGTTGCCATCTGCGGACGGTTATCCGGACATGCGATAGTTGCAATGGTATTTCCACCGAATGCAGGACGAGTCATAAGAAGCTGATTGTGCTTCTGCTCTGCTTCCTTACCCGGAACAGGATTGAGTGGGAAGTTACCAATCTCAAGCATTGTACAGTCTGCGGTAAGTCCGGTTGCTACTCTTGCAGAAACAGTCGGTCCTAAGTCACGACCGATTGCAGTTGCACCAACCAGCATGATGTCCGGCTTGTACTCGTTAATTACTGCTGAAAGAGCCTGTGCATATGGCTCTGTGCGGTATGTCTCCAATACAGGATTGTCAACAACGATAACCTTGTCTGCGCCATACTCGCCTAATTCATCTGCAAGTCCCTTAACATTAGATCCAAGAAGTACAGCGGTTACATCTGTACCTAAGTCGCTTGCTAATTCTTTTGCTTTTCCGATTAATTCGAATGCAATTGAGCTAAGCTCATTGTCTACCTGCTGTGCGTAGATATATACGCCCTTATATTCTTCTAAACCCATTTTGTTCACCACTTTTCTTAATATAATATTAGATTACGTGTTTCTCTTTTAACTTATCCATTAAATATGTAACGGATTCTGCTGCGTCAAGTGTTACTTTCTCGCCAGCACCTTTACGTACTTTATCAGATGCTTTTGCAATCTTAGTAGGAGATCCCTTTAAACCAAGGTTGGAATCATCAACATCCTTTAAGTCTGCTCTTCCCCAAACGGTAACTTCTTTGTCATATGCATCGAAGATTCCACCTGGAGTCATGTATCTTGGCTCATTTAATTCAGAAAGTGCAGTTACAAGACATGGCATCTGAGCTTTTACTTCATGATATCTGTCTTCATACTGACGTTTAACGATTACAGCATTTCCTTCAACTTTAATGTCTTCTGCATAAGAGATTACTGGAAGTCCAAGATGTTCAGCGATCTGTGGTCCTACCTGAGCGGTATCTCCGTCGATAGCCTGACGTCCTGTAATAATTAAATCATAATCAATATTTCTTAATGCACCAGCGATTGTTGTAGAAGTTGCCCATGTATCAGCTCCTCCTAAAACTCTATCTGTAACAAGGATTGCATTGTCTGCACCCATTGCTAATGCTTCACGAAGTACATCATCAGCTTTTGGAAGACCCATTGTAAGAACGGTTACTTCTGCGCCGATTTCGTCTTTAATTCTAAGTGCTGCTTCAAGACCAGCTTTATCATCTGGGTTCATGATTGCAAGCATAGCTGCTCTATCAAGAGTTCCGTCTGGGTTGAACTTAACGCCGCCCTTTGTATCAGGAACCTGTTTAATACATACTACGATTTTCATGTATTTGTTCTCCTTCATTAATTTTCTTTGCCAATCACGCGACTACTTAAGTACTGCTCCAGAGATAACCATACGCTGAACTTCTGAAGTTCCTTCGTAGATCTCTGTGATCTTAGCGTCACGCATCATACGCTCTACATCGTACTCTCTGATATATCCGTATCCACCGAATAACTGAACAACTTCTGTTGTTACAGCCATTGCTGTTTCAGCTGCGAATAATTTAGCTTTAGCTGCTTCTACAGAGTATACTTTCTGAGTAGCTTTAGCCATAGCTGCTTTGTAAACTAAAAGCTGAGCTGCTTCAATTCTTGTTGCCATATCAGCAAGTTTGAACTGAGTATTCTGCTGAGCTGCGATAGAACGTCCGAACTGTTTTCTTTCTTTTGTATAAGCAACAGCTCTTTCGAATGCACCTTCTGCAATACCAAGTGCCTGAGCTGCGATACCGATACGTCCACCATCAAGAGTGTGCATAGCGATTGGGAAACCTTTTCCTTCTGGTCCGAGAAGGTTTTCCTTTGGAATTCTGCAGTCTTCGAAAATTAATTCATATGTAGAAGATCCACGAATACCCATTTTCTTTTCTTTTGTTCCGAAGGAGAATCCTGGAGCGCCTTTATCTACGATAAATGCAGAGAAGTTTTTCTTCTTTCTGCCTCTCTTATCTTCAACAACGCTTGTAATAGCAATTACGATATAAACGTCTGCAACTTTACCATTGGTAATGAAACATTTAGATCCGTTTAATACCCATTCATCACCATCTAATACAGCTTTTGTCTGAGCTCCCTGAGCATCAGTTCCAGCACCTGGCTCTGTTAATGCAAAAGCACCTAACTTCTCGCCAGTAGCAAGTGGTTTTACATATTTCTGTTTCTGTTCTTCTGTTCCGTAGGTCAGAATTGGATCTATGCAAAGAGAAGTATGTGCAGAAACAACAACACCTGTTGTAGCACAAACTTTAGATAATTCTTCAACACACATTACATATGTTAAAGGATCACAGCCTTGTCCGCCGTATTCCTTTGGAACTGGGATTCCCATGAATCCAAATTTCTGCATCTTTTTAACTGTTTCCATAGGAAATTCTTCTGTTTCGTCTGTTTCCTGTGCAAGCGGTTTTACTTCTGTCTCCGCAAACTCTTTGAAGAGGTTACGGGCCATCTCATGTTTTTTGTCTAAAGTAAAATCCATGATATAATCCTCCAAATTGATTGTTTTATATTTTTTATAAATGATACCTTCAAACGAATTTAGCAATACATTCCCCAAAGGGAACGTATTGCTGAAATTACATTTAAGATTTCTTATTTAGAATAATCGTAGAATCCGATTCCTGTCTTACGTCCTAATTTGCCAGCACGTACCATCTTCTTAAGAAGTGGATGTGGACGGTACTTAGGATCACCTGTCTCATCATATAATACGTTCATGATTGCAAGACAGATATCAAGACCAACTAAGTCACCTAACTCTAATGGTCCCATTGGATGGTTTGCACCAAGTTTCATAGCTGTGTCAACACCTTCAACAGATGCAACACCGTCTGCTACGATTCCAACACCTTCGTTGATCATTGGGATTAAGATTCTGTTTACTACGAAACCAGCAGCTTCGTTAACTTCTACTGGAGTCTTTCCGATTTCTTTAGAAATCTCAACGATTTTATTTCTTAATTCATCTGGTGTATTCTCTCCCTTGATAACCTCGATGAGTTTCATTACAGGTGCTGGGTTGAAGAAATGCATACCGATTACTGGTCTGTCAAGTCCTGCTCCGATTTCTGTAATAGAAAGGGAAGAAGTGTTTGTTGCGAACATACAGGTAGATGGAACGATCTCCTGTAACTCTTTGAATGTCTGTTTCTTAATGTCCATAACTTCAAGAGCTGCTTCTACAACTAAATCTGCATCTGTACAGATAGTTTTTACACCTGTTGTGATCTTATTTAAGATCTTGTCTGCATCTTCCTGAGCCATTTTGCCTTTTTCTACTCTTTTTGCAAAGCCTTTTGCGATTCTAGCTTTACCATTTGCAGCAAATTCTTCGTTAATATCACACAGATAAACTTCATATCCTTCTGTCTGCGCAAATGCCTGTGCGATTCCGGAACCCATTGTTCCTGCACCAATTACACCAACCTTCATTATTAGGTCCTCCTGATAAATTTTTATTTTTTGGAAGGAACAGCAGTTTTTGCTGCTCCTTCATGAATTCATATGTATGAATTAGTACTTCTCAACGATTGTAGAGCAGCCCATTCCACCACCGATACATAATGTAGCAAGACCACGGTTTGCTCCGCTCTTCTGCATTTCATGTAATAAGGTAACAAGGATACGGCATCCAGATGCTCCAACTGGATGTCCAAGAGCGATTGCTCCACCGTTAACGTTAACTTTGGACATATCGAAGTTAAGATCTCTTGCAACTGCGATAGACTGAGCTGCGAAAGCTTCGTTTGCTTCGATCAGATCGATATCATCAATGGTAAGTCCTGTTCTCTCTAATACTTTTCTTGTAGAAGCTACAGGTCCAACACCCATGATTTCTGGCTCTACTCCGCCAAGAGCTCCTGCTACCCATGTTGCCATTGGAGTAACACCAAGTTCTTTTGCTTTCTCTTCGCTCATTACAACGATTGCTGCTGCACCATCGTTGATACCAGAAGCGTTACCAGCTGTGATAAGTCCGCCTTCTTTGCCAGAGCAGCATTTTAATTTAGCTAAGGACTCAACTGTTGTTCCAGCTCTTGGGCCTTCATCTGTTGCGAAATCAACGATATCTTTCTTAACCTTAACTGGTACTGGAACGATTTCGTCGTTGAATTTGCCTGCAGCGATTGCAGCTTCGCATTTCTGCTGGCTGTTTGCTGAGAACTCATCTAATTCTTCACGAGTAATGCCATATTTATCACAAACGTTCTCAGCTGTGATCATCATATGGTAGTGGTTGAATGCATCTGTTAATGCATCGTTAACCATTGTATCGATAATTGTTGCGTTGTTCATACGGTATCCAAAACGAGCTTTTGTCATAGCGTATGGTGCCATAGACATGTTTTCCATACCACCTGCTACTACGATATCAGCCTGTCCAGCAAGAATCTGTGTAGCTGCTTCGTTTACACATTTCAGACCAGAACCACAAACTACGTTCAGGGTAACTGCTGGTACTTCGATTGGTAAACCAGCTTTGATAGAAGCCTGACGAGCAACGTTCTGTCCCTGTGCTGCCTGGATTACACATCCCATTAATACTTCATCAACCATCTCAGGTTTTACACCTGCTCTGTTTAATGCTTCTTTAATAACGATTGCACCAAGGTCTGCAGCTGGAGTATTGCTTAATGCTCCGCCCATTCTGCCGATTGCAGTACGGCAAGCGCCTGCTAAAACAACTTTCTTTGCCATATTCCTATCTCCTTTAAAATTTAATATTGTACAAATATATTGCTGTTAATTTTTTAACAAAGTCTATTCTACCACAAATTGCTTATAAAATCAATCTGTTTTCCTGCGGTTTATACATTTTTCACAGAAAATTTTCCTTTACTCATGAGATAGGTCTTTTCAGCTAAAGTCTGAATGTCAGAATTCACATGACTAGATACAACCACCACCGCACCTCTTTCGGCTTCTTCCTTAATAATATGATAAAAAATCTGAACTCCTTCTGCATCTACTGCATTTGTTGGCTCATCCAAAAAAAGAAAATCAGGCTTCTCCATAATTGCCTGAGCCAAAAGCAGGCGGTGTTTCATTCCCAGAGAATATTTTCGGAAGCTTCGCTTATCTTTTGGATCCAGTCCCACTCTTTCAATTGCATCCTCAATCATTTTTTCATCGGCAATATTCCGAATCATGGCTAAAAGTTCCAGATTTCTTTTTCCTGTAAAATCCGGATACAAAGATACATCATCAATTACAAGTCCAATCTTCGGCTGCCCCTCTTGAAAAGTCTTTTCATTATAGAGTACCTGTCCTTCTGTCGGATGTACAAGCCCCGCCATAACCCGAAAAAGCATACTTTTCCCAGAACCGTTTTCCCCCACAATACCTACAATCTTTCCACCATCTGCCTCCATGGATACATTCTGTAGAATCACACTATCCTTTATTGTTTTTGATATATTTTCAACTTTTAATGTATTCATTTAGTCCACCTCTTTCAAAGAAATGTCGTATTTTCTTATAAATCGCGCCCCTGCAATAACTGCAATAATTGCTAACAATATCAAATATGCCAGTTTTGCATATAACCAGCCATCCATTTCATCCAGAATCTGCATATAAGCAAAAGGATTGATAAACTGTAAACCGAAATTTAAAGTAACCATTGGCAATAACAAACAGAACAAAATTCCTGTATAACAAACTACGAACCCAATTACTTTATTCCAGATAATATGACATAGATTTATCAATATTGCATAGCCATAACAAAGTGCCACGCAAATAATGCATAAAATCGCAAAAATCTTTATAGCTTCAGGATTCACCGGTGCAGTTGTAATTTTTGTAATGATCAAAAAACTGCTTCCTATATAGAGAAAAACATAAATCACTGTCCATATGAACAGTTCTGCACATTTTCTTAAGAACCATCTACACTTATCCGCAACTCTGGAAAAATAATAAGCTGGCATATGTTCAAAATAATTACTGATATATCCGCCAAATAAGAAATGGAAATATACCATAAATGCTATATCCTCCAACGCCAGCACCATATTAGTTTCGTTCTGAGTCATTGGTCCCAGTATGTCATATTTCAATCTCCCTGCTACCGATGTATCCCCAATCTCTCCAAATATGGAAAATCGGTATCTATAGAACACATACAGGACGATCAAAGCTATTTTACCTAAATTTATAAGCATTCTACGTATTTTCATTTTTCATCCTCTACTCCATTAGTTTAAGATAATCCAATTTCAATACATGCCGATAAGACAGATACACAAATCCGCATAATAGGAGTACAAAAATCCAGAAAATTAGATAGGATTTTCCCTGATAAGAAAATGGAGCAACATAATCCCATAAACTAAGATTCACAAACAAATGCGATCTATCAGCAATTGCCTTATTCAAAGAAATCCCAGTCCAGGTCTCTCCCAGTTGAGAAATAAGCAAAAATGGCAGAAATAGTACCAACTTGTACCTTCTTACCCAAAAAGACAATGCCAAAACTACCACACCAGCCAGTCCACAGAATAATCCTAAAAAAACAAGAAATAGAATACAATACAAAACTGGACTGAATCGGATCAATCCAACTAATGGCTGTTCTGGATTTATACACAAGAAGTCCACTCCCGTTCCTTCCATAATTGCGATAAATAAATCAGACTCAGGTTCTCCATAAGGAGTAACTGTCACATGAGGCAGGAAAATGGAACATAAGACCATATTGACTGCAAATGGAATTACAACAATTACAAAATTTCCAATAAAGGTTGCTATCATTTTCGCTCTAATATATTCTCCTCCATTGTTGCGAACCATAATAGTCCCATAGGTCTTTTTATGTAAATCATCCTGAAAGGACGTTGCAAAAGGAAGCACAATCAAAAAAGGCAATAAAAACGAGTACATCGACCATTCATTGCAGTCTCCCATACCGCAATATGCATAAAATCCATTAAAGATGCCATAAGGCATAGGAACTGCCATTAAGAAAAACGCAATGGCACATACCAAACTGATTCCAAATCCTGCTTTAAATCCCTTTCCATGAAACATGGTCTTTAATTGCTGTTTTAACATTCTAACCTCCATGATAATCATTTATCCTTTTTTCATTTAGCGCATCAACAAAATCCACCACTAACTTTTACCCAAACATAATTATAATCCGACGCACTTCCATCAGCCTTATAAATTTCCGTAACTTTTACCGTTGATATTGAACTATCATAAAGCTTTGTAGTGCTCATGATGGTTGTATAGGAATTACTATCTACATCTTTCTTAGTAAATGTATATGTTGTATATGTTCCAGCTTCTACTCCAACCGTTCCCAAAATCACTAATAGACACAAAGTAGTAACTATAACTTCCTTTATTTTCCTCATTGAAATTATCCTTCTCTTCATCATTTTGTCACAGCACAACATTATCAGACACATCTATTATGGTAATTTGTTTTTAAAATTGCAACTGCTTCATTCGCAGCATTAAAGTTATAATGATACTCTATTACTGTTTACATAATCCAACAACAACTTGACTATTTTCTAGTAAAATACCTGCTTCCCAATAATGGTTCCCTCAATCATTCCATTATCCAGTCGAAAATACAGCCAGTTCCCAGTAATATTACCTCCCAGCACTTCTTTTGCAGCTTTTCTGCAGCTATCTGTGGTAAGTCCATTTTCCAGTACCAGAGCAAGCTTTCCACTTCCCGCTGGTGAGAACTGATTCTTCTGATAAATAACCTCGGTAATGGTATTCGGAAAATAACTGCTATTTACCCTGTTTAAGACGACGCTGCCCACTGCTAGCTGGGATTCATAGGATTCTCCGCCAGATTCACAGTAAATAATGGCCGCCAGAAGCTCTTCTTCTGAAACTGTCGCCGAGATTGGTTTTCTGTTGGCTGCAGCTTCTTCTTCCTGTTTTTTGATTTCTTCCAGTCTCGCCTGTTCCTTCAACTGGATTGCTTCTTCTCTTGCCCGTTTTTCTTCTAACTTCTTTTCGTAGGCTTCCATCTTTGCAACCTGATCTTTTAGCTTCTCCTGAGCCTCCTGCTGTTCCTCCATGGAAGACTCATTTTCATTCAACTGACTGTTGGCATTATTGATTTTATTTTTTGCCTGTTCGATGGATGATAACAGGCTCTTTTCTTTTTGCTTTAAAGATTCCTTTGTTTGTTCCAAACTTTCAGACTGAGCCTGCAATTCCTCTTTAAATGCAGTTACTTCCGTTAAGGTACTTTCATAGGTCGTTAGCATTTTACGATCGTAAACATTTAACTGCGCCATATATTCCAGACGGTTTAAAAATTCTGCAAAACTGCCTGATTCCAAAAGTGTAATCATCGGACTTTCCATACTATTTTCATACATATACTGAATCCGCAGTTTCATATCCTCATACTGGCTGTCCACTTTCTGCTGAGCTTCTTCTAAAAGCAAAGTCGTCTCTTGAATTTCCAGTTCTAATGCCTCAGCTTGTCCCTGAACTTCTTCTAATGAAGCTGATAATTCATAAAAATCAGAGTTCAAATCTCCCAAAGAATTTTCCAGTTCTTTTTTTGCCTGAGAAAGTGCCTCATTCTCTTCATTCAACTGCTGCTGTTTTTTCTTAATCTCTTCCTGCTGTTTTCGAATTTCCTCTTGTTGTTCCTGCAATTCCTGCTGTTCTTTCTTAATATCTTCCAGAGAAGTTGCCGATATATATGTAGTAGAAAACAAAACTGCTGTAAAAGCAATCAATGCGATTACGTGTTTGAGTCTTTTTCCTTTCATAAGGTTCCTCTTCTTTCTATGATATTGCGTATTCTTTTATTTTAGCAGATTGTTTTTCTAGCTTCAATATGTTATCATATTAGAAGATAATGCCAATTAGGCATAATTTTACCGCTAGTTTTTCGTGAATTTTTACTACATCAGGGGGGGCATTACAATGAAATTTGTAAAGACAGACGATTTAAAACCAGGAATGCGTTTAGCAAAGCCAATTTATAATAAGAACGGAGTACTGCTCTATGACCGCAATTCTTTATTATCCGCGCCAGGAATTGCCAGCGTAAATAATTTCGGTCTTTTTGGTATCTATATTCTGGAGCCAGCCGAGCCAGTACCGCCTTTTTCACAGGAAGATCTGGAATTCGAACAGAGACAGACCATCTATATGTTCAAGGTTCGAGAAATTTTTAATCAGATCAACCAAAAAGGAGATATTGATAATCTCCCAAATCTGATCAAGGATATTATGCGTTCCTATGGTTCACTGGATCATCGTGTGAACTTTAACCAGAATCTTCGTAGCGCCGATGACTTCACCTACAAACATGCCATCAGTACTGCTATTCTAATTGCTCTGATGACACCACACTTAAATCTTGCAGCCTTAAATCAGGACGCATTGATCTGCGCTGCACTATTATATGGCTTTGGTTATGAATTTGCTCCAAAATCTGTATTAGATAAAGGACAGGATCTGACAGCCGGAGATAAAGATATGATTCAACAGTCTCTGGAAAAAGGACTTATTTATCTCGGAACATACCGAAACGAATTTGCCTTTTTCCCAAAGGCATTACGGGTTATGGAATATTATATTCATAGCTACTACTCCAATAAACCAGTTAATAATACGGATCCAGAAGTTCAGACCATGGCTTCTATCCTTCATGTAGCAACCACCTTTGACCGGAGTACTGCCATGAGCCTTGGACACGAACCAGAATCTGAGATTATGGCTATGAAGTTCATGTTAGATGCGCCAGACCAATATAGCCGTCCGGTAGTCACTGCTCTTGCAAAATGTATCCACATCTGCCCGACCGGCGCCAGTGTGGATTTATCCACTGGAGATAAGGGAATTGTTCTGGAAGAAAATCCAGAAGATTTCATGTATCCACTGGTGCTTCGCCTCAGCGATAACCAGATTTACGATTTAAGTAGAGCTGCCGTCCGAAAAGACATTGAGATTATTGATATTATGAAAACCATGGACAACCGTGTGGTCATTGATGAAAATACCTTAAAGCTTTTTGTTGCCGACGAACGGATCAAAGCTACCGCAGATAAGTTCCGAGCGCATCATAGAAGAACAAGAGGATTGGATCTGTAAAATAAATGAGATTGCGCTTCGCGCAATCTCATTATACTAAACATTGTTAACACGAAATGTCTTGATTAATTTAATCCCAAGTCTTTCCTGCGTCTTTGGTTACATATTCTAAATAGACATTTTCTTCTATTCCTACTCCTTCCAGAATCAGTTTTGCTTCTCCTTTTGAGCCTTCTTTTCTTTCCAGTGAGTAGCCATTTACATAAGAAAACGCCTCATCTTCCGGGATATCCACACTGACAGGATTCCAAGACGCACCGCCGTCCGTAGTCTGATACATGTACGGTTCTTCACCATAATACATGGTAATCATAAAGCCAATATCTTCTGTAAAAAAGAGCATATCACATGGATGATTCCGCATATCCGGTTCGCCAACCTTCTCCAGAGATTTTCCACCATCCTTCGTTACATATAAGGTCTTTTTCATCTTACCTGCTCCCGGTTCAGATCCCACCAGCAGATATCCGGTTGTCTCGTCTACAAAGGAAAGAAAGATTCCTCCTACTCCCATTTCAAGCAGCCCCGGAAGAATGGTCTTGTTCCAGTTTGTGGCACCATCCACCGTATACTGCAATACCACCAAATGTTTTTCCTTGGAAAAATAAGCAATGTACGCAGTATTTTCATCTACAAAACTGCAGTCTACAAACTCTTCCTCAGAGACATAGTCCATTAATTCCACCGCCACTTCCATTTCTCCCGTGTCCGGATTCTTGTGGAGAAGCTGATGGTTCTCATTTACTTGCCAGCCATAGCTGCCAGAATTCTTCTCCGGTTTCCAATCTTGTTCACTAACTGCTGACACTTCCTGCTCGGAGTCTTGTTTTTCTGTTTCAGTAGCCCCATCTGTCACTTTATTCTCTTTCCCAGAAGTCCCAGTTACCGCCAATCCCATAACAAGCAGGAACACCACCAACACTCCGGTCGCAGCCAGGCCTTTCGAATGTTTTGCAATTCTTGTAATTCTCTTCTTCATTTTCTCCCCCCCTCCTGAAAGTAATAATGCCATAGAAAAATAATTTTTTGCACTTTCTTTTATCTTCACTAAACTTAGTATGGTCTTCCCGTAGGAAATCCGCTGCTGTTCTCCCAACTGACGAATTGCAGTTTCATCACAGGCATATTCGCAATCCTGCATGGACAAATAGGCACAGAACCATACCAGAGGATGCCACCAGTAGACTGCCACACAAATTCCTCTGATCATTCCCCATAATCCATCCCCATGTTTATAGTGGGTAGTCTCATGTACCAGTACGTGATGCAATTTTTCTTCTTGTCCCGCTAGTTCTGCTGGTACATAGATTCCTCTTCCATATAAACATGGAGTTGGAAGTCCCTCTACCAGATAGACAGGAAGCTCCGATTCGGTCTCATCAAACAGAATACGATTCTTTTTCAACGAAAGACAGAGTCTTCCATTTACAAATACCATGTACACAAGAACCAGAATACTTCCGGCCGCCCAAATTATATAAATTGTTTTCAAAGCTTCTGGCTGACTTATTTTTCCCAAAAACGAAAGTGTCTCCTTTTCTAAAGAAGCACTTTGTTGCTGATTTTCCTGGTTCTCATTCTGCTGTTGCCCATTCTGCAATGGCTGGTCATTCTGGATGTCTGAGATTTGTCCGGTATTTTCTCCCTCCATTGCTGCATAACCATTCTGAGAGTGAGTTTCCACATCATTTCCAAGACTTCCTGCCATTCCCTCTTCTGCAAGTTCTCCATCTGCTGCTTCGCCAATAACTACTGTCACAACATCAAATAAATTCATCACCGAAAAACTGCTTTCTAGCACTGGCATCGGAAATACCAGCAATTTCGCTACCGCAAACAGCCACAGAGAATATTGAAGCACTGCGCTGATCTTCTTTTGAAAAAATCCCCTTACTAATAAGATCAGCAAAAGAAAAACAGTTGTTGTAATCATCATTGTAACCATAACTGCCTATTCCTTTCTTTCTAAGATTTCCTGCAGCTCCTTTAAATCTTCTTCAGTAATGGCATTTTGCTGCACCATAGCATTGACCATCAGTCCAATTCTGCCTTTAAACACTTTATTTAAAAAATCTTCTGACTCCTGTACCACCGCCTGCTCTTGCTTCCAGTCTGGGTAATATAATTTTGCCTTTTCCCCTTCTTCAAAATAAAGCGCACCTTTCTCTTCCATTCTCTTTAAAAAGGACATGACCGTATATTTCGTCCAGCCCGTTTCTTCTTTTAAAGCATTGGTAATTTCCATCATGGTCCGAGGTGACGACTCCCATAAGATTTCCATCACTTTCCATTCTGCATCGGTTAATTTTTTCTGCATGGTTTTCCTCCAATTCTTTGTCTGTTCTACTCTCGCATCACTGGTTGACAAATGCTTACCTTATATTCTCACAATAGCACCGCGGTAAGCATTTGTCAACCATTTTATTTTCCTGCTTTGTAGTTCTTATAATATCTCCTTTGGGCATATACAGTTTTTCTTTCATAAAATGTCCAATTTTTTCCTCAAAATCCCCTTGATTTGAGCTGCTTATTTTCATGAATTGGACAAATAGCGCAAAACTCCCCGAAAATGTCCACATTTCCCCTTAAATCCTGGACATTTCCGACCAGTTTTTTTGTATATGTCCAATCAATAGTGAATTTCCCTAGTTCGTGTGGAAAAATGCATGATTTTTGGACATTTCAAAGAGAAAAAAATGCATATGTCCAAACATCCATGGCTTGCTCTTTCCACTCTTGCAGCCAAGAAAAAAATCCCACCAACTCCTCCATCAGATGCACATCGCTATGTCTGGCAATCGGAATCCTTTTCTCCCAGACAGGGGCATTTTGGCATACTTAGCAACTAAGATTTCACATCAGTATACTTGACAACAAAAACAGCGCCAAAAGCTTTTCTGCTTTTCGCGCTGTCTTTCTATTTTCTTATGAAATTACATATTCTTCACTGTGGCAATATCTACCGGTGTTAATTTTCCGCTTGCTGTCTCTAAAGAACGTGCAAGGGCGTTTGCCGTATCCATTGCTGTAATACAGTACACACCAGTCTCAATTGCATTACGACGAATCAGGAATCCATCTCTTGTCTTATCTCCGTTACCCTGAGTCGGGGTATCGATTACCAGGTCAATCTTATGTCCTAAAATCAGGTCCATAACATTTGGAGATTCCTGAGTAATCTTGTTGACACGAAGTGCATTGACTCCATGCTCCTTTAAATATTTTGCAGTACTTCTTGTTGCATAAATCTTATAGCCTAATGCTTCAAATCTCTTAGCCACATCCACCGCTTCCGGTTTGTCGGCATCCTTTACCGTCATAATCATCTGTTTGTGTTTTGGAAGTTTTACCCCTGCCCCCAAGAAAGCTTTGTATAATGCTTCGTTAAAGGTCTTGGCAATTCCCAAACACTCACCGGTGGATTTCATCTCTGGTCCCAAGCTGATCTCTGCACCACGAAGTTTCTCGAAGGAAAATACCGGCATTTTGATGGCGATATAATCTGCCACTGGTGCCAAACCTGGCTCATATCCTAATCCACGAATAGTATTTCCAATGATTACTTTCGTTGCCAGGTCTACGATTGGAATACCTGTTACTTTACTGATATATGGTACGGTTCTGGAAGAACGTGGATTTACTTCGATTACGTAAACCTGCTCATCCATAACGATGAACTGAATATTAATCAGACCAATTACATGAAGAGCTTTGGCAAGTCTCTTGGTGTACTCTACGATCATTTCTTTTACAGGCTCACTGATAGTTGGAGCAGGATATACAGAAATACTGTCTCCAGAGTGTACACCGGTGCGCTCAATATGTTCCATAATACCTGGAATTAAAATGTCTGTTCCGTCACATACGGCATCCACTTCAATTTCTTTTCCCTGCAAATATTTATCTACCAAAATTGGATGATCCTGGGCAATTCTATTAATGATTCCGATAAATTCTTCGATTTCTTCATCACTGAAGGCAATTTTCATGCCCTGTCCCCCTAATACATAGGAAGGTCTCACAAGAACCGGATAGCCTAAACGGTTCGCAACTTCTTTTGCCTCTTCTGCAGTGAAAACAGTTCCACCTGCTGCACGAGGAATTTCTGTTTCTTCCAAAATCTTATCGAAAAGTTCTCTATCTTCTGCTGCGTCAACATCTTCTGCTTTGGTTCCCAGAATCTTAACGCCCATTTTCATTAATGCTTCTGTCAGCTTAATGGCGGTCTGTCCACCGAACTGAACCACAGCTCCATCTGGTTTTTCAATATTTACGATACTTTCTACATCTTCTGGTGTTAATGGCTCAAAATACAGTTTATCTGCAATATCAAAATCTGTAGAAACAGTTTCCGGATTATTATTTACAATAACAGTTTCCCAGCCTTCTTTTGCGAATGCCCAGGTGCAGTGTACAGAACAGAAGTCGAACTCAATACCCTGTCCGATACGGATTGGACCAGAGCCAAGAACTAATACTTTTTTCTCCGGCTTTGTGATTGCAGCTTCATTTTCACTGCCATATACAGAGTAGTAATATGGTGTCTCTGCCGCAAACTCTGCCGCACAAGTATCTACCATCTTGTATGCTGCAACAATACCGTTGGCATAACGCATTTCTTTGATTTCATCTTCGGTCTTACCAGAAAGTCTTGCGATTACGTTATCTGGGAACTCGATACGTTTTGCCTCTTTTAGCAGGTCAACGGTCAGTTCTTCACTTGCAAGTCTATTTTCCATTTCTACCAGAATGGCGATCTTGTCAATGAACCATAAGTCGATCATGGTAATCTCATGAATACGCTGGTAAGATACACCTCGGCGGATTGCTTCTGCAATGACCCAGATTCTTCTGTCATCTACTACATGAAGCTGTTTATCCAGCTCTGCATCAGAAAGCTGTGTGAAATCATAAGACTGTAAGCAGTCTACATGTTGTTCCAGAGAGCGGATTGCTTTCATTAATGCGCCTTCAAAATTGTCGCAGATACTCATTACTTCACCAGTTGCTTTCATCTGGGTGGTAAGAGTTCTCTTTGCAGTCAAAAACTTATCAAATGGAAGTCTTGGAATCTTTACTACACAGTAGTCTAACATCGGCTCAAAGCTTGCGTAAGTCTTCTGTGTAATGGCATTTTTGATCTCATCTAAGGTATAACCTAAGGCAATCTTAGCGGTTACTTTCGCAATTGGGTATCCAGTTGCTTTGGATGCCAGTGCGGAAGAACGGGAAACTCGTGGGTTTACCTCGATTACACAATATTCAAAAGTTTCCGGGTGTAATGCGTACTGTACGTTACATCCACCAGTAATCTGTAATTCGTCAATAATGTTTAAAGCAGAACTTCTCAGCATTTGATATTCTTTATCGCCCAAGGTCTGAGAAGGAGCTACTACGATAGAGTCACCAGTGTGAACACCCACTGGATCAAGGTTTTCCATGTTACATACGGTAATGCAGTTTCCATTGGCATCACGCATTACTTCGTATTCGATTTCTTTCCATCCAGCAATACAACGCTCTACTAATACTTCACCAACACGGCTGAGACGAAGTCCGTTGCTTAAGATGTCAATTAATTCCTGTTCATTGTGGGCAATACCACCACCGCTTCCTCCTAAGGTAAATGCAGGACGAAGTACTACTGGATAGCCAATGGTATTGGTAAATTTAATCCCATCTTCTACAGAATTT
The DNA here is from genome assembly GCA_045124075.1 of Agathobacter sp. Lineage (GTDB taxonomy): Bacteria > Bacillota > Clostridia > Lachnospirales > Lachnospiraceae > Roseburia. Next base: position 16,312 of record JBGVLD010000049.1, read on the forward strand.
ACGACCTGGGAAGCCGCACAAGGCTCACCTATTTTCTCCATGGTGTCTTTGAACGCCTGTCTGTCCTCTGCCTTAAAAATAGTTTCAGCAGTTGTACCAATCAGTTTGACTCCATGCTCCTCTAAAAAGCCGGACTCAGCCAACTCCATACCAAGGTTCAGTCCAGCCTGTCCGCCTAAAGTTGGGAGGATACTGTCTGGTTTTTCCTTAAGAATGATCTCCTGAAGCACTTCTAAAGTTAATGGTTCAATATATACCTGATCTGCAATTTCCTTGTCAGTCATAATGGTAGCAGGATTGGAGTTTACCAGACATACTTCTACCCCTTCTTCCTTTAAGGAACGACATGCCTGTGTTCCTGCATAGTCAAATTCTGCTGCCTGACCTATAATGATTGGTCCAGAGCCAATTACTAATACTTTTTTTATGTCATGATTTCTTGGCATTACTGTTCTCCTCCCATCATATGAATAAAGCGGTCAAAAAGGTACGCGGAATCCTGTGGTCCTGGACATGCTTCCGGATGAAACTGTACAGTAAAGATATTCTTTCCTACATATTCCAACCCTTCGTTTGTTCCATCATTTACGTTAATAAATGCAGGTATTGCTACAGCAGGATCTAAATGGTCAGTATCTACTACATAACCATGGTTCTGTGAAGAAATGTATACACGACCTGTTGACAGATCCTTAACCGGATGGTTTCCTCCACGGTGACCATATTTCATCTTGTGGGTATCAGCACCAGTTGCCAGTGCCATGAGCTGATGTCCCAGACAGATTGCAAAAATTGGAACATCGGATGCATATAATTTCTTGATTTCTTCAATAATTTCCTTACATTCCTTTGGATCTCCAGGACCATTACTTAGCATAATTCCGTCTGGATTTGTGCTTAAGATTTCTTCTGCAGTGGTATGCGCAGGATAAATAGTTACTTCACATCCTCTGTCATTTAAAGATTTTGCGATATTTCTTTTAGCACCAAGATCCAACAGTGCAACCTTCTTGCCGATGCCCTTTAACACGCTTTTCTCTTGACAGGTAACTTTATCTACAACATTTCCTGTGGTATATTCTTTTAATCTTGGAATAATTTCTTCCAGATTATAATTCTCATTTGTGGTAATCATTCCGTTCATGGTTCCTTTTTCACGAAGGATCTTTGTTAATGCACGGGTATCAATTCCTGCAATTCCTGGAATATCATGTTTTACAAGAAAATCCTGAATGGTTCCTTCACATCGGAAGTTGCTTGGCATACGGGATAATTCTCTTACGATATATCCGTCTGGCCATGGGCGTGAGGATTCCATATCTGGTGTAATTCCGTAATTTCCAATTAATGGATAGGTCATTACAACTGCCTGTCCCGCATAGGATGGGTCTGTTAAAACCTCTAAATAACCTGTCATGGAAGTGTTAAATACGATTTCACTGATCACTTCCCGGGTGGAGCCAATGCTTGTTCCAGTAAACACATTACCATCTTCGAGTATTAAAAAAGCTTTCATTTTGTACCCTGCCCTTTCTTCATGTTGTCTATATGTTGGCAAAAAAAAAGAGGGAATCTCTTTTTTTGCGCAAACTTTGCCTAAATTGTTAAAAGTCTACCACATGATTGCACTTTTTTCAACCGTTTTTGCTGAAGAAAAAAGTGCCAGTACTTTTTCCTTAAAAAATAAACCTTTGAGTCTTCAAAAGCATTGCAAGCTGCTCTAAGCTCCAAAAAACATTTTCCAGGCAGCTCCCACTGCTACAAAAGCACAAAGCGCCAGGCAGGTACCAACAATTCCAAGTACAACGCTTTCCTTGATTGGTTTCTTTTCATATTCCAGCTCATAAGGACACTTGGCTTCCATTGGTACAAACTGGGCTGCCATCGTGTTCACGTTGTTCATCAAAGAAAATCCCTGTCTCTGGAAAAAGGTCCAGCTCCATGCCGGCATGGCACTGATGGTAACCCGTTTCAGATGTAAATTGGCTCCCGCAAACTGGCGCATTTTATAAAGCAATGCTTTTCCAAAACCTCTGCGCTGATAAGCTCTTGTTACATAAAGCAGGGTTACGTGACCCTCTGCCTGCATACCTGCCACTCCTGCCAACTGCCCTCCTTCATATACACCCCAGAGGTAAAGTTGCTTCTGATTCATTAACTGGGCAATTTTTCCTTCTTCTACATATTCATAAAATGCCTGCATCATTGATACATCTTCTAAAAAAGGCTTAATACACTCAAAAAAGTTCTGCCTTGCCAGCTGAACCACTTGAGGAACATGCTGAACTGTTAACATTTGAATTTCCATACTTCTTCCTTCTTTCAACCTATTTCATCTTCTTCCCGCAATCTAGCTTCTAAGCCACTATAGCGTCTCTGTTGGGAATTGTTCTGTATCATCTCGTTAAAAGTCTTATCATCTCCCACAATAGTAACACATTTTTTAGCTCTTGTAACCGCTGTATATAAAAGATTTCTGTTCAATAACATTCTTGGTCCGGATAACAGAGGAATGACCACCGCTGGATATTCTGACCCCTGAGACTTATGTATGGTAACTGCATAAGCAAGTTCCAATTCCTCCAGCTGTTTAAAGGGATACTCCACCATTCGTCCTTCGTCAAAGGAAATGGTCATTGTTTCTGCAAATTCATTTATTTCTTCTATTATTCCCGTATCTCCATTAAAAATACCCGTTCCTTTTTCAATGCTGATTCCAAAACGACTGCGGATTTCCCATTCCATCTGATAATTATTCTTAATCTGCATGACTTTGTCACCTTCCCGGAATATCCGGCTACCATGCTCTTTTTCTCTTTTTTTCTTATCTGGCGGATTTAAATACATCTGCAAAATGCCGTTTAACCGTTCTACTCCCAGAAGACCTTTTCTCATCGGGGTCAATACCTGAATATCATATTCCCCGGCATCTACGTACTTTGGAAGCTTCTGTTTAATGAGCTGCAAAGTTACGTTGATGATCTTATCCGCTTCATAACGTTTCAAAAAGAAAAAGTCCATGCTCTTATTATCCAGATTGACAGATTCCCCACCATTGATCTTATGGGCATTGACGATAATATCACTGGTGCTTGCCTGGCGGAAGATCTTCTGAAGTTTCACCGTATGAAACCTTTCTGAATTGATAATGTCCTTTAAAACACTTCCCGGTCCTACACTTGGAAGCTGATTCACATCGCCTACCAAAATCAGTCTTGTTCCAGCCACAATGGCTTTTAAAAGAGAATACATCAAAGAAATATCCACCATGGACATTTCATCAATAATGATAACATCTGTTTCCAGTGGATTCTGCTCATTTCGCTCAAATCCGGCATTTCCTTCCATTCCCCCATTCAGTTCCAACATACGGTGAATGGTTCTTGCTTCAAATCCAGTAGTTTCACTCATTCTCTTGGCTGCTCTTCCTGTAGGCGCCGCCAGAAAAATATCCATGCCTTCCCCTTCAAAATAGCGAATAATGGTATTAATGGTGGTGGTCTTTCCTGTACCCGGTCCCCCCGTTACAATAAGAAGGCCGTTTTTCACTGCCTCTTTTACTGCTTCTAATTGATGCTCTTCTAATACCATTCCTGTTTCTTTTTCAATTTTTCGAACCCTGCTCTCGATTTCTATATCCGGCGCGTCATAACTGACATCCAACTGTCTTAGCATAGTCGCCACATTGGCTTCCATATAATAAAAAGTAGATGCATAGATCTGGGTCACATCATCACATTTTCGCATCATGATTTTCCGGTCAATAGCCAGATTCATATAATGCTTCTCAATATGCTCTGACTCTAACCCCAAAAGTTCACTGGCCCTTTTGGTCAATTGCTCTTGCGGAAGGTACGTATGCCCTTCGGAAGACGCTTGCAACAATGCATATAAAATCCCACTTCGAATACGAAAATCTGAGTCTGTTCGAATCCCTACCCTGCTTGCAATTTCATCAGCAGTCTTAAAACCGACTCCATCGATATCATCCGCCATGCGATATGGATTTTCTTTTAAAATACCATAAATTTCCTGACCATAGGCATTATAGATTTTTACTGCCAGATTCGTATTAATTCCATACTGCTGTAAAAAAATCATTGCCTGTCTTAAATCTCTTTTGGAATTGACCTGATCTGCGATTTCCATTGCTTTTTTCGCACTGATACCTTTTACTTCTGCCAGTCGTTCTGGCTCTTCTTCTATAATTCGAAAGGTATCCGCTTTAAATCTCCTGACAATCCTTGCCGCCAGAGCGAGTCCAATTCCCTTTATTGCACCAGAACCCAGATACCGCTCAATTGCCATTTCATCCTGAGGTGCTTTCTCTTCAAAAGAAGACACCTTAAACTGTCTTCCATAAGTGGGATGATCTGTGTACTCGCCTTTTGCCTCTATATTTTCCCCTTCTGCTATATCGGAAAAATATCCCACACAGGTCAATTCCTCTTCTTCTACAATTAACACCAGTACGGTATATCCATTTTCGTTATTTCGATATATAATATGGTCTACGTATCCATTTACTGTTTCCAAATTCTCTTCCTCTTTTCCTGGTGTTATGTATAGCAATTATAAACTGCACAAATATTCATAAAATACATCTTAATACAAAACAACCGGAACATCAACTGGCAGTATGTTGACATTCCGGTTCAAATTTTCTTATAGTTGTTGCTCACACTAACCACTATAGGCTATGTAAACACCATTACTCGATGTTATAATTTCTCTTCATGGCTTCGTAAAGTTCCTGAGTATAACTGCTGCCCACCTGTTCTACGATTTCATCTGCCACCAGTTCAATGGCTTTATCCATATACAAATCCTCATACTGTGACATGGTAGAATCAGATTCCTCTTCTTTCATAGTAAAAGTATCTTTCATTTCCTTAATTACCTGTTCTACGAAATAAGAAGTAAAATCATTAATGACTTCTTTTAACTCCTCTTCTGAAGACTCCGAAGAGAGTCCATTTATAGAACTTGTTAACTTATTGCTTGACTGACTGCTGGCACTTGTCTTAGTTGTATCCAGCATAGAAGTAATGCTTCCAATTGACATATCCATATTACACTACCTCCAATTAACGTTTCAAATTATTGGCTGTATCCAGCATGGAATCTGCGGTTTGAATTGCCTTGGAATTCAATTCATATGCTCTCTGGGCAATAATCATATTTACCATCTCATCCGCAACCTGTACGTTAGATCCTTCCAGATAATTCTGATGAATCTTACTTGATTTCAGGTTCGCATTGCCATTTTCTAACATTGGATTTCCAGATGCTGCTGTTGCCTGCAGACGGCTGGAGGATAATTTTTCTAATCCAGATGGATTATTAAACTGATATATTCCAAAAGACTGATTTAAATCTACATATACATTATCAGCATTCATATAGCCAATACTTCCTGTATCTGAAAAGATCATTTTTTCTGTACTTACACCATCTGGAACATAAATTTCATTGCCATTCTGATCTAACACTGGGTTTCCTTCAAAATCTGCCAACATGGTTCTTCCATCCTGGGCAATACTCCAGGTAAAGTTACCATTTCTCGTATAATAAACCTGTCCGTCCACTGCCCGAATTGAAAAGAATCCATCTCCTTCAATTGCGAAATCTGTATCATTCTCACTTGCAAGCATGGATCCCTGAGTATACATAGAAGTGGTTGCCGCCACTCGCGTTCCCAGTCCAACCTGTGCACCTACTGGCTTCTGTTCTCCGTTAGCTGTGGTGGTCTTAGTCTGTAATGTTTGATATAATAATGATTTAAATTCGGTTCTTTCAGTCTTATATCCATTGGTATTCACATTGGAAAGATTATTGGATATGGTATCTAAATTTGTCTGTTCCGCAATCATACCAGTTGCTGCGGTGTAAAGTGCTCTCATCATGGGCTTATTCTCCTATATTACACTGTGGTTACTGTACCTTGCCAAGCTGATTTGCCGCAATCTCCAAAGTTCCATCAATTGAAGTGATAACTTTCTGTCCTGCTTCATAGGCTCTCTGAATGGTAATCATATTAACCATTTCATTTACAACATTAACATTAGAGGTTTCCAATACCCCCTGTTCAATGCTTGCAGTGGAAGCTGCCACATTTCCACCATCTAACAGGTTATACATGTTCTCTCCGTATTTCTCCAGGTAATCATAATTATCTACATCAACCAAACCGATTGTTCCAACTAATGCATCATTCTGGTAAATGTAACCCAGCCTATCAATGACTAAAGTTGCATTTGGGTCTACCTGAACGTAATTTTCCTCACTAGGATCTCCATTCAAAGCTCCCGTGGCATTTAATACATAGTCACCATCCTTGGTTACAAGATATCCCTCTGTATTCACAGTAAAAGAGCCATCTCTTGTATATTTCACAGAAGTATTTCCTGCTTTGTCGGTAAATGACACTGCAAAGAAACCATTTCCATCTATTGCCAGATCCGTCTCCACATCAGTTACCTTGAAACTGCCAGAAGAATAATCTGTATATACTTGTCCTAGATGAACACCATAGGTAATTCCTCCGATGTCTTTGGCAATTCCGTAATCTCCTGAATCCCTAATACGAACTGCCATTTCATCTGCAAATGTACGGGAAGTAGTTCCTTCTTTCTTATATGCTGTTGTATTTGCATTCGCGAGATTATTAGTCATAATATCCAAACGCTTCATCTCGTTTACCATACCCGTATGGGCAGTGTATAAACCTTTAACCATGCCTTACTCCTGTTCTCAATCCACTATCGTGTAATATATCGGCATATTCTTGTGTAAAAATAACCCTTTAAGCAGAAATATTATTACGTCGAAATTAATCGTCGTCTCTCTTTCCAGCCAAAAACTCTACATATTTTCCGGTTCCAATTGCGACACAGGTCATTGGCTGTTCTGCTGTCATGGTGTTAATTCCAGTTCTCTCTTCAATCAGTTCTTCCAGACCGCGAAGTAATGCTCCGCCACCTGTTAATACAATTCCTCTGTCTGCAACGTCTGCCGCTAATTCTGGCGGAGTCTTCTCTAATACAGAATGTACAGCTTCTACAATCTGCAAAGTCGGCTCACGAAGCGCTTCTTCTGTCTCTTCCGAACTTACGGTAATGGTCTTTGGAAGACCCGTTACAAGATTACGACCTCTAACATCCATAGTCTCATTCTGCGCCAATGGATAACAGGTTCCAATCTTAATCTTAATATCTTCTGCTGTACGCTCACCAATCAGAAGGTTATGTTTCTTACGCATATAGCGAACTAATGCTTCGTCAAAATCGTCTCCAGCAATCTTAATAGAAGTACTTACAACAGATCCACCTAAGGAAATTACCGCAATATCAGAAGTACCACCACCGATATCCACAATCATATTTCCACATGGTCGAGAAATATCAATACCTGCACCAATGGCCGCTGCAATTGGCTCTTCAATAATCTCAACTTCTCTGGCTCCTGCCTGATAAGTTGCGTCTTCTACTGCCTTCTTCTCTACTTCCGTAACTCCGCTTGGCACACAAACACTGATTCTTGGCTTCCGGAAAGATTTCTTTCCAAGTGCCTTCTGAATAAAGTATTTGATCATCTTCTCTGTTACTGTGTAATCAGAAATAACACCTTGACGAAGGGGGCGAACTGCTACGATATTACCAGGTGTTCTTCCCAGCATTAATCTTGCTTCCTCACCAATTGCCTTAATCTTATTAGTATCCCTATCAAAAGCTACTACGGAAGGCTCCTTTAAAACTACACCTTTTCCTTTAATATATACTAAAATACTCGCGGTACCTAAATCAATTCCAATATCTGATCCAATCATGAAACTGCCCCTTTCTCTATTTTCATTCTGCGTAATTTATTGAAATTTCTCTGCAAAAAGGCAGAAAAACTCAGTTAATCATATTTTTTCATATTCAGTTTTATTATATACAATAAATTCCATTTTTCAAACTTTTTTTTAGCAGTTCAAAGTTTTTTAAGAATTTTGTAAAACATGACATGAAAAGGAGCATTTTCCAAGAGAAATATTATACTTTTTTCTTATCGTAAGTATGGCTTCAAAAACTTACCGGTATATGAGACTTCTACCTGACAGATTTCTTCCGGTGTTCCCTGGGCAATGACAGTTCCACCGCCATCTCCTCCTTCCGGTCCCATGTCAATAATATAGTCTGCAGTCTTGATCACATCCAGATTATGCTCAATGACTACTACAGTATTGCCCCCGTCTGATAGTTTTCGCAGTATTTCTACCAGTTTATGCACATCTGCAAAATGTAGACCTGTCGTTGGCTCATCCAGAATATAGATGGTCTTTCCTGTACTCTTCCGGCTTAATTCTGTTGCGAGCTTAATTCTCTGTGCCTCCCCACCTGAGAGTTCTGTAGATGGCTGGCCCAATTTAATATAAGAAAGACCTACATCATAAAGAGTCTGAATTTTCCGATGAATGGTAGGGACATTTTTAAAGAATTCAAGAGCCTCCTCTACAGTCATATCCAGTACATCATAAATGCTCTTGCCTTTATACTTAACCTCTAAGGTTTCTCTGTTATAACGTTTTCCTCCACAAACTTCACAAGGCACATACACATCTGGCAGGAAATGCATTTCGATTTTCAAAATTCCATCTCCGCTGCAGGCCTCACACCGTCCGCCTTTCACATTAAAACTGAAACGGCCTTTCTTATAGCCTCTTGCCTTGGCATCCGCAGTTGCCGCAAACAGATCACGGATCATATCAAAAACCCCGGTATAAGTAGCTGGATTACTTCTTGGAGTTCTACCAATCGGAGACTGGTCAATATCAATGATCTTATCCAACTGCTCTACTCCGACAATTTCATCATGTTCTCCTGGAATACAGCGTGCACGATTCAATTTTCTTGCTAAATGTTTATATAAAATTTCATTTGTCAGAGAACTTTTTCCTGAACCAGACACACCAGTTACACAAGTCATAATTCCTAACGGAATATCCACATCAATATTTTTCAGGTTATTCTCTTTGGCTCCTTTTACCGTAAGAAATCCAGTGGGCTTTCTTCTTTCTTCCGGCACAGGAATCTTAATTCTTCCACTTAAATAGGCTCCCGTCAGGGAATCTTTACACTTCATAATATCTGCTGCGGTTCCAGTGGCAATGACCTGCCCACCATGAGCTCCTGCTGCCGGACCAATGTCCACAATATAATCCGCTGCCCGCATGGTGTCTTCATCATGTTCTACTACCACAAGAGTATTTCCCAAATTTCGCAGATTCATAAGGGCTCCAAGTAACTTATCATTATCCCTCTGGTGCAGACCGATACTCGGCTCATCTAAAATATAGGCAACACCTACCAATCCAGATCCAATCTGTGTGGCCAGCCGGATTCTCTGAGCTTCTCCACCTGACAGACTTCCTGTTGCTCTTGTAAGAGTCAGATATTCTAATCCTACTTCCTGCAAAAAACCTACTCTTGCCCGGATTTCCTTTAAAATCTGATCTCCAATGTGATGCTGCTGCGTGGACAGCTCCATATCTGTCAAAAATACACAGAGATCTTTCACGCACATATTAGTTATTTCATAAATATTCTTATCTGCTACTGTCACAGCCAAAGAAGATTTCTTTAATCGCTGTCCATGACATTCTGTACATGGGGTAATCCGCATGAACTGTTCGTATTCCTGCTTCATAATATCAGAAGCAGTCTCCCGATATTTCCGTTCTACATTGCGGATCAGGCCTTCCCAGTTCAGGTCATAGACCCCTTCCCCTCTCTGTCCTTTATAATAAACTTTTAAAATCCTTCCATCTCCTCCATGAATGAGCATGTGGCGAATTTCTTTTGCTAGGTCTTTGTATGGAGTATCCAGAGAAAATCCATAGCCTTCTGACAACGCCCGCAAGGTAGCATAGGTATAGCTGGACGGGTCCGTACAGGACTGCCATCCCATGACTTGAATTGCTCCTTCCGAAATTGCCAGAGACTTATCCGGAATCATCAAATCCTCATCAAACTCCATCTTATATCCTAATCCAAAACATACCGGACAGGCTCCAAATGGATTATTGAAAGAGAAACTTCTCGGCTCTACCTCATCAATACTGATTCCACAGTCTGGGCATGCGAAATTCTGGGAAAAAGTCATAGGGTCTCCATCAATGACATCAATAACTGCATTTCCTTCAGTCAAGTCAAATACATTCTCTAATGAATCAGTAAGACGTTTTTTAATGCCTTCTTTTACCACAAGGCGATCCACTACAATATCAATATTGTGTTTGATGTTCTTGTCCATAGGAATCTCTTCTGAGAGTTCATACATATTTCCATCTACAATTACCCGGACATACCCACTTTTCCTAGCTCTCTCAAAAAGCTTCTGGTGCTCACCTTTTCGACCTCTAACCACCGGTGCCAAAACCTGGATTCTGGTCTTCTCTGGAAGGGCAAGGATGGCATCTACCATCTGATCGATACTCTGTTTGGTAATCGCTCTTCCACATTTTGGACAATGAGGAATTCCAATTCTGGCATATAATAATCGGAAATAATCATAGATTTCCGTTACAGTTCCTACCGTAGAACGTGGATTTCGATTGGTGGCTTTCTGGTCAATGGAAATTGCTGGTGGAAGTCCTTCGATGGACTCCACATCCGGCTTCTCCATCTGCCCTAAGAACTGTCTTGCATAGGAAGAAAGAGATTCCATATACCTTCTCTGTCCCTCTGCATAAATCGTATCAAAAGCCAGGGAAGATTTTCCAGAACCAGAAAGTCCTGTTAACACTACAAATTCATCCCTTGGAATGTCAATACTTACGCTTTTTAAGTTGTGCTCATTTGCGCCTCGTATTTTTATATATTTTCGTTCTTTTTTTGCCATGTTTTCTCCTTACATATCACGTAGCATATTTTTTAGTTTTATCATCTGGTCTCTATATTCTGCAGCCGCTTCAAAGTTCAGATCCGTTGCCGCTTTCTGCATCTTCTTCTGAATATCAGCAATGAGTTTCTCCAGTTCTTTCTCACTCATAGACTCTGGATCTTTTGCAAAGTTCATTTCCTCTGCAGCTACTTTCTTGGAAATCGCAATCAATTCTCGGACGGATTTCTGAATGGTCTTAGGCTCAATACCATGTTCCTCATTATACGCCTGCTGCACAGCACGACGACGCTTCGTCTCATCAATGGCAGCTTTCATGGAATCTGTAATCTTATCCGCATACATGATTACATGCCCTTCGCTGTTTCGGGCAGCTCTTCCAATGGTCTGGATCAATGAAGTTTCTGAACGAAGGAAACCTTCCTTATCCGCATCTAAGATTGCTACCAAAGTAATTTCTGGGATATCCAATCCTTCTCGCAGCAGGTTGATTCCCACCAATACATCAAATACATCTAAACGCAGATCCCGGATGATTTCCGCTCTTTCTAGTGTATCAATATCGGAATGAAGATACTTGACCCGGATTCCCAGTTCGCTCATATACTGGGTCAAATCTTCTGCCATCCGCTTGGTCAGTGTTGTGATCAGAACTTTATGATGCTGCGCTGTCTCCTTATTCACCTCTCCAATCAGATCATCGATTTGTCCTTCTACCGGTCTCACAAAAATCTCTGGATCAAGCAGACCTGTTGGTCGGATAATTTGTTCCGTTCGAAGCAGTTCATGTTCCTTCTCATATTCATTCGGCGTTGCAGATACAAATAACATCTGATCGATCTTACTTTCAAATTCCTCAAAATTCAAAGGCCGGTTATCTAATGCCGAAGGCAGTCGAAACCCATAATCCACCAGTGTGGTCTTTCGAGAGCGGTCTCCTGCGTACATTCCCCGAATCTGAGGAATACTGATATGAGACTCGTCCACTATGATAAGAAAGTCCTCTGGGAAATAGTCAATCAAAGTCTCTGGCATTGTTCCCGGCTCGCGCCCCGCCAGATGTCTGGAATAGTTCTCAATTCCACTACAGAATCCCGTTTCTTTCAGCATCTCAATATCAAAATTGGTCCGCTCCGCAATTCGCTGAGCTTCTAACAGCTTGTCTTCCCCTTTAAAGAACTTCACCCTCTCCTTCATTTCTGCTTCAATTGCGTCGCAGGCCTTATTAATTTTCTCCTGAGGAACTACATAGTGGGATGCCGGAAAAATTGCTGCATGCTGTAAAATGCATTTAATCTCCCCCGTCAGTACATCCACTTCTGTAATTCTGTCCACTTCGTCTCCAAAGAATTCCACTCGAATTGCCCGATCCGTGCTGTTAGCTGGAAAAATTTCCACCACATCCCCATGCACCCGGAAGGTTCCTCTTTTAAAATCCATCTCATTCCGGCTATACTGCATATCAATCAGTTCCCTGATTACATCATCCCGATCCACTTCCATTCCTGGACGCAGGGAAACCATCATATTCATATAGTCATCCGGACTACCAATACCATAAATACAGGATACACTGGCTACGATGATAACATCTTTCCGCTCCGCCAATGCCGCCGTAGCTGACAGACGCAGCTTATCAATCTCATCATTGATTGCCGAATCCTTAGCAATATAGGTGTCAGACTGTGGCACATAAGCTTCCGGCTGATAATAATCGTAGTAGGACACAAAGTACTCTACCGCGTTCTCCGGGAAAAACTCTTTCATCTCCCCGTAGAGCTGTCCCGCCAGAGTCTTATTATGAGAAATAATAAGTGTTGGTTTATTCAATTGAGCGATTACATTCGCCATAGTAAAAGTCTTACCAGATCCGGTAACACCCAGCAAAGTCTGGAACTGATTGCCTTCTTGGAAGCCTTTTACAAGAGCTTCAATGGCCTGTGGCTGATCGCCTGTAGGCTTGTATTCGGAATGTAATTTAAAACATTTTTGTTCATCTTGCATAATTTTCGCCTCCATCGTCTATAATAAAAAGTTTGTCCATCAGCCAAAAATTCGTGCAATTATTATAAAGTCACTTGGCTGATATTCGTTTTTGCTTCATTACACGAATTTAGGTCACAAATTTGTAATCATAATACGTGCAAAGTTGTCAGATGAGTATTCATTGAATATTTTTTACTTTTCTGGCATTTTTGTTCAATGACATCTATCGTTTATTTTCAATTTCTTTTACAACTTTATCAAAATCAGATTCAATCGGCTGTGTTTTGTTAAATATTTCATATTCATGATATGCCTTTTCTAACGCCTGCTTATGCGATACATTCCCATTATCTCGCAAGATATCGTATCTACGAAATTCTAGAAAGGCATTAATACTATCTGAAAATTCCTGCATTGTAAAAACATTTTCTCTTTCAATCAAATCTTCGACATAATCAAAATATCCCGTAACAGCACGTTCTAATTGACGAATTTGCTTTTCATTCAAATAGTTCTTTGCAATTGATGTATCTGATTTTAAAATTCGTCCATCTGGAGCATTTTTCCTGGAATTGCGCCGTGTGGAGTGGTTATTTACATTTTTGAAATAAACACTTGTTCATCGAGTTCTCCGTCCTCAAAAATATTTTTTAAATGCTTGCTGATTGCCGGAACTTTCACACCAAACAGTTCAGCCATAGCTTTCTGTGTAATCCAAATGGTTTCATCTTTTATAATTGCATTAACGGTAACATCACTTTGTTCTGAGTGATATAAAACCATTTCCATCTGTTTTGTAATTTCCATACCTATCACCCTTTCTACATTTTCCGATGTACTTTAATATCTATTATTTCTTACTTTAAAACGCTAAGAAAATACTCCACTTACCTGCATCTTCCTAGCGTTCTCATTATACCACATCATATATTAAATGTACAGAAATTATTCGAATGTGTGTTCTATTTTGATTTATGAACCAACTTTTATATATTACTGAGTTTTTAATATTAAATTTACTATTCACTCTCTGAAATATACTTATTCTTTATTGGGCGATTGCATTCGCCATAGTTTTTGGATTCATGCCGTATATTTGAACTATCTCCAATAAATCTGAATGTAATATATCATTAGCCGTAACCAGGCACCCTCCATCGGAATCCAGATCGTATCCAAAATGATTCCAGGCATACCATACCAGATAGGCACATTGTACTCCAAATTGAGGGTCCTCTGGCTCTGGTGCTTTCGTCCCTATAAATCCGGCAGATAAATGATATGGAACATCATATAGTGAATTACAGGCATATTCTTTTACCTGCTGCTGTAACTCAGGCGTAATATTTTTCACCCTTAAAACAGCAAAATTAGAATAACTTCTCCAGTTTTCAATCTGACCATAATCAGAATTTGTTCCCCACACCATACTCTCAAGTGTCGTACTTTCATCCAGAACCAATGCCGCATGACCATGTCTCCATCCCGCGGAATGAGTAGAAAGAGTCAATATAATATCTCCCGGCTGCAGATCTACCAATTGGGGAAGCAGATCTTTCTTATCCTTTTCTGCGTCACTTTCCTCATCTTCTGCAATACTTAATCTATCTTCTCTGGTAAACCAGCCCAGTAACGGTTCACAGCTTACCTCTCCAGGATAAAAGAATTTTTCCTGGGCATTCAAAATACTTTGAAAATCATTCTTACTCAACAATTTATCAATTGCCGATTCTCCCAAACCTGTTTGCAGGAAAAAAGTGTCATAATCCGATTCCTCGGTCAAATGTTCTTTGGGATAGTCTGGGTAAAATTCCTTCTCTCTATGAGCCCAAAATCTCTGCAAGAAATAAAATAGCAATACAAAGCTTACCACTAATATACAAAGCTTTTTGAATATCTTTCTTTTTCGGTTCTTTGCTTTCATAAGACCTCTCCTAACTTCTCTTAGTAAAAGTCTTCCCCTTATAAGAAAAAATTTTCAGATGTCTTATTTTACTTTCTATTCAAAAAACCCGGCTAAAAGCCGGGTCTTGGTATACAGTGTAAACAATATTTTATAAATTATTTTCTTCCGCAGCACTGTTTATATTTCTTGCCTGAACCACATGGACAAGGATCATTTGGGTAAACCTTTGAATTTTCGCGGCGTTTTGGCGCATTTGCTGCTGTTTCATCCTTATTGGTTCCGGTTACTTTCGCAACCTGCTCACGCTCAACCTTCTGCTCGATCTTCACGTGATATAGCAGACGAATCGTATCTTCCTGAATGGCTGCAGTCATTTCATCAAACATATCAAAACCTGCCATCTTATATTCAACCAACGGATTTCTCTGAGCAAAGGCCTGAAGACCGATACCCTGACGAAGCTGATCCATATCATCAATGTGATCCATCCACTTACGGTCGATTACTTTTAACAGAACTACTCGCTCTAACTCTCTGAACTGTTCTACTTCAGGGAATTCTGTTTCTTTTGCTTCATATAAAAGAACAGCCTGTTCTTTCAGATACTGTTTTAATTCTTTTTCTGTCTTTACTGATTCAATGTCTTCTGCTTTGATGCGGGACATTGGAATCACTGGAAGAAGTAGCTCGTTCAATTCGTTCAAGTTCCATTCTTCTCTGGAAATTTCAGCAGAAATACAGGTATCTACTACTTTTTCTACCTGTTCCTGAATCATCTTGAAAATGGAGTCTCTCATATTCTCTCCATTTAATACCTTGGCACGTTCTGCGTAAATAATTTCTCTCTGGTCATTATTTACCTGATCGTATTCTAACAGATTCTTACGGATTCCAAAGTTGTTGGACTCGATCTTCTGCTGTGCTTTCTCAATTGCAGAAGTCAGCATCTTGTGCTGAATCTGCTCATTCTCCGGCACTCCGAGAGTATTAAATACATCCATCAAACGCTCAGATCCGAACAATCTCATAAGATCATCTTCCAAAGAAATGAAGAACTGAGATTCACCTGGATCTCCCTGACGACCAGAACGTCCACGGAGCTGATTATCAATACGTCTGGATTCATGACGCTCTGTACCGATAATCTTTAATCCACCTGCTGCTTTTGCTTCATCATCTAACTTAATATCGGTTCCTCGACCAGCCATGTTGGTTGCGATGGTAACTGCACCATGCGCACCGGCAAGAGCAACGATTTCCGCTTCCTGCTCATGGAATTTTGCATTTAATACAGTATGAGGAATTCCTTCTCGCTTTAACAGACCACTAACTAATTCAGAAGTTTCAATGGTAATGGTTCCTACCAGAACAGGCTGTCCTTTCTCATGAGCCAGTTTTACTTCCTCCACTACTGCATAGAATTTTTCCTTTTTGGTCTTGTATACAGCATCTTCTAAGTCAATTCTGGCTACTGGACGGTTCGTAGGAATTTCAATAACGTCCATTCCGTAGATATCGCGGAACTCTTTTTCTTCTGTTAAAGCAGTACCTGTCATACCTGCTTTCTTATCAAACTTATTAAAGAAGTTCTGGAAAGTAATGGTAGCAAGTGTCTTGCTCTCTCTTTTCACTTTCACGTGTTCTTTTGCTTCAATTGCCTGATGAAGTCCATCAGAATAGCGACGTCCCGGCATGATACGTCCAGTAAATTCATCTACGATCATGACTTGATCATCTTTTACTACATAATCCTGATCGCGAAACATTAAGTTATGGGCACGAAGCGCAAGGATAATATTATGCTGAACTTCCAGGTTCTCTGCATCTGCCAGATTTTCCAGATGGAAGAACTGCTCTACTTTAGCAACACCCTGCTGTGTCAGATTTACAACTTTATCTTTCTCATTAACAATGAAGTCTCCGGTCTCTTCCTGAACCACTCCCATGATGGCATCCATCTTAGAATACTCTGGAATATCTTCTCCTCGCTGCATCTGACGAGCAAGAATATCACATGCTTCGTACAGCTTTGTAGATTTTCCACTTTGTCCAGAAATAATAAGTGGAGTTCTTGCTTCATCAATCAGAACAGAGTCTACTTCGTCGATGATGGCAAAATGAAGGCCTCTCTGAACCAGCTGCTCTTTATAGATAACCATGTTATCTCTTAAGTAATCGAATCCTAATTCGTTATTTGTTACATAAGTAATATCACAGGCATAAGCATTTCTTCTCTCATCATTATCCATGCTGTTTAGTACCACACCAACAGTCAGTCCTAAAAACTCATGAACCTGTCCCATCCACTCAGAATCTCGTTTTGCCAGATAATCGTTGACCGTAACGACACAGACACCTTTTCCTTCTAACGCATTTAAATATGCAGGAAGCGTAGATACCAGAGTCTTACCTTCACCAGTTCTCATTTCTGCAATACGTCCCTGATGTAAGATAATACCACCAATAATCTGTACTCGATAATGTTCCATTCCTAAAACACGGCGGGCAGCTTCTCTTACAGTAGCATAGGCTTCTGGAAGAATCTGATCTAAGGTCTCTCCTTTCTGAACACGTTCTTTGTATTCTTTAGTCTTACCTCTTAATTCCTCATCAGAAAGTGCCATCATAGAATCCCGGTAAGATTCTACCTTATCTACAATTGGATATATTCTTTTTAATTCTCGCTCACTATGAGTCCCGAACATTTTGGTTACTAATCCCATATATTTACTCCTATCTTTCTACACAGTTAGGATAATTGTACCACTTTCCCAAAATTTGCACAATAAAATCTGGTAAACGAATTATAAACTTTTTGTTAACACATTGCGAAATTCCTTGACTATTGCTATACTATTCACAGAAATTGCTATACTATTATATGAAAACAGGAGGAATTCATATGTCATATATTTATAAAACAAAAGGCACCTGTGCTACCCAGATCGAGCTTGAATTAGAAGGCAATGTTGTCCATAATGTAAAATTTACCGGAGGCTGCCATGGAAATCTTCAGGCAATTCCAAAACTGGTTGAAGGGCTTACCGTTGAAGAAGTAGAGGAAAAAATCGGTGGAATTAAATGTGGATTTAAGAGTACTTCCTGTGGCGATCAGTTAGCCAAAGCATGCCGCGAAGCTTTAGAAGCTCAGAATGCATAAATATTTCAAATTACTTAACCCGGAAGAAAGATCACTTTGCGCAAACCTTCTTCCGGGTTCATTTATTTTCCGGCATATCCGCCACCTTGGTTCTTTATTTTTATTAAATCTTTTTTATTTTTCCACGCTTATCCTTTTAAAATCACAGGCTGAATCTGTTTTCCTTTTAGCGCCATTTCAATTGTTTCAGGAATGAGTTCCATCTGTGCAATCATGGAATTTGGTTTGCTCTTATAATTATCCTGGCCAAAAGGCACAAAATAAATATTTTTCATATTCATCAGTTTTCCAATATTCTGAAAGCCAATTCCCAAAGCATCATTGGTAGAAATAGCAATGACCAATGGTTTTCCGTTTCTCATATGCGCCTTTGCAGCCATAAGAACTGGTGTATCCGTAATTCCATTACAAAGTTTTGCTGCAGTATTTCCCGTACATGGAGCAATGACCATAATATCCAGATAGTTGTTCGGTCCAATGGGCTCCGCCTCGGGAATCGTCTTGATCCCTTCATTTTCTGCAATAGAACAGATTCCTTCTACATACTCTGCCGCATTTCCAAAGCGGGTATTGCAGCTTTGGGCATGAAAGGAAAAAATGGGTACAATATTGGCCCCCATTTCTTTCAACTTTTGTATTTCTTTCCTGGCTTTTGCAAAAGTGCAAAAGGAGCCGGTAATACCGTAACCTATATTATAATTTGAAAAATCCATGATTTCTCCTTTTTTCCGTTTTCCGGGGAAACTGTTTTTGAACGGATTGCATCAGCCAAAATTGCTGCACTTGTTCTCGTTGTATAAATTCCTGGCAATCCCAAGGCGTTTACTACAGGAATCTGATGTTTCTCTGCTGCTTTTTTGTCACAGCCTCCTGGTCGTGATGCCAGATCCAGCACCAGGGTATCTCTATGCATTTCCGCAAAAACTGGCTCTGTCAGCACCATTGCAGGCACCGTATTAACAAAAGTTCTGGCGCCATAGGCTTCTTCTGGGGCATAGCAAAAATCTACCGCACAAAAACCATCTTTTTTTGCCTGTTTCCTGGCATCTGCCCTTCTTGCCAGAATCGTTACCTTTCCACCTAAAGCTCCCAACCGCCAAGCAAGCTCTTTGGCACATCTACCATATCCAGCAATCACAAATTTCTGCCCCTCTATGGAATAAGAGCTTCTTTGTAAGATCTCACAGATTGTTGCCTCTGCTGTTACCTTTGCATTTGCTAAGGCAACCTCTTCCTCTTCCATTAGATCCCAGCAAGATATCTCTCTTTCTTCCATCCACTCTTTTAAATCTTCTGGAATCTTACCCCCAAAAACTTTTTGTCCTTTTCTTAAAGCTTGCTTTAATCTTTCAAATTCATCTTGTATTTTTTCAAGTTTACTGACTGGTGTCGGAAGGAAAATGCATTCTGCGGTTTCTACTGTTTCCCTTAAGAAATTATCAGAAACTGCCTCTTTCAGAGGAACCAGAATCACTTTACATCCAAGCTGTTCCCCAAGATATTTTTGTCTTTGGTCCATAATCAGATTGATGCTGTGCCTTTCCATATAAAAACGCTCCCTTCCATATAAAATATGAAAGAGAGCGTTCAAGAGTTCCTTTTATAACTTTTCTGTTATGAATTACCCTTTAAGTACAATTATAATCTTGTTTCAACAAAAATATCATAAATTGCTTTAATTGCAGCTTCAAAATCATCGTTACTCACACCAATGATGATATTCAACTCAGAGGATCCCTGATCGATCATTCTTACGTTAATGTTTGCATGAGCAAGGGCAGAGAAGATTCTTCCTGCAGTTCCTCTTGTAGATTTCATACCACGTCCTACTACTGCAATCAAGCCCAGGTCAGCCTCCAGATCAATGATGTCTGGATTTGCAAGACGACGAACAGAGCTAATTACCTGCTGCTCTTTTCCCTCAAATTCAGCCTGATGAACAAATACAGTCATGGTATCAATACCAGATGGCATATGTTCAATGGAAATACCATTTTCTTCAAATGCCTGAAGCGCTTTTCTACAGAATCCTACTTCAGAGTTCATCATATCTTTGTCAATGCTTACTGCAACAAAGCCTTTCTTTCCAGCGATACCAGTAATGGTAAAGTCAGGTTTCTGGCAGGTACTTTCTACGATAAGAGTTCCTTCTGCTTCTGGATCGTTTGTGTTTCTGATATTAATTGGAATACCAGCTTTACGAACTGGGAATACGGCATCTTCATGAAGTACGGATGCACCCATGTAAGATAACTCGCGAAGTTCACGATAAGTGATTACTTTAATTGGTTCTGGATTATCAATAATACGAGGATCTGCAACCAGACATCCTGAAACATCTGTCCAGTTCTCATACATACTTGCGTGACATGCTTTTGCAACGATAGAACCAGTAATGTCGGAACCTCCTCTGGAGAATGTTCTAACGGAACCATCTGGATTCGCCCCATAAAAACCTGGAACTACTGCGGTCTCACACTCTGCCAGTTTTGCAGATAATACTGTATTCGTCTTTTCAGCGTCAAAATTACCTTCTTCATCAAAGAAAATAACTTCTGCGGAATCAATAAAGGTATATCCCAGGTAATTTGCCATAATAATACCATTTAAGTATTCCCCTCTGGAAGCTGCATAATCAGATCCAGCTTTTTCTTTAAAGTTTGCAGCAATCACTTTAAATTCTTCATCTAAAGAAAGCTTTAACTGTAACCCGTTAATAATAGAATCATAACGGTCTTTTATTTTCATTAATGGTACGCGGAATTCTTTTCCTTCTTCCGCCAATGCATAACAGGCGTATAACATATCTGTTACTTTTGTATCTTTTGCATTACGTTTTCCCGGAGCACTTGGCACAACGTATTTTCTAGCCTTATCTGCCCGGATAATATTTCCTACTTTTTCAAACTGCTCTGCACTCGCAAGGGAACTTCCACCAAATTTTACTACCTTAACCATGTTCATCTGCTCCTCTGTTTCATATACAAATTTCTGACATACCGTGATATTATACAGCCATAAATACCATTTCGTCAATTTTTTCTTTTTATTCTAAGTAAAAAATATCCGATTCCAGTGCTCCAGTTCCTTCATCCAGGGTCAAAATTCCATAGGAAGGCGGATTTCCATACCTGGGTGCACCAATACTTCCCGGATTCAACATAAATAATCCATTGTGATGGTTATAAAATACATAATGGGTATGTCCGAACAATACAATATCAGCCTCTTTTTCTCTCGCCCCCATTTCTAATGTCAAATAACCAGCCTTTACATTATAAGTATGTCCATGACAGATCATGACCCTTTTTCCTTCAATCAAAAGAATTCTCACCTGAAATTCCTGATTGCAGTCACAATTTCCCGGAACTTGTTCCATAGGAATATCCGGAAAACGGCTTTTTAATTTCTGGCCATCTGCCCAGCAGTCCCCCAGATGAATGATTCTATCCGGCTGAGCCTGCTTCACCGCCAATATCATATTGTTCACATTTCCATGAGAATCACTTAAAATCAGAATTTTTTCCATATACTGTTCCCTATCTTAACATAATGCAGAAGTTTTCATAACGTAAAAAACTCCTGCCAAGCTCCATTGCCTGACAGAAGTTTCCTCTCCTAAAATACCCTTATAAAAATCCACGACCAGCCCCCTACGCCAGACGCTTCCATTGTTTGCTACATTTATAATAAGAATAAAACATACAATGCTCTGCCTGATCACAACGGCTTGGTGCAGTTTCAATATTGCACTGGCAGTTCACAATTGCATCTGCTTTTCCTTTACAACTTCCTTTGATCATAACATCATCTAAAACTTCATCTGACATACTCAACTGCTCTCCTCACTAAGTTTTGTTTCACAACGAGGATTATTATACAATATGTTGTATCAGAATACCATAAGGCAAATGTAACAAAATGAAGGAAATCTTTTGTCAATTTTTCCACTTGACGAAATATCCAAAATCGGTTATGCACTTTTTGATTTGCTTCTCATTCTAACATGTTTTTTTGCTTTTTTCCACCCTGTCATACTGATGTTTTATGGATTTTCTATACGCAGATGGTGTCATCCCTGCATGCTTTAAGAATAATTTGCGAAAATGCTTTTCATCACAGTATCCCACTTTTTCTACAATTTTCATAATTGGAAGATCTGTTGTTCCCAACAGTTTCTGTGCCTCTCGAATGCGAATATCCGACAAGGTCTCTATATAATTTTCTCCTGTCTGTTCCTTGAACTTACGGCTGAAGTAGCTTGGACTCAAACCACAATTTTCCGCAATTGTTTCCAAAGTAATCTGCTCCTGATAGTGCATCTGCATATAGGCAATTGCCCGAAGGGCAAGCTCCTGCTTCTCTGTAACACCATTTTCCAGCATACGGCAGATTTCTACCAGAGTCTTCTGTAACGCCTCAATTCTCTCTCTTCCATCCAGAATATGCTGAATCGTTATGAATTTCCACTCCGGGAACAGGCTGATTCCTGTATTTTTTTCCAGTTCCAGCATATTTTGATAAACAATCCAGGGAAAAACTGCATAGGCTGGTGGATAAGCCCTGAATTTATGTTCCATATGCTGATAAAAATCCAAAAACCAGCTATTCACATGGCGATATTCTCCCAGTGCCACGTAACGGCTTAATTCTTTGATTTTATAGGAAGGCACAAACTTGTTTAAAGACTGCACCGTCTGTTCAAAATCCTCCGCCACATAAACTTCTCTCTTAGCTATGCTGTGATATTCCACAACTAAAAGCCCTTCTTGAAAAGAATCCCAGATCTCTGTCAATTTCCGTTTCGCATTTCCCACACCAATCTGTGTTGAAAAATCACCATATTTATATGTAAGCTTCTGAATTTCCTTTTTCAGCCTAATCCATTCCCCTTCTTTCTGCTCCCTGCTTGCAAAATCCGGATAGTGCAACACCCCCACCAATCCATAAAGCTTATAGCTTCCAAAAACAATTTGCCTTGCAGTCCGAAGTATATGCATTGCCATCATTGTCAGATCTTTTACATAAGATGTTTCTTTATTATAGAGATCATATCGATCCATACTAATTACCATGACCTGATACACCCCAGCTCCAAACCTCGTATGATAACGATGATTAATTTCCGGAAGCAAATATTCCACTTCCCTTGGTTTTTCCAGAATATTTGTCAGTAAACTGTCCATAAATTTCTGCTGATTATGAAATTCATACTCTTCCAGTCTAATACGCTCCTGAATAGTCTTCTTACGTAAAAGCAGACTATACACCATAGAACGAAGTATATCTTGACGCTTCTTTACAAAATCTTCCTCTCTTGGATAAGCAGTGCGAATAATTGTCTCATCCACATGCAATTCTAAAGCATTTCTAAGAGAATATACGGTTGCGTCCTTCAAAATTGCTATAATCATGCTGTCTTTCTGGTGATTTCTATACCTGAGCATTTCAATTTCCATCATCCGATTTTCTTTCCGATCTTCCTGTTCTTCAAAATAAATAATAACAGGTCCATCCAACTCTTCCGGGCTTGGCACATAATCCTGTATACAATACACGTGAAAATCCAGTTCTTCCATATATAATTCATCCAGAATTTCAGCTATCTTTTCATTATTTGATAAAATCGAAATATGATACATAATTGCTCTCCAAAACAGGGTCATTTTTGCGGTATAAATATCGCAACTTGTTTCTATAAAAATACCATGATATTATGCTCTTGTAAACAAGTGAAACACTTTTTATATATTAACCCTTTCCTTTATTCCCCTTATAAATACCCCTTTACTCCGACGGGAATCGGAGTACACACCAAAGTTGCCCCCCAACTTTGGTGTTTTTTTATATTCATTCAACTGTTTCTGTGGTAAAATATAAAAAAGATTTTCACGCGTTAGCGTGACAAGGTCTTTCCTGATATATAAAAAATTAAGCAATATCTTTAATTGGATAGATCAAGAAAGGAAATATCATGGATTTTCTAACAGCGAATTATCACACTCATACCACCAGATGCCAGCATGCTTATGGCACAGAACGGGAATACATAGAGACCGCTATTTCCCTGGGCATGAAAAAGCTGGGATTTTCTGACCACATCCCATGCCCCTATAAAGATGGTTATGTTTCCGGAATCCGAATGACCATGGAACAGGCTCCAGAATATGTTTCTACCATTCGGCGCCTGGGAGAAGAATATAAACATGAAATTGAGATTTATGTAGGTTTTGAGGCAGAATACCTGCCAGAGTTTTACGAAGAGCAAATGATTATGTTCTATCAGCTCCACTGTGACTATTTAATCATGGGTCAGCACTTTACCGGCAGTGAGAAAAAAGGTCCATACTCTGGCACTCCTACCAATGATGAAAGCCGAATCCGGGATTACGTAAACTCTATCATTGAAGGAATGAAAACAGGCAGCTTCTGCTGCCTGGCTCATCCTGATCTGATCTGTTATGAGGGATTCGATTCTGTCTATGACTGGGAAATGACCCGTTTATGCCGGGAATTAAAAGAAATGAACATTCCTTTGGAATTGAATGTTCTTGGCATGGGCACAGGAAAACACTATCCGAATGAACAGTTCTGGAAAATTGCAGGCGAAGTGGGCAACTCCGTTATCCTAGGATTAGATGCCCATTGCCTGGATCACTTAAAAGATGTAAATAGTTACGAAAAATGCATGGACATGGTCCGTAAATTTAATCTCCAGCTAATCAACGATCTTGATTTTTAATTCTTATCGGCTACTTTTTTACGGGAAGAACAGCGGGCTTTTTTATTAGCAAGGGCTTTCACCTTTGCTTCCAAAAGCACTTTTCTTCCTGTTTCATTTCTTGTATAGACCAGTTGATAATTTCCCACATAAGAGCGAATCCTCTGATAAAAAGCTTCTGCATCTTCTTTTCTTTTACCAAAAGCTTCCGGCACACAATAAAATCCGTCTTCACCTTTGAAATCCCCTGCTTTTACCAGAAGATAGCGCTGGTTATCCACTACTCCAAAAAATTCTTTCACACACTGGCTAAAGCTTTCTGTATCTCTTTGACTTTTACTTGCCAGATAAATAGACTGTCTTGTGATGCCGTTAGATGCTACTGCAACTTTACCAGAAGGATCTTCTAAAAGTCCCTGACTAAGCATGGCTTTATAAATTCCTTCCCCAATCAGCTTTAACCTTTTCTCTGCCGTACTCATTCTCATAAGTTTTGGAATTTTACATAATAAGAACACACTGTCCGCAGCCAGCGCCGCTTTTGCAAGGAAATCCAAAATCCCCGAACATACCACCGCCGCAAAGATCAAAGGAATCAGCCCCAAAGCTCCAACAATCACTTCCCTTAAAGACTCTCTGAAAACATTCATAGGAATTCGGTTCTCTTCCATTTCCGTTTCTTCCACGATCGTCATATTTTTATAAGCCATAAGGGATTTCATCCATCGCTCTTTTAAAGAGGCTCTCTGCCCTGACAGTTCTAACATCTGCTGGTTCATTTCTGCCACATGTTCTTTTGTATAAGGCTCAGAAATAATAGAAAGCCGGTTCATTCCACTGGCTATGATATTTTCTGTATAGTGAAGTCCCAGAAAATGTTCCATTCTGCGTCCAAGCAGGCTAAAATCTTCACTTATTTCGCTGGAATTATCCTTTGCCCCTCCCGCCGGGAGACAAACTAAATGCCAGATGTTACTGGTCTTCTCTGGTTTCTCTTTGAACACCCTGATAGCTCTTCCTCTCATCTGGTTACTAAGCATAAAAGAGCCGACAAAGCTTGCCAGAATCAGAGAATTGATACATGGCGAATCCCAACCTTCTCCCAACAAAGATTTTGTTCCGATCAGTACCTGCATATGTCCTTGGGTAAAGACCTCGGTCACTGCAGAAGTAAGGAAATGAGCATCTCCCTGGGCTTCTACTTTCACATAATCCTCTTCCGAAAGATTGCCGGCCTGTTTAAAACGAATCGTTCCACTGTCTCCTACCGCGGCAACCAGCGCTTCTTTTGCCTCTGCTGGAATAACCACAATGGTTCCACAGAGCACTCCAAGCCGAAGTCCATCTTTTCCACTGTGCTCTCGACGAAGCTGTTCAAAAAAAGGAAGAACTCCCAGCACACTCAATTCTTTCTCATCTGCTCCCAGAGCATTTTCATGCTCTCTTCGGATATAATCGGTCAGAATCAACATCCTAAGCTCTTTTCCGGCAGTCATATATTCGTGTTTTACAATTTCCCGGATACTATTGCATTTGCCTTTTGAATTGGTCAAAAGCTTCTCAATAGAAGGATTCGCAGTCAACATGACCTTCTTTTTCTCAATCAAGCCAGACGCTTTTAGTCCTGATATCACTTTTTCTCTATATTCTTCTGTACATTCATAGGAAGCAGTGTCACCATAACAAAACCCCTGTAGCAGGACTTCCATCCACTGAGGTGTCATTTCTGGAAGACGTTTCTGTCCCAACAGACGTTTCAACCGTTCTGGAAACTGCATGTTCTTTGCCTGTAAGAAAATCAAAAGGGCAGCAAGATTGTCCGGGTTGTCCAAAAGTTCATCATCACTGATCCGTCCCGTCAAGCCACCATGAGTGGAGATTGCCCCGGCAAATTCCTCGTCCTGCATCAGTTCCTGCTGCTTCGCCTTACTTCTCTGGCTAAAAGCTGTTACTTCTGCCATTTCCTCTTCCGTCGGATAGTTAAAGTATACAAAATCCTGATGAGGACAAAGACTTCCTTCTTTTACCAGCTCCGGAATAGAAATTTCCTCGTCAATATCTCCACACATATCCATATAACGCTTCCACATAGCAGGGGTAGAATCATAAGGCGGAGTTGCTGTCAGGGCAATGACCTTTGCCGCACCTAACTTCTCTTTGAACTCCTCTAATGCTTTCCACCACTCGCTGCGCAGATGATGACATTCATCCAGACAAAGGGTTCCAATGTGATTGTCTTTCATAGTCTGGATCAGATCGAACTGAGAATAATCAACTTTTTCGCCTTTTACCTCTTCATCTGTTTCCTTTTCTTCCTCTTCTTTCAACAGACCACTATAGCGGTTCATTGCACTGTGAAGCACCTGATAAGTTACCACTGTAATGGCCCTTGGATCTTTTAAATCCTGAGATAAATAATTCTCTGGTTTTAATCCTTCACATAAAAATCCACTGGCAATACGGTCGATCCACTGTTCCCGGATTGTAATAGATGGCGTTAGCACCAAAGCTGGAGCCCCAATTCTTCCAATCAATTCAATCCCCAGGGTTGTCTTTCCTGAACCAGGAGCCGCCACAATATGTATTTTTCCATCTGCCAGATACTTCTTTGAATTTTCCAGAACTCTTGCCTGATATTTTCTCCAGGTTCCCTTAAACTTTAAAATTCTGCTGTAGTCCATAACTGTATTCCCTTTCCTTTACTACAAAAGTCTGTCTTTACATATTTTACCAGAAATAAGAATAATTTGAAATAGGATGGACTTTTTTAAAAAAAGAGACTAATATATAAATGTTGAATTATGTCTAATAAAGGGAGGAACTATGAGAACGAAATCCCAGCCCCAAAACGAGGGCTTACAGATTATTATTGTAGGATGCGGTAAAGTGGGTTGCACCCTGGTAGAACAACTAAGCCGGGAAGGTCACGACATTACCATCATTGACAAAAATGCGCAAAAAATCCAGGAAATCTGCAATCTGTATGATGTCATGGGTCTTGCCGGAAATGGTGCCAGCTACAGTGTTCAGCTGGAGGCCGGCGTTGATACAGCGGATCTGATCATTGCGGTCACAGAATCCGATGAACTGAATCTTTTATGCTGTACCGTGGCTTCCCAGGTGGGTAATTGCGCTGCCATTGCCAGGGTTCGGACTCCAGATTACAGCAAAGAGGTCAACTATCTCCGTGAAAAATTAGGTCTTGCTATGATCATAAACCCGGAGCTGGAGGCAGCCAAAGAAACCTCCAGAATCCTTTATCTTCCTACCGCATTGGAGGTCAACTCCTTTGCTCATGGTCAGGCAGAACTTGTCAAATTCAAGATTCCAGAAGGAAACTCTCTGCACAATATGACCATTGCTCACTTAGGACGTCATATTTCCAACAACATCCTAATCTGTGCAGTGGAACGTGATGGAGATGTATATATTCCATCTGGTAACTTCCTATTAAAGGCAGGGGATGTGATGTCCTTTGTTGCCACTCAGAAAAGTGCCAGAGAGTTCTTGCAATCTGTCGGTTTTACCACCAAACAGGTAAATAACTGTATGATCATCGGTGGGGGACGGGCTGCTTATTACCTGGCAGACCAGCTGCTCCATTCAGGCATTGAGGTAAAGATTATTGAAAATGATTATAAACGATGCGAAGAATTAAGTACACTTCTTCCCAAAGCCGTCATTATCAATGGAGATGGAACTAGTCAGGAACTTTTAAAAGAAGCAGGAATTGAATCTGCTGAAGCCTTTGTTCCACTTACAGGATTGGATGAAGAAAATATTATGCTGACCCTTCATGCCAAGCAGGTTTCCAATGCGAAAGTTATTACCAAGATTAACCGGAGTACCTTTCATGATGTGATCAGTCAGTTGGACCTGGGCAGCGTCATCTATCCAAGATACATTACTGCTGAAGCCATCATTGCCTATGTTCGAGCGAAAAAAGCTTCCAAGAACAGTAACATTGAGACCCTTTACCATATGTATGATTCCAGGGTAGAAGCAATTGAATTCCATGTAGACCAGAAATCTGCAGTAACGGACATTCCCCTGTGTGATCTTCCTCTGAAGCGGGAACTTTTAATTTCCTTTATCGGAAGAGGTGGAAACATCATTATTCCAAGTGGTAATGATGAAATCCGGGTGGGAGACAATGTTATGATCGTTACCACTCACACTGGTTTTAATGAAATTCAGGATATTTTGAGATAACGGAGGGGTCTTATGAATAAATCAATGATTCGATTCATTCTGGGAAAAGTCCTTCTCCTGGAAGCAGTAATGCTGCTTTTACCATGTATGGCAGCAGTAATTTACTGGGAAAAAGACGGAGTTTCCTTTCTAATTTCCGCCGTCATCTGTGCAGTGTTTTCCTTTCTTCTCTCCCACAGGAAGCCAAAGGATACTATAATCTATTTAAAAGAAGGGTGTATATCCACTGCCTTAAGCTGGATTTTCTTAAGTATATTCGGATGTCTTCCATTTGTTCTTTCTGGAGCCATCCCATCCTTTACAGATGCATTATTTGAGACAATTTCCGGTTTTACCACTACAGGAGCAAGTATCTTATCAGATGTAGAAGCCCTGTCCCATTGTATGATCTTCTGGAGAAGTTTTACTCACTGGATTGGCGGAATGGGAGTCCTGGTCTTCTTACTGGCAATCGTTCCCATGAGTGGTGGCTCCAATATTAATCTGATGCGAGCAGAAAGCCCGGGACCATCTGTAGGAAAACTGGTACCGAAAATGCGTCATACTGCCCGAATCTTATATGTCATTTATTTTGGCATGACACTGGTGCAGATCCTGCTGCTACTTCTGGGAAAAATGTCTTTATTCGAAGCTGTGACCACTGCTTTTGGAACAGCTGGAACTGGTGGATTTGGCATCAAAAATGACAGTATAGGCAGTTATTCTCCATATATCCAATGGGTTACCACTATATTCATGATCTTATTTGGAATTAACTTTAATGGCTATTATCTGCTACTTTTGAAAAAGTTCAAACAAGCTTTTGCCATTGAAGAAATCCGAGCCTATTTACTGATCATCCTGTTTTCTACAGGCATTATTACTTTGTACATCATGGATTCCTGCGGCGGATTCTGGAACGGATTAAGACACGCTGCATTCCAGGTAGGTTCCATTATTACCACTACTGGATATTCTACCGTGGACTTTAATCTATGGCACAGTACCCCAAAAGCAATTTTGGTTATCCTGATGTTTGTTGGTGCCTGCGCCGGCAGTACTGGCGGCGGTATTAAGGTTTCCCGTTTTGTCATTCTCTTCAAGAGTATGTTTAAGGAACTGGATTCCTACATTCATCCTAAAGTTGTAAAAAAAATTAAAATGGATGGAAAACCCGTAGAACATGAAGTTGTCCGAGCTGTAAACGTATTTATTATCACTTTTGTTGTACTTTTTGCTTTATCCGTTTTTCTGGTCTCCCTGGAAGGAAAAGATCTGGTGACCAGTTTTACGGCAGTCACAGCCACTATCAACAACATTGGACCTGGACTGGAAATGGCCGGTCCTACTCAAAACTTTGGCCACTTTTCTCATTTGACCAAATATGTACTGATGTTTGACATGTTGGCTGGAAGACTGGAATTATTTCCATTGCTCATTCTTTTCCACCCTACTATGTGGAAAGAAATGTTTCATCGCAAAAGAAAAATTAAATAAAAGGAGGCGTTTATGATTGCATGTCCAAATTGTGGCGGAAATCTGAAATTTCACATTCCGTCCCAGCAACTAGCCTGCGAATACTGTAGTTCCCAGTTCGATCCTTATTCTTTTGACAGCAAAGAAAAGGATGCCCAGGAACAGAAAGAATTCGAGGTAACAATTTTCAGCTGCCCTCAATGTGGTGGCGAGATTTTAAGTACCGATAACACAGCAGCAGGGTTCTGCAGTTTCTGTGGCGCTTCCACCATTCTTTACAGTCGTATTGAAAAGGAACTACGCCCAGAATTTATTATTCCATTCCAGAAAACGAAAGAAGACTGTAAAAAAGCCTATTCTGATCGCATGAAAAAAGCAATTTTTGCCCCAAAGGAACTTCGAGATGAAAAGCACATCGACAGTTTCCGCGGCATCTACATGCCTTACTGGGCTTATTACTTTACTCAGAACCAACACGTATCTATGGATGGAAAGAAAAGTCATCGCCGGGGAGATTACATCATTACCGACCATTATGCATTAAACTGCGATCTGCAGGCTTATTATAAGGGATTATCTTATGATGCTTCCTCTTCTTTCTCCGATGACATCAGCCAGGCAATCGCACCCTATGATGTAAAAGGTATGAAAGCTTTTACACCAGCATATTTAAGTGGATTCTATGCAGATACCGCAGATATCGAACCAGGATTTTATGAACCCGAAGCAAGACAGGCGGCTTTTGAATCTTCCAGACAAAAGCTCGTAAGCCATGGCAGTTTCTCTTCTTATTCTCCTAATATTAAGAATTCTGTAAATCCTGGTTCTGATTATTTAGGAACTACCACACAAGAAATCGACCGTACCATGTTCCCAGTATGGTTCCTTTCCTACCGAAAAGGGGACCGTGTTGCTTATGCCACAGTAAATGGTCAGACCGGAAAAGTTGTAAACGACCTTCCTGTTGATCCAAAACGTTATCTGATTGGCTCATTAATCCTGGCAATACCACTTTTTATTTTATTGAATTTACTATTTACATTTAAACCATCTTTCCTGGTAATGCTTACTACTGCTATCTCCATTCTCTCTCTCATTCTGTTTGCAATAGAAGAAAACAGACTGAGACGCAAAGAAAACGGTTCCGACGATAAGGGATTACATGCCAGCAAAAAAGGCATAAACAATACCTCTGTCAAAAAAGAAAAGGGTGGTGCCGCTGGTTACATAATTTCTATTATTGCTGCCATCATCAGTGGATTGATCCTGGCTATAAATCCTGTATCAGATATCATTTTCTATGGTGCTGCCATTTTATCTCTGATCGGAGTTGCTATTTCTATTACCAGAATTATCCGCATTCATAACCTGTTGGCGACCCGTCGTCTGCCGCAGTTCGATTATAAGGGAGGTGATGACCGTGCGTAAGTTTTCAACTACTATTTTAACATTCCTGCTTCTTATCCTTCCAGGCACATCAGTCTATGCTTCTGTTTATGAGAATCAGGACACAAATTATGAAGTAATCATTGATGATCAGGCAGATCTGCTTACTGATGCAGAAGAAGCTGATCTTTTAGAAGACATGAAACCAATTACAGAATATGGAAACGTTGCTTTTGTATCTATTTCTGATAATCCATACCATAGTACTGAGACCTTCGCCCGTGAATTCTATAGACAGTATTTTGCTCAAAATAGTGGAACGGTCTTTTTAATCGACATGGATCATCGTTATATCTGGATTCATAGTGATGGTGCTGTTTACAAGAGGATTACAACTTCCTATGCCAACACCATAACCGACAATGTCTATTCCTATGCTTCGGATCAAGATTACTATTATTGTGCCAGCAACGCCTATGAACAGATCTATACCTTACTGGAAGGCGGTAAAATTGCCCAGCCAATGAAGTATATCTGTAATCTGCTTCTGGCCATCATTCTTGCATTACTTATTAACTTTTTCATTGTCATGTGGTATTCCCGTTCCAAAAAAGCCAGCACTTCAGAAGTGCTTACTGGAATCTACCACAAGGTGGATATTCTTAATCCAACAGTAAACCACACCCATCAGACCAAGCGATACAGCCCGCAAAGCTCTGGAAGCAGCGGCGGTCATTCCGGCGGCGGTGGCGGCGGTGGCGGTCGTTCCGGCGGCGGTGGTGGTCACAGTTTTTAATCTATAAGATTGCGCTTCATTTGCACGTAGTGCATTTTGTTTCATTAGGAAAGTAGATCGAGTTGGTCTACTTTCCTATGAAACGAAAAGAGACTCACATTTCGTGGGTCTCTCTTTCTTTTTCCAGATTTATGGTGTAAAATACAGGTATATGAGATAAGAGGTGTATCATGTTAAAGTACATAATTTTTATTTACCTGTTTGTATGCGGTGTTATTGCAGGCTACCATGCCCTGCGCCTATGCGCACCTAAAAAATTTAAACATATCGAAAATCGTTATCTCGCTGGTTTCAGTTTGGGCAGTTCCATCTGGAGTCTGGGGTTTTCCTCTCTCTGGATACAGACCAATCCTGAATATGCATACTGGTGTCGTACCATTGGACTGATCGGTACCTTTATCTTTCTGATTTTTGCTATGGTCAATGTCGTTCACTACTCAGGTGTCAACAGGCGAATCAAATTATTCCTCAACATTTTTTCTCTGACAGGTATTCCAGTCTATTTTATGATCGTCCAGAAGGATCAAACCTTGTACTTTATGGAAAACGGCACTATGACCTACCTTTTTAAGCCTGGTCTTCCGAATAATTTGTATACCTTCTATTCCCTTTGGATTGGTTTTACCATTGTTGCTTTAAATATGTATATGCTGCGCAAAGCCAAAAACAAAAGAACCCTTGCCTTTGCCAAAAGATTCTTTTTAGTAGAAATTTTTGTATTTTTGGGAATGATACTGGATACCATTCTTCCTCTTATTGGAGAGTCTGCCATTCCAGGCAGCACCATTACTCAGTTCTTTGGCTTGATCGTACTTTACCATGCAGTTGCAGCACTGGAACATACCAGACTGACCAACGCTAATATGTCTGATTTTATTTATTCTTTTCTGTCTGTTCCAGTTCTTGTATATGATACAGACAGAAAAATACATATTGCCAATGAATCTGCTGCGTCTTTTTTAAAGCTGAAACCAGAATCTCTGGAAACAGAGAATGCACCGATTCATGAATTATTTGAATTAGAAAATGAAGATAACGTTTTCTTATTTGAAAATGAAGCTCAGCATTTTGACGCTTTTTGTAAAATAAATAACTGCTTCTGCAACCTTTCTATTAGCAAGATCCGGGATGGCTACCAGGATATCATCGGTTATATCATTATGGTAAAAGATCTATCCGAACGTTTTCTTGCCATGGAACGTCTCCGTGAAGCAAAAATGGAAGCAGAAAAGGCCAATCAGGCAAAAAGCATCTTCCTGGCAAATATGTCTCATGAGATTCGTACCCCAATGAATGCCATTATGGGATTTTCCGAACTTGCCTTAAAGACAGATTTAAATAGTCCTGCCCGGGAATATATTGCAGATATCAAGAATTCCTCCAAAAGTCTGCTGGCAATTATTAACGACATTCTGGATATTTCTAAACTAGAGTCCGGTAAAATGGAACTGCAGTGCGGTAACTACCGGTCTGTAGAACTCTTTCGGGATGTTTACCTGATCATTGAAGGGCAGGCCGAGAAGAAAGGGCTTAAGTTCACAATGGATATCAGCCCTGAACTTCCACGGGAATTATACGGAGATATGGTTCGCATTCGGGGAATCTTAATTAATCTGTTGAACAACGCTGTAAAATATACCCAGAAGGGTTCCTTTACCCTTCAGGTACAGCTTTTGAAAAAAGAGCAAGGAATTGCTCAGATCGAATATAAAGTATCGGATACTGGAATAGGGGTTCATCCTGAGGAAATTCCTCATCTTTTTGAGAGCTTCGCTCAATTTGACTTAAAAACAAATCGGGGAATCGAAGGCACAGGACTTGGCCTTGCAATTGTAAAAGGATTTATCGACTTAATGGAAGGTTCCATCACAGTAAACAGCCAATATGGCGAGGGCTCCTGTTTTACTGTGATTCTCCCTCAAAAAATTGTGAATGAGCAACCAATCGAGACGGACATTCTTAAGACCGATACCGCCAATGATGAATTCAGTCTGGGACAGCTGCGTATATCCGATACAAAAGTTCTTATTGTAGATGACAATATCATTAACTTAAAAGTAGCAGAAAGCAGCATGAAATACTATGGTCTTTCGGTTGACAGTGCAGCCAGTGGAAAAGAATCTATAGAGCTTTGCTCTTCCAATTTCTACGATATCGTCTTTATGGATCAAATGATGCCAGAAATGGACGGAATCGAAACCATGAACATAATTCGAACCTTAAATGACCACTATGCTACGGGCGGAAATGGAAAAATCATTGTATTAACTGCAAATGCCATAAGCGGTGTTCGTGAACAACTAATGAGTGCGGGCTTTGATGAATATTTGGAAAAACCAATTAACTTTAACCAGTTTGAGAAACTTATGAAAAAATTTCTTCCTGCTGAACGAATTAAGATGACAGAAGAAACTGCTGCTATCGGTTCTAGTCCTTCCAAAGAAATAACTACGCTAGTTAGACTTCTTCCTTCTGTGGATACCACTCTGGGGCTATCCTATTGTAATCATCAGCTGGCCCAATATCTGGATGTCCTTTCTCTTCTTTTGAAAAATGGAACCAATCAGATCCATCAGCTAAAAGCCCAGTGGGAAGCAGAAGATTACTCCCAATACCGGGTTACCATTCATGCTTTAAAAGGACAGTTCTTAAATATTGGTGCAACGGGATTATCTGTTTTGGCTAAAGATCTGGAACAGGCTGCGAAGTCTGAAGATTCTGCATTTATTAATGAAAACACCCCGGCATTTTTGCTTGAATTTTCTAAGCTGCTGGAAAATCTGAAGAATGTCATTCATGAATTCCATCCAGAAACTGAACAGGACTCGGCAGAATTCAAACTGCTGTCCCAGTTACAGGATGCTCTTATGAATTACGATATTGCAAAAGCATCCGAACTAATAGAAAAGGGATGCAATTCCCCTCTTCCAGATGGGTATGGCACATTATTCAGCAAACTTTCTCCCCTTATGGATGAAATTGATTTGGAAAAAATGCTGGAACTTATTCGTGATTTTCTTTCAAACCATTGAATTTCATTGGATGATGCATCATTTATGTCAAAAGGCCGCCGTTCCTTATGAACGACGACCTTTCATTTTGCTTCTATGCTTTATTTTCAATTCTATCCTGAATAATATCTACAATTTCCTCTTTTGACCTTCCAATGGCAAATGCCAATTCCTGATATAACGCGTTCTCCGCTAATTTAATTTTGTAAATTTCTATAAAATAATTACACTGGCGCAAGCTAAGTCTTCTGACAAATTATATACCCGCCCTGATTGTATTCCTACAACAGTCGGTCGTAAGATATAATCTGGGTTGTTAGAAACAACTTTGGCCTTCTCCCCATTACTCAAAGAAACAATACTGTCCACTGGATACAAGATGACACTTCCCAGGAAAGATTTCATTGCCTCAATATCCAGCTCAGCAGTCATTGCCATAATCACTTCCACCGCGTCACGTTGAGAAAATCCCTTCTTATATGAACGTTCTGTTACCAACGCATCATAAATATCTGCCAGGCTGATAATCTTTGCATACACATGCATTTTATCTCCAGTAATTCCAAGAGGATAACCAGTTCCATTGATTTTCTCATGATGCTGCAGTACTCCCATCATGACGGATTGAGAAAACTGATCCTTCTCAAGTAAAATACGATAGCCATAGACCGAATGATGCTTCATAATACTAAATTCTTCATCTGTAAGTCTCTCCGGTTTATTCAAAATCTCCTTCGGAATCTTGGATTTTCCCACATCATGCAGCAATCCTGAAATACCGATTTCCCGAACTTCCTGATCAGACAATCCGTGTTTCTTTCCGATAATCATGGCCATAGCAGCCACATCCACACTATGTTTAAAAGTATATTCATCGCTGACTTTCAAGGCCCCAATATCCACTGCAATAGCTTCGTTTGCCTCGATTGCCTCTTGAAGCTCGCCTGCAATGTTGTTGGCAGTCTCTGTAAACTTCTCCGTTTCTGTATTGCTATATAGATATTGAATTCCTTCTCCAACACGTTTCTTAACATCTTCAGAAATTTTTAATTTCGGCTTATCTTCTACTCGTTCCTTCTCAATAACTGCCTGAACCGACTCAGGGATTATAATACCGTCTACCGATTCATCCTCTTGGCCATCTCTTGTATAGATTCCACTCACTCCTAGGCGCAGTAAACCATCAATCTGAAAATCATCTAAAGTTGCACCTTTCACAATCAGTGCACGCCCTTTCTTATCTACTACAGACTGATCAATTACCATTCCTGGCTTCAATTGTCTTGTTCTGGTAAAATGCCTCCGACTCATCTTCTAGCCCCTCTCTATATAAAATAATGGTATTACGCAAAAGAAAATTTGTCAATTGCCAATCCAAAAAACTAGATATTTTCATTTTATTCAATAGTTGGGCAGAAACAATTTGCACACAATAACAAGCGAAGAGGATGCGATCTGATTTCGATACACACCCTCTTCTACTGATTGATATCCAATGGACTATCCTCTCTTTCTTATGTACTTTTTGTACCAACTTCGTACATATTTCTTGTACTTATTGGTTCTTATCTTACGTTGCTGGTGGACTGTACCTCCTTTTCTTATTTCCCTTAGTGGGATATTCTTGGTGGAATTCTTCCTTCGATTCCTCTTAAAGTCTTTTTGTTTGAACCCTTTCATTCTCTACGAGTTATGTATTTACTCTTTTGAATCTTTCTCTTTATTCTTTTATTTATGGAGTTCTTTCTTTTGTACTTTACTAAGATTCCTCTTCTAGAATTCCTTCAGATGAGATTCTTTTCATCTGTTTTTGTTTCTCTGTTCTTTTGTTGAGATTATAATATCACGCAGTTCAGAAAATGTCAACAAGTTTTCTGATTTTTTTGCAACTTTTTAATTATTTTCTCAAAGTGTTGCGTTTCAGAAAGTATTTTCACTCAGTGTTCACAGAAAATTGACGAATCCACATAAAATTCTTCTCTAATACATATAATGTTCAAAAGGAGAATAACCATATGAAAAGAAAAGTATTGATTTCATCCATTATTGGCTTTTTTGTTGTATCCATCTTAGGAACTTTGGGCCACTTTGTATATAATTGGACAGATGAAAATATCCTTGCAGGCTTTTTGTTTCCTGTCAATGAGTCTACCTGGGAGCACATGAAACTAGCTTTCTTCCCAATGCTTCTCTATGTTTTTCTTGAAAGCTTATGGCTAAAAGAAGAAACACCTTTTAACACCTGCATAAACCTGATAAGTGTACTAATTGCAACCTATCTCATTCCTATGCGATTCTATACTTATTCCGGAATTCTGGGCAAACACTATGCCCCTCTGGATATTGCCACATATTATTTTAGCATTTTCTCTGCATTTACCTTTCGTTATGCTGCCGCAAAAAAGGGCTGGCAACCAAAATGCTGCTGGCTGTTCTATGTCCTTACTGTACTCACTGCTCTGGGATTTCTATTCTTTACCTATTATCCCCCAGAACTGGGAATTTTCCGCGTTCCAACATAAACCTGTAAATTTCCACTTATATAAAATCAAGCAAATGATGGCGGAAAGCAACGATCCTAATGGGGCTGCAATTCCCATGGGAAGCAGATTATCTGGATAGAATACTGAAGCCAGATAAGCCCCTGGCACCCGAGTTAAAATAATGGAGAGCAGATTGTGAATAAAAGAATAGGACGCTTTTCCATAAGCACAAAAATATCCACTGAAACAAAAATGTACCCCCGCTATTAAACAGTCAAACACATAAGTTCTTAGGTACTGGCTTCCCATTTCTATAACTCCATGCTCATTTCCTGCAAATAATCCCATAATCGGTTCTGCTGCAATCTCACAAACGACCACTGCCAATAGACCAAAAACAAGACAAATAAAAATACCATATTTTAAAGTTTCTTTTCCACGCTTATGCTCATTTGCACCTACATTCTGAGCAGTAATAGCGGATACAGTAGATAACATGGCAGAAGGCACAAGAAACAGGAAACTGATGATTTTTTCTACAATTCCTACGCTGGCAGCAATTACCACTCCTCTTCCATTAGCAATAGCAGTAATTACCAGAAAGGATATCTGAATAAAACCATCCTGACAGGCAACAGGAGCTCCTACGGTCAATATATTTCTTAAGATCTGTTTCTCAAAAACAAAATCTTTTCTTTCCAAATGAATCCCATTATCTCCTTTTTTTAGAAGAATCAGGGCAACAATCACGCTTAAACCCTGAGCTGCTACAGTTGCCAACGCAGCTCCCATTGCTCCCATCCCGCAAGGTCCAATCAACAGGAAATCCAGCACTACGTTAATCACTCCCGTAGCAAAAACGATGTACATTGGTCTTTTCGTATCTCCAAGCCCTCTGAAAATGCTGCCGATTACATTATAAGCAGTGATAAATGGCACACCTGCAAAACAGACCATCAGATACTGACGGGTTTCTCCTATAGACTCCGCTGGAGTCGAAATCACTCCAATGATTCCATCCACCAGAAACAATAACAAAATTGTGAAGCCCAAAGAAAAAATCAGAAACAACGAAACTGCATTTCCTATGGTCTTTGATACATTCTGATTGTCTTTTGCCCCGGCTCCATGACTGATAGAAACCGTTGCCCCCATGGCAAGCCCCACAATGATGACTGTTATCATGTGCATAATCTGACTTCCTGTGGACACCGCCGTTATGGTTGCTGCACCATTGAACTGCCCTGTTATGAACAGGTCTGCCACTCCGTAAAAGTTCTGCAAAAAACAAGAAATCAGATATGGCACCGCAAATCTGATAATGACCTGTACGATATTTCCCTTTGTTAATTCCTGCTTCATATATATTCCTCTTCCTACTAATCTGCCCCGGGATTTTCCCGGGGCAGATCATTCCTTTTTCTTACCACACTTAACTCTTTTCTGTTCTTTCTTCCACATAACGGAGTACAGAAATAATAGGAACAATTAGCATTCCACAGAAAAAATTGCTGACTCCATGAATGACATCCCACGGAAATCCAGATGTAATCCATGCAATCATCCCTTCAAAACTGAGCCCATATAACAACGCCTGAGATGGGGCATATAAAATGCCATAAAGTAGCCCGTGAGCGCCGCATACCAGCATATATACAACGGGCTGGATTCCCTTTGGCATATACTTTGGAAGCAGCATGACAACTCCCCAAAGCACCGTCCAGATATAAAGATATGGAATCCACCAGGAAGCAAACCCAGCATAAATTCCCGTTAAAAGTACAAAAACATAAATCGGATACAATGCCTTCTTCCGATACACCACAGTAAAAGCTATGACAAATACACCCAGAAGATGTACATTCGGAATCAGTTCCATGATCAATTTAGAGGAATACATCACAGCCCCCAGCATAGCGAAAATAGCGGTTTCTCTAGTTGTAAGCTTCATTATTTCTCCGCCTTAAAGGAATAGCTGAGTCCCTCTGTAATTTCTGTCTGATCCACACCCTTCATGGCATATTCTCCATCTACATAAAATGCCCAATAATATCCGTCTTCGCTATAATCTACGGTAAGTCCATTTACAGTGGTTACATAAAGACCATAAGCCTCATCTCTTCCATCAATCAACCCTAACTCCTGTAATGCCTCTCCTACAGTAGCTTGATCAGTATTCACTTGAAATTTGGTTTCATTTCCCTCTTTATCAAAAGCAGAAAAGAAAAAACTGATCTTTCCTTCGCCCACTGTCGTAATACCAGAGACCTCTTCATCCTGAGTCTGACCGCTGTCTTTGCTCTGGGACTCCTCCACCTTCTGATTATGCTTCTCTTGGTTTTCCCCTTTGCTGCCGCTACAACCAGTTGTAAACAGTGCCATAGCCACCATAAGCACCATACAAAGGATGCATGACAACGCTTTTTTGTTATGTTTCATGTGCATATTTGTATCTCCTTTGAATTCCTGTTTCCTTAGATAGTTTTTAATTTTATCACATCGTGAATAATCACGCAAGAATTGGTACATAATCACAAAAATATCCAAAATAAGGAGAAGTATTTTGCGTAGAAGTTTTTATATTCAACTAATCATGGAAATCATTGGAAGCATTTTTATTGCCACTGCCATTTATAACTTTGCAGTTTTTGCCCAGTTTCCTATGACTGGTTTTTCTGGAATTTCCATTATTTTATATCGACTTTTTCATGTCCCCATCGGACTTTCTACAATTCTTTTAAATGTTCCTGTAGCAGCTTTATGTTATAAACTTTTAGGAAAAAATTTTTTCTTAAGTTCTCTTCGCTGCATGGTGTTATCTTCTATTATGATTGACTATTTCGCTCCGCTTTTTCCAGTATATGAAGGTAGTCGCCTTCTTGCTGCTCTTTGCACGGGTGTTCTGGGCGGAATCGGCTATACCATAATCTATATGCAAAACTCTTCCACCGGCGGTTCTGATTTTATTATTATGGCAATAAAAGCCTTAAATCCTCATATTTCTCTTGGAAAAATTGCTTTCTGGTCTGATGTAGGAATTATACTGGCTGGGGGAATTATTTTTCAGGATGTGGATGGAATCATCTACGGAATGATTGTAAACTATCTGTTCGCCTTTTCTGTAGATAAAATTATGTATGGAGTTAATGCCGGCAAAATGTCTTTAATCATTACCTGTCATGGTCAAAAAATTTGCCAAGTAATCGACGAGTGTTGCAACCGCGGCTCTACTCTTATTGAGGCAAAAGGCGGTTATCAGGGTGCCAGAAAACAGATTGTGCTGTGCGCCTGCAGTAATCGGGAAATGTATCTATTACAACGAGCAGTTAAAAACGCTGACCCGGATTCTTTTTTGATTATTATAGAATCCAATGAAGTTCACGGAGAGGGTTTTCATATGAAACGTATCGGAGATCATATATAAAAATCCCGCTCCTCCAAAATGGAGAAACGGGATCTCTATTTTACTTTTCTCTTTCAGTATTTTCTTTTTGCAAAGGTGCTGTACTTTCGCCCTCTACAAAATAGAAAGGAATTTTCTCATTAATTGCTGGTGTATTTTCACGGATACATTGGAGTAATATTTCTACGCATCGCACTGCCAGCTTCTCATTAGGCTGTTTAATGGTGGTAAGTTTGGGAACCACATACTGTCCGATTTCAAGCCCATCAAATCCTACCACAGAGATATCTTCTGGCACCCTAAGCCCTCGATCCTTCGCCGCTCGAATGGCACCAAGCGCAGTCACATCTGCCATTGCAAATACCGCAGTCAAATCCGGCATTTTATCTAACAGATTCTCCATTGCCTGGTAACCACTTTCCATGGTAAAGTAAGCCGATTCAAATTGAATGTCCGGTTCAAAACGAATTCCATGCTTCTGAAAAGCCGCTACACATCCATCATATCGGGATTTTGCCGGATTTGAATGTGTAATTTCGCCTCCAACAATACCAATCTTCTGATGCCCCATGGAGAACAGATGCTCAATGGCGGTCTCTGCTGCTGCAGTATCATCCACACATACACTGGAGAGATTATCAAACTCCAGGGACGATGCATGGTTCGTTACCAGAACACAAGGTACATCCACTTCTGCAAACCGCTCTTTAAAGTTCTCAAGATTACTTCCCAGAAACAAAATTCCAAGAGGCTGCCTCTCCCTACATACCTGCAGAGCCTGCTCCACCTCATGGTCGTCTTCACCAATAAAATATAACAAACAGGCGTAATCCTTCTCTTTGATCAGCTGTTGCAGGGACTCTACCATGTTTGCAAAAAGCATATTCCGCGTCCCTTTGACAATAATGGCAATTCCACTGTTGGTCTGCTGTTTTAAATGTTTTGCATTATTATTCAAGCGGAAGTGGTATTTTTCAACCACTTCCATTACCTTAGCCCTGGCTTTGTCAGAAACATCAGGATGATTATTAAGTACTCTGGACACAGTTCCTACTGCATAACCAGATTCCTGCGCGATTTCTTTGATTGTCATAGAATAGAACCCCTATTCTTTTTCTACTGATTAGCCTTTTACTGCTCCTGCCGCAACACCCTTGATAATATACTTCTGGCAGAATAAGTATACAACAATTACTGGAATAATACTGATCATAATAATTGCCATGGTAGCACCTAAGTCAACAGTACCATAACTTCCCTTCAAGTACTGAACATGAATTGGGATTGTCATATACTCCGTTCTATCCAATACCAGATATGGAAGCAGATAGTCATTCCAGATCCACATTACTTCTAATACTGCAACAGAAATCATAATGGATTTCATCATTGGGAATACAACTTTAAAATATGTTGAAATCGCTCCACATCCATCGATTGCTGCTGCTTCTTCAATCTCCGTCGGAATGGATTTGACAAATCCGGTAAACATGAATACTGCCAGACCAGCGCCAAATCCTAAGTAAATAATTGGTATGGTATATGGAGTATTCAGATGTAATTTATCTGCTGTACTTGACAGAGTGTACATTACCATCTGGAATGGTACAATCATGGAAAATGCGCATAAATAATACATAATCTTAGAGAATAGATCATTAACACGTACAATATACCATGCCGCCATAGATGTACATAACAAAATCAGTGCAGTAGAAACTATTGTAATAAAGAAACTGAATAATACAGATTTTAAGAATGGATAATTACCAAAGGTCATACCTTTAATATAGTTTGCCCATCCAACAAAAGACTGTGCATTTGGCAATGCAAAAGTGTCTGTATTTACAAAAGAGTTCTCTTTAAAGGAGTTAATCAAAACCTCAAAAATCGGAATTAAATAAATAACACTGATAATTGAAAAAATAACTGTAAGCAATTTATTGCCAAAACTTCTTTTCTCTTTCACTATTGCTGTACCTCCTTCTCACGAGTCAGTCTAAGCTGTGCCAATGCCAATACTGCTACCAGAATAAAGAAGATAACAGCCTTTGCCTGAGCCAGACCACGAGTACTTGAACTTGTATAGAAAGTCTTATAAATATTCAGTGCAAGCATTTCTGTGGTATTTACCATAGTACCACCCTCACCAAAGCTGATTGGCATACCATTCGTAAGTGCCAAGTTCTGATCGAACAACTTAAATGAGTTCGTCAGAGTTAAGAATACACAAATAGTAATAGAAGACATTAAGTTAGGAATTGTAACTTTCCAAAGAGTCTGCCATTTATTAGCGCCATCGATTTTTGCCGCTTCGATCATATCGTCTGAAATACTCTGTAATCCTGCAATGTAGATGATCATCATGTAACCAACCTGCTGCCAGCACATAAGAATCAACATTCCCCAGAAACCATATTTGGTCTCTGCAAGAAGATATGTACCGTATTTGGATAAGATTCCATCAAAGATCATGGACCAGATATAACCTAATACAATACCACCAATCAGGTTTGGCATAAAGAATACGGTACGGAAAATATTAGAACCTTTAATATTCTGAGTCAGGAAATAGGCAACGGCAAATGCCAATACGTTAATTGAAATAATGGATACCACTGCAAAAAGTGTGGTATACAAAAATGCATGCTGGAATCCCGCATCTTTGATTGCCGTGATATAGTTGCTGAGCCCAACAAACTGTGCATCCTGAGGAATTGAGAATTTACAGAAAGAAAGGTAAATACCCTGTATAAAAGGCCATACAAATCCAATACAGAATGCCACAAACGTTGGCAGTAAAAAAATTGGGAAGCATTTGCGTATAGATTTTGTATACAACGCTGCTCCGCTTACTGATGACTTATTTTTTTTCTTATTCATAAAAATTCATCCTCTAATTCTTACTTTTCTAAAGAAATAAAAAGGGGGAAGGTTTTCACCCTCCCCCAATCCTTAGCTATTATTTACTGTGCCTGATACTGTGTTGCCCATCCATCTACGAATGCAGTCTTAACATTATCCCAGCTCTCTCCGTTTGCAGAGTACTGTAATAATGCAGATTCAACACCTGCTCTCCAAGTATCTACGTTTGGAGTATAGTTAAATGCCCAAGTTACAACATATTTTCCATCACTGATGTAGTTGTTAGCAGCTGTGAAGAATACGTTTTCAGAATCTTTTGCTGATTTGAAAGGAATTGGTCCGAACTGTTCAGCCATCATCTTGGTTCCTTCATCAGATGTTACAACCCATTTGATAAAGTCTAAAGTAGCCTGGATATCTTCTTCAGAAGCTTTGCTGTTAACTGCCCAGCAGTTCTCTGTTCCACAGCAAAGACCTGATTC
The DNA here is from genome assembly GCA_045124075.1 of Agathobacter sp. Lineage (GTDB taxonomy): Bacteria > Bacillota > Clostridia > Lachnospirales > Lachnospiraceae > Roseburia. The sequence goes on from JBGVLD010000049.1 coordinate 61,062, forward strand.
TTCTTCTCCGGAAACACCACAGTAGATTGGAATCATTGTAATATCATCAGGATTCATCTTGAATCCTTTTTCTTCGCCTGTTAAGTTAGCATATTCCCAAGTACCATTCTGGAAGAATACTGCTTCGCCTCTTCCGAATTCAGCTTCAGATTCGTCACCAGTCTTAGTAGCAAGTTCGCTTGGAGCACATGTAGCATTGTTGATGTATAAATCCCAGATTGCTTTGTAGTTCTCAAGGTAAGCACCTGTAATTGTTGCTGGCTGGCTTGTAATGTTGTTATCATTGAATTCATAGTACAGTGGCATATTTGCAAGGTGTCCTGTAAATCTCCAAGAAGAAGATCCATCAAGACCAGATGATGTAAATGCAGAGAATCCAAGTTCATCTTTACGAGCTGTGATATCTTCTACAACACTCTTTAATGAATTAAAGTCTTTAATATCAGATACTTCGTATCCAGCTTCTTTTAATAAAGCTTTGTTTGTGATAAGACCGAATGCTTCATAGCAGTATCCAATAGCATATACTTCGCCATTAGCACCTTTTAAGTTGAAGTCATCAGTTGTCATTTCTTTATAAACATCTGTGTCTTTTAAATCGTAGCAGTAATCTTTCCATGTTTTAAGACCTGCTTCATTACCACACTGGAATAATGTAGGAGCACTGCTCTTAGCCATTTCTGCTGTTAATGTAGGTTCATAATCACCTGAAGCAGCTGTAACGACTTTAACTTCTACACCAGTCTCCTCTGTGTACTGCTTAGCTAAATCCTGCCAAGCCTGATCAGCTTCTGGTTTGAAGTTCAAATAGTAAACAGATCCTTTTCCACCTTTTCCGTTAGCGTCTTTGTCTCCACAACCTGCGAACATTGTCATAACGCATGTTGCAGAAAGTAATAATGCTAATGCTTTCTTTTTCATTTTTGTTCCTCCCTTTTCCTTTTAACTGGAAACGTTTCAATTTCCTTGTACTATAGTTATAAATCTTTTTCCTCGAACATGCAACCTAAATTTGCCTTTTGCTTCCAATTTTGTATACTTGGTCAATTTTCATCTCTCATTTTTGTGTGTTTTTCACAATTTTTTCACACTTTTTGCTTATATTTTAAAAAATATTTTTATGGATGATATACCTTCTCTAGCCCTGCTTTCCGCACTTTCCAGTCCGGCATCAAACTTTCTACCAAGGCATAGAACTGTCTGGAATGATTGGGATGGATAAAATGGGCAAATTCATGAAGCACTACATATTCAATACTTTCTCTGGGAGCCTCAATCAGTCTGGTGTTCAAGATGATAAGCCCCTTTTTATAATGGCAAGAGCCCCATCTTGCTTTCATAGTTCTTATCTTAATCTGGGGATAAGCTACTCCAAAAGACTGAAAAAGAGGATAAATCTCCCGGCAAATTTCTTCAAAGGTCTCCTGAATTTCTTCTCTGCTTTTTTCTTCCTTCAGATGAAGTGGCATTTCCCTTTTTCGAGCTTCAAATTTGTCTATTGCCTGAAAAATGAAATCCTGCTTTGATGCCACAAAGGAATCCAGATATTTTACCGGAACAGATTTATTTGCAGAAACATATACCTTTCCATCAGGCTTGATTCTAAGATTAATGTTCTTGACCTGTTTTCGTGTCAGTTCATATTGAATCTTTCTATTTTCACATAATATTTCCCGTACTTCTGTTTTATAGGTCATAATCTCTCCTATGCATCCATTCCTTTTTCGATATACTTTTCCGTTCTGGTATCTACACTGGAAGTGGCTTCATCTAAAATAAGGATAAATGATATTTGCCATAAAGTTGAGAGCTGTTAAAGTCTGTGTCAGATAGGTAATTAAAGCGGTTAGATTACCGATTTCCATTTGTCCTATCATTATGCGATTACCAGCAGCCCATACCACAAGTACTGTTGCCACATTAATGATAAGAGAAGAAATTGGTTGCATCAAGAGCATCATCTTTAATGCTCTGGTGCTTTTTTTCACCAATTCTTCATTGACCTTCTGAAACCTTTGTATTTCATAGTCCTCTCTTACGAAGGATTTTATTACTTTCTGATTGGTCACCGTTTCATTTACACTATTATTTAAGCTGTCAATCTGCTGCTGCATCCTGGTATAACGAGGTGCACTGATTACCATGATGACTCCAATAAACACTACAAGAACCGGCATGATTATAAAAATAAGCCATGCTATTTTCTCTTCCAGTGTAAAAGACATAACCACAGCGCCGATAATCATGACCGGACTTCGGAACATTCCCCGCATAAGAGACTGAATAAAGTTCTGCACTTGGGATACATCATTCGTAATCCTGGTAGTTAAAGACCCCGTCGAAAAACGATCCACATCTGCAAAAGAAAAGCTCTGTATTTTTCGAAATGTATCCAATCGGATATCTGCTGCCAGTCTGGAAGCACCATGAATTCCAAAATTAGCACCCAGCACACCAAATATCAACATAAATATAGATATGATCACCATATAAAATCCATACTGCAGAATATAAGAAATATCTCTATCTCCTTTGTGTTTGCGTTTTTAGTTTCTGGGAAGATTAAGAAAGTAGAAGTCAGGATGTTGGTCACAGAATAGAAAGAAAGGGGCTGTGATGCCCCTTTTTTAAGTTCTCTGCGACAGTCTCTGCCATCTACTTTATAGTGCCCTTAACAGATTGACGTAAAATTCAACTGTCTTAAGCAGGGTCTCAATTGGAATCCGCTCATCATTCCCATGAATCATGGCGCGCTCCTCTTTAGAAAGGCGCATGGCCGAAAAACGGTATACCCGGTCTGTGATCCTGCAATAATGCCTGGAATCGCTGCATGCCATCATCAGATATGGAGACACAATAGCTTCCGGCCAGGTCTTATGAACCGCCATTTTCAACTTTTCCCATTCCTCACAGGAAGTGTCAGAACAAATAGATGGATTCATGCCATTAACCAGACTTGGAATAATCTTATCGTTTCCAATGACTTTTTTCAGATATTCCGTTGCAGATTCTATGGTATCTTCGCCTAATAAACGCATATTGATTCCAAAAGATGCTTTCGGTGGAAGTACATTATATGCCTTGCTTCCTTCCATACGGGTCACTGCCACAGTGGTACGCATCATAGCATTTAACTCACCGCCAGCTTTCTTGCAGAACATATTCAAAAGGGGTAAAAAACACCACAGATTCGCAAAAATCATGCGATACAAAAAATTCGAATGTCTCCCCAAAGTATCAAACATTTCTTTTACCGGTTTTGTGAGCTGACACCTAAATGGCTTTTTCTCAATCTTTGTTACAGCTTCACTTAGCTGCCCTAAAACCGTATGGGTCGGAGGGGTTGAGGCATGCCCACCCTGGGATTCCATAGAAAAATTCATGTTCACGCTGCCCTTTTCACTGATTCCAATCAATGCACATTCTTTTTCTACACCTGGAAAAACGTGATCTACCACAGCCCCGCCTTCATCTAGCACAATCGCTGGCTTGATGCCTTTTTTCTCCAAATACGACACAATCTCCCCACAGGACTCTCCGTCTATTTCTTCTTCCCCAGAAAAAGATAGATACAGGTCATTTTCTGGTATATATCCTTGTTCCAGAAGCTGTTCTAAGGCTTCCATGACACCACATAAAGTTCCCTTAGTATCTAAAGTTCCCCTTCCCCAGATACAGTCATTTTCAATAATACCTTCAAAAGCCGGTTTGCTCCAGCCCTCTTCATCTACTGGAACTACATCATAATGTGCCATGCAGACGGATGGCTTTTCGGAAGATTTTCCCTGCAGGAAATATAAAAGTCCTGTTTTTCCTACTTTTTCAAATTGACAGCTATTATGTACATTTGGAAAACGTTCTTGTAACAGTTCTTCGAACTTTCTGAATTCTGCCCGGTCCACCAGAGCTTCCTCTCTGTTAGAAACCGTCTTACATCGAATCATATCCACCATATCGAACACAATCTTCTCTTTATTTAATAATATCTTCTCTGGCTCTGCTGCCGCCATTTCCTTGGGCCTAAACAGAACGGTACGAACCAGAATTACTAACAAAAATACCAGAATAATTCCAACTATAACACCTGCTATGATGAGGCCTTCCATTATACCATCCCTTTCTTATAAAGAATTCTCGCTGATACTAATGAGATAATCACGCCTACAGGAACAAGAATTCCTACGGAATCTGCAAGAGACGGAACCAGTAAGAATAAAACTACCATGAAAATCAAAGGTGCCATAGCAATTTTCCAATTCTTACTTACATATACCACTGCCAACCCTCCAAATAACGCTGGAAGAATGTTGTTAAACGCTGGTTCTAATACTGGAGAATTTAGAACCGGAGTGATAAATGACAATGCACATACTCCCACCACCAGCACTAACGTAGTTACAATTGAACAAGTAGAAATTGCAATCGTAGAAATGACTTCTCCCTCTTCTGAACCTGGTTTGACTTCTGCATTTTCCATGGCGTTTAATGCACTTGGTGCCTTTAAGCTGGTCAAATTTCCCGTTACAAATGCCAGATAAGTTCCACCCGTTCCAAGCATTGGTGTATAAGTGATCACTTCGATTACTCCAACAGTCCAGTAAATCGGTGCTACACCAAGCAGCCCCTTTAACACTGCAGTTCCTTCCGGCCATGCATTATAATAGATACAGATTGCCACTGGCACCATCAGTACTACAACAGCCGCAGTCCATATCCAGATTTTTCCATACCTATCAGTATCTTTCATATATTTACTCATTGCGAATTCCTCCTATCCAATCAGCGGGGTAATGATTACCGCAAAGATCATTGCACCAACCATGCTGATTGCCAGTGCATAAGTTTCCAGCCACTTCATGTTCAACTTCTTAATAAGCAGACCGCAGATTCCCATAATTCCCGCAGATACTAGAAGCACGAATACCGGAATCCAGCCTGCAAGTCCAGTGCGGATGTCTGCAAAGACCATGCCAAGAAATGCAGAAATCATTCCCAAAAACAGGGATGTCATAAATAAATCTCCCCATTTGCGATCTTTGTTCTTCATATGAAATACGCCTTTATTGATCTTCTTCATTAAGATTGGCGGCAGGATAATACTTGGTATAATCCCCAGAGTCATTACCCAGGCTATGGCTGAATAGGTCTTTGAATCTGTAATGGTCTTGGCCAGAGATACTCCCAGTGCATTAGCTGTGGAAGTTGCCGCAGGAAGCTCATAGGTAATGGCACCAATAACACTCATACGGATCCACGGCAGTGGAATTCCTAAGAACTTGGATAAAGTTATGATTCCAATTAAAATTGAGATTGCTGGAGCAATGGTAAAGACAACAGTTGAAATGACTGTTTTTTTTAATTTTTCGGTCTCCATTCCCAGCTCTTTCCCTCTCCGATAAGCTCGAATCAGAAAGAAAAAGGATTGTGCCAGCACAAATAAAATTACCCCAATGGCAATTACGTATAAAAATGTACTGTTAACATTAAATTCCATTCTTTATTCCCCCTTATTAATATGAATAGTTATATTTTACCACGTTTTCCTTGTTTTTACAGCATATCCTACACTTTTTTGAAACATAGTATATATAGTCTTTTTTAACGTTTGATGTTGTTTTCCATAAACATTCTATGTTATTCAGAATCCAAAAACTACTACGTAGAATAAATTAATAATATCGTGCGAAAAGGAGAATGAAATGATAGATTATCGTAAACTGGGTAGACGAATCGCAGATTTAAGGCGAAATCGCCATATGACACAGGAAGAGCTTGCGGAAAAGCTGGATATCTCTGTGAAACATTGCAGTGAAGTAGAACGAGGATTATCTTCTCTCTCCTTAGACAAATTAGATTATGTGGCAGAGTTATTTGATTGCAGTTTAGATTATATTATTCATGGAAATCCATCTCAGGATTGTTCGTTGTTGTTCCCAAGTTCCATGGTAGAGATCATGACTTCAAAAGACGAAGATGAAAAGACAATGTTAACCGAATTTCTGCATATGTATGGTAAATTAAGAAACACTGATAAGCAACAATAAAAATATTTCACTATAAAAACTAAAGGGAGCCTCCCAAATAACTGATTCGTTAGTTATCTGGGAGACTCCTCTTTTAATTCAGGCTAAGAGTTCCACCCTTTTTATCCACTACATAATAGGAATTCACTTCCATGGGGTTTTCTTCCATAAATCCTTCTTCTTCTCCAGTTGTTCCCTGGAAAATATCGTAGAAAAAAGTATATCCATCTGTAGAAACTGCTTTTAAATAGATTCGCACTTTAGCACCAGCTTCCATTTCCTGTTTCGTTTCTAACTGATACGACCCGCTTTTTCCCATTACCGGCTCTGTGACTACTTCCTGACCTGCGGAAGCTTCTGTGGAAACTACTTCATCACCTTCTCCTAATCCCTGGAAAAAGTCCACCGTATCTGATTCTTCTTCCTGTGTTTCCGTCAGAAGTTCTTTCTCGTAAATCAGCTCTCCATCTTTTTCTACCACACACATAAGGCTGGAGAATTCAAAATCCCCCGCACCTTGCAGGTCGTATTCTAATACACTGTTAAGTTGCAAGACTCCTTTAGAAAATTCTGGTGTATTTTCCAAAATCCCCTGAAGAGAAGTAAGATCAAAATCCGAAATAAATCCCACATAATTTTTCAGAACTTCCGTTGATTTCTTCTCTCCATTCTGAAACAGAAACGTTACATTTCCATCATAGGATTCCTTTGTTGGAAGTACCATGGTTGCCTGATAGGTGTAACCATTTAAGGTCAGGTGATATTCCTTCGTTCCAAAGAACACACTGGCCTTAGTCTGATCTGTGTATTCTTTTGGAATCACCGTTACATTTACTGTATAAGTACCAGCAGAAAAATCCGTATCCACTACATCAATTGCATAACTTTCTACCATACTGTTTTCTTCTTCCAGGGTCTTTTTGATATCACTTTGAAGGCCTCCCAGATCTGACTGAATGATGTCAGAAGTATCCTGCAAATATGCCAGCTGGTTGGTAATCTCCTGCATTTGTGTTACCATTATTGCAAATCCAAGAACAAAACCAACAACAAAGGCCAGCCCAAGAACAGCAGTCACAATTGAAACTATTTTCTTTTTATTCAATATCTTGCTCCTTAGAAACAGTAATTGCGATTCCCAGCTCTTCTAACTGTTTCTCATCTACAGTTCCAGGTGCGGCAGTCATAAGATCAGACGCATCTTTTACCTTAGGGAATGCAATTACATCACGGATAGAATCTGCATGTACCATATGCATTACCATTCGGTCCACTCCATATGCCAATCCTGCATGAGGCGGCACACCATAAGAAAATGCATCTAACAGGAATCCGAACTGTTCATGGGCACGTTCTTTGGTAAATCCTAATACTTCGAACATTTTCTCCTGAATATCATCCTGATGGATACGGACAGAACCACCACCTAACTCGGTTCCGTTTAATACAATATCGTAGGCTTTTGCACGAACAGCTCCCGGATTAGTATCGATCTGATCCCAGTCTTCTTCCATAGGCATAGTAAATGGATGATGCATTGCCATGAATCGGTTCTCTTCCTCTGACCACTCTAATAATGGGAACTCAGTTACCCACAGGAAATTATACTGATTCTCGTCTATGAGTCCTAACTGCTCCCCTAATTCCAGACGAAGGGCGCCAAGTACATTCCATACGATTTTATTCTTATCCGCTGCAAAAAGAAGCAGGTCTCCTGGCTTTCCATTCATTTTTGAAACTAATGTAGCCAGTTCTTCTTCTGTCATGAATTTTGCAAAGGAAGACTTGTAAGTGCCATCTTCGTTTACTGCCAGATAGGCAAGACCTTTTGCACCATAACCTTTTGCAAACTCTACCAGTTTGTCAATCTTCTTACGAGGCATACCTGCCTGTCCTTCTACGTTGATACCACGAACAGATCCGCCTGCTTCTAATGCTCCAGTAAATACAGAAAATCCACATCCTTTTACGGTTTCAGAAACATCAGTCAGCTCCATACCAAAACGGGTATCCGGTTTATCAGAACCAAACCGGTCCATGGCTTCCTGCCAAGGCATTCTTGGAAGCGGAAGTGACACATCTACACCGATGGCTTCTTTAAATACATACTGTAATAATCTTTCATTTACATCGATGACATCATCAATATCTACAAAGGATAATTCCATGTCTGCCTGCGTAAATTCTGGCTGACGATCTGCACGAAGATCCTCGTCACGGAAACAACGGGCGATCTGGAAATAGCGATCATATCCGGAAGCCATTAACAGCTGTTTGAAAAGCTGTGGAGACTGCGGCAGTGCATAGAAATTTCCTTGATGTACACGGCTTGGTACCAGATAATCTCTCGCTCCTTCTGGAGTAGATTTACATAAAATAGGCGTCTCGATCTCTAAGAATCCCTCATCATCCATAAAATCTCTCATAAGACGGAGAACTTTGCTTCTAAGCATAAGATTGCTCTGGATGTCTGGTCTTCTTAAATCCAGATAACGGTATTTCAGGCGAATCTCTTCTTTTGTCTGGGAATTCTCCTCAATCTGGAATGGTGGTGTCTGAGACTCAGATAAAATACGGATACTGGTAGCAATAACTTCAATATCTCCAGTTTTTAAGTTTTCATTCACTGCCGCAGAACGTTTCTGAACAGTTCCTTCGATCGCCACAACGAACTCACTTCTTAAGGTGCCGGCTTTTTCAAACCCTTCTGTTCCTACACTATTCTCGTCAAAAACGATCTGTAAGATTCCGCTTCTGTCTCTTAAGTCAATAAAGATCAGACTTCCTAAATTTCTTCTTTTCTGTACCCATCCCATGACGGTTACTTTTTCTCCCACATTGGAAGAAGATACTTCTGTACATCTATGGCTTCTGTGTAAGCCCTTCATTGATTCTGCCATGTTGAATCTCCTTTTATATTAGTTTCTGCACTTCTTAATTAGTTATTAAAAAACTCTTTAAATTCTTCGTAGCCTTCGTTTGTCAGCTGTTCCTTCTGGAACTTCTTATTCTTGTTCATACGAACCACCAGAACCTGCTGCCCGTTTTCTCTGGCTTCCTTTGCCTGAGTCATGACATCCACCAGCTTGTCTGCTGGATAGTTCTTTTCTACCAAATAAGCAACTCTCTTAGGACTTTCTGGAATCTTGAATCCACTTTCCATAAGAAGCAGGATGATTCTTTCAAATCCAATAGAGAATCCACAGGCTGGAACATCCTTTCCGGTAAATTTACCGATCATCTTATCATAACGTCCACCGCCGCCACAGGCTGCTCCTAACTCTGGCATGGAAATCTCAAAAATCGTTCCGGTATAATAACTCATTCCTCTTACTAAAGTAGGATCAAATACCAGAGTAAATTCTGCTGCTTTTGTGGCATTAACTGCAGTTGCAATCTCAGTCATATTCTGTACCACTTCTGCATCCAGATAATCTCCTAAGGTCTCTGCCAGGAAAGAAACGCCTTCTGCCACGTCTTTCTTTTCTGCAAGTAATGCAAACAGATTCAGATATTTGTCAATGGATTCTTTTGCATAACCATTCTCTTCCAATTCTGCCGCCACACCTTCTGTGCCGATCTTGTCCATCTTATCTAAAGTAATAAATACACTGTCGTAATCTTCTTCTGCAAATCCGCTATATGCAGCCATAGCTTTTAAGATTCTTCTCTCGTTAATACGGATTTCAAAATTCTTGAAACCAAGTCTTCCGATTGTAGTTGTGGTTGCTGTGATCAGTTCGATTTCTGCCAGATTGCTTGGCTCCCCTAAAATATCAATATCACACTGGGTAAACTGACGGTAACGTCCTCTCTGTGGACGGTCTGCTCTCCATACACTTCCAATCTGTAATGCCTTAAAAGGAGTTGGCAGATTGTTGGCATTGTTGGAATAAAAACGGGAAAGAGGTACTGTCAAGTCATAACGCATACCAAAGTCTACTACATCACTTTCCTCTTTTGCCGTTTCTAAGTTTAATTTCTCACCACGTTTTAATACTTTAAAAATCAGCTTCTCATTCTCGCCACCCTGCTTATTACTTAAGTTGGCAATATTTTCCATGCAAGGGGTCTCAATTGGGGTAAATCCGAAGCTTCTGTATGTTTCTTTGATCACGCTGGTAACGTAATCACGGATTTCCATTTCTGCTGGTAATATATCTTTCATACCGTTGACCGGCTTCTTACTTAATGCCATTTTACTTCCTCCATTTTATTCCTTTTTCTGGCAATCATTTCATCAATGCGTTCCAGATAATTCTTTACATCTTTTACATTTTCAACCCGCTCGATACGCCGACTTCCGTCTGGATTCTTCTCTGCCAGCACGAACTTGGTGGTTGCTCCTGCACCAAGAGCAATTATAGTCTGTTTTTCTTCCATAATCAAGATATTATAAACACCGGCTTTTCCTGATTTTGCATAGCCTACGTTCTCCATATTTCCAGCCATGCTCTTCTGGCGGTACAGATAATACGGTTTCAGTCCCATGTCTTTACAATACTCTGCACAAAGATCCATATGCTCCTGGGTGTTTTCCATTTGCATATCTTTATAATAATCCTTGAAAATATTCAGTCTTGCGGCTCTCTTTAAAGCAAGAGAATGAATGGTAATGTTGTCAGGATCTAATTCCTTTAATACTTCCATGGTGTGACGGACATCTTCTAGACTTTCATCTGGCAATCCTAAGATCAAATCCATGTTGATATTCTCTAAGCCCAATTCCCTTGCCATCTTGTAACACTGGATGGTCTGCTCTACTGTATGATGCCGTCCAATAATCTCTAAAGTTCTTTGCTTCATAGTCTGTGGATTAATAGAAATCCGATCGATTCCATGATCTTTTAACACCTGTAATTTTTCCCTGGTGATAGAGTCCGGTCTCCCCGCTTCTACCGTAAATTCCACACAATCTTCAAAAGAAAAGCTATTTTGAATTTTGGTAATGAGCCGGTCTAACTGTTGCGGCTCTAAGGTTGTTGGAGTTCCACCTCCGATGTATACGGAATTCAATTTCTTGTTCTTACAAGTCTCTACAGTAAAATCAATTTCCTTTTCCAAGGCATCCAGATAAGCGTCTACTTTATTTTTCCATGCGCCTAAAGGATAGGAAGTAAAGGAGCAATACAGACAAGTACTTGGGCAAAATGGGATTCCAATATAAAGGCTGTATCCATTTTCATAATCGATCCTGGATAATAGCTTCCGTTCCCGCTCTGCAATATCCATGCTAAGCTGGATTTTCTCATCCGTTGCAAGATAGGTCTCCTTCATATAAGAAGCAATCTCTTCCCAGCTTTTTCCCTCTTCCATTAATTTCATTGGAATCTTGGTCGGGCGGATTCCCGTTAAAGTGCCCCATGGAAGTGTCTGACCACTGCCCTTTTCCAATAATTCATAAAGATTCTGCTTGAGGCGGTTCTTTGTCTCTCTCCGATCTGAAAAATCTACCGCAAACTCTGCTCGATGTTCCTGTTCGCCTGCCCATAGGATTCTGATGTCATTTTCTCTATAATCAATGGAAAAAGTGGCTGTTACTTTTTCTAATTCTTCCTGAGTAAGATCTTCCATATTTCTATGGGTACACGCCACATTCTGCCCGCTTACTTCTTCTGGAGAACAGGTGTAATACATTTCTACATCTTCCTTTGGAAAAAAAGCCTTGATCAGGGAATGGACATCATATTCAAATTCTGGTTTATTAAAATTTACTACTATCATAAGTAAGGGTTATACATCCTCTCGTTTTCAATGGTTGTCACGTCATTATGTCCCGGATAAACTGTGGTATGCTCCGGTAAGACCATCAGTTTTTCTTTAATGGAACGAACAATGGCAGACATGCTTCCCTTTGGAAAATCCGTTCTTCCTACAGACATACAGAATAAAGTATCTCCAGAAAAAACCACATCCTCATATGGGAGATAATAACAGCAGCCTCCCACTGTATGACCCGGTGTATGAAGCACTCGGATATGGAATCCTGCCAGATCCAGCTCCTGCTCATCCTTTACAAATTCATCCGCTGAAAAACGTTCTTCTCTTCCCATCATCCAGCTGACATTTAATTTCGGATCCACTAAAGTCTCTTTCTCATCTTCATGAGCATAGACCGGAATCTGCCATTCTTCTGCCAATTCCGCTGCCCCTCCTGCATGGTCAAAATGTCCATGGGTCAGAAGCACCGCCACCGGCTTTAACTTTTCCTGGCGGATACGTTCTGCCAGCTGTTTTGCATTGTCTCCCGGATCAATCACAAGAACTTCATTTGTCTCCTGATTAATTGCAAAATAACAGTTGGTCTGAACTGCACCAACTACATACTGATTTATCTTTAACTTTCCCATTCGGGTGCCCTCCTATTGCTAATATAGAATCGGTGTGGGCAGAGATTACCACCCATGAAGTAAGAACCACCTAGCCGGTGGTTCTTTCTATATCGATCACGCTGTCGATTTGACGTATTTTTTCTACCAGGCTGTTAATCTGCTCCCGCCCCTTAGTATTAAAGGACACATCAATGGTAGCAATTCCCTGTTTGCTGGTCTTGGAATGAATTCCGCTGATATTGATATCCCGCTCCGTAAAAATACGGGTAATATCCACCAAGAGTCCCGCTCTGTCATGGCAGAATATCTTAATATCTGCATGGTACTCCCCAAAGGTGGAGCTTTCTGCACCTGCCTGCCATTCTGCTTCAATTAATCTGGCACGTTCCATTTCAGAGAGATTTAAAACATTGATACAGTCGGTACGATGAATGGATACTCCTCGTCCTCTGGTAACAAATCCCACAATCTCATCACCTGGCACTGGACTGCAGCACTTTGAAAAATGCACTGCCACATCATAAAGCCCCTTTACCACGATTCCACTTTTAGATTTCTTTGGCTCTTCCTGCGGTTTATTTTCAGAAATTGCCTCAATGACATCTTCATCGGTAAGTGGAACAATATGGTCCTTCTTGTATTCCTCATACATACGGTTTACAATCTGACCTTCTTTTAGACCACCATGACCTATGGTAGCCAGACAGGAATTCCAGTCATGGAATCCATATTTCCGAAGAATCTTCTCCTGATACTCCGGTCTATTGATATCCGGGAAATTAATGGCTTTTGCCTTGGCATAAGCCATCATTAGTTCTTTGCCCCGTAAAATATTTTCTTCTTTTAATTCACTTCTGAACCACTGGTTAATCTTGTTCTTTGCCTGGGTACTCTTAACAATATTCAGCCAGTCTCTGCTTGGTCCTTTGGAATTCTGGGAAGTAATGACTTCCAACCGGTCTCCGTTCTGAATTACATAATCGATTGGAACCAGCTTTCCGTTGACCTTGGCTCCAACCATCTTATTTCCTACAGCGGAATGAATGCTGTAAGCAAAATCAATTGGTGTAGAACCATTCGGCAGGTTCTTTACATCTCCAGATGGTGTGAAACAGAACACCGTATCTGAGAATAAATCAAGATCACTCTTTAACAGACTCATAAATTCTCTGTTGTCAGACATGTCTCTCTGCCATTCTAAGATCTGACGAAGCCAGCTTAACTTCTCTTCCTCTGTTACAGTAGTAGAAGTTGCATTGCCATTATTAGTCTCTTTATATTTCCAATGAGCAGCGATACCGTATTCTGCAGTACGATGCATCTCAAAAGTACGGATCTGAATCTCAAAAGGCTGACCGCTCGGTCCAATCAAAGTGGTATGTAGGGACTGATACATATTCGGTTTCGGCATGGCAATATAATCTTTGAATCGTCCTGGAATTGGCTTATATTTCTCATGCATGATACCAAGGATTGCATAGCAGTCCTTAATACTATCGACTAAAATACGAATGGCGAATAAGTCATAAATCTGATCGATGGTCTTATCCTGATTCACCATCTTCTTATAAATACTAAAGAAGTGCTTCGCTCTTCCTGAGATGTCTGCTTTGATTCCAGCCTCATCTACATTCTTCCGAACTTCATCTACCAGACTCTGTACATAACCATCCCGAACATCTTTACGCATGGCAACCTTCTCTACCAGGTCATAATAAGCTTCCGGATTCAAATATTTTAAAGAAAGATCTTCTAATTCGATCTTGATCTTACTGATACCAAGTCTCTGAGCAATTGGGCAGTAGATTTCCTGAGTCTCACGGGCAATGCGAACCTGGGCTTCTTTTGACTGATAGCGCATAGTACGCATATTATGAAGGCGGTCTGCCAGCTTGATCATGATAACACGGATATCCTTCGCCATAGCAAGGAACATCTTACGCAGGTTCTCTGCCTGCATTTCCAGACGATCCGCATTCTTATCGTGGGCTTTCTTCTCTCCTTCTGATAAATGCAGGTTCTTTAATTTGGTAACACCATCTACTAACAGAAGAACTTCTTCTCCGAACTCATCAATGATCTCCTGATCTGTCATAATGGTATCTTCAAGGACATCATGAAGAAGACCTGCGGCAATCGTCTCTTTATCCAACTCTAATTCCGCAAGAATAATAGCTACACAAAGAGGATGAATGATATAAGCTTCTCCTGATTTGCGCACCTGTCCCTCATGAGCATCATAAGCAACCTTATATGCTTTCTCCACCAGAGAAATATCTGCGGAAGGATGATACTTGCGAATACTGTGAATTAACTCCTCATACAGATCTTCCGGGCTAACAAATTCTTTAATAGATTTAATGCTTTCCGCACTGGAATGAAACTCCCGCTCCAGCCGCTCTAATTCTTCTGTAGTAATGTCTGCCACTTGACTCACCTGCTTTTCGTTTCTACTTTCCCAATTTATAAGTGTTTCTATTATATTTTATTTCTTTCTAAAAAGCAATAATTTGTCAAAATCTAAGTGCTTTTCTATACCATTCCATAGGTTCTCCGGTGATTTCTGTCTCTTTTTGAAAGGTAAATCCCAGTTTTTCCGCTAAATGGATAGAAGCAGTATTCCCTTTTTGAATGAGACAATTTACATCTTCATATTCCAGATTTTCCCAGGCGTACTGCATTAATGCCTGACAGACTTCTGTGGCATAGCCCTGGTTCTGATATTCCGGCGCGATAATGTAGCCCATTTCCAGCCCTGCTCCGTCTTCTAACTCCCTCTGCTCAAAACCAGCCCTACCTATGAGCTGCCCTGTCTCTTTATGAAATACCAGCCAGGTTCCGAATTCCTGATACCGGTATATATTTTCAATATATGCTTTTTCATACTCTAGTTCCTCTTTCCATGGAAAAAGTGGTTCCACAAATTCTGTGATCCCCGGTTTCTCATAGAGTTCAAAAAGCTGTTTTACATCGGCTAATTCCAGTTCCCGGATCAGGCACCGAGGGGTTTCTGTGATGATCCAGTGAATGTGATGATACCGCCAGAACACCCGAAGCATAAAACGGGTATCCACCTCTTCAAATCCTTCCACGATCATATCCACACCTTGAAATTTCTGGTTTGGATACTTGGGATTTGCATAAGCAAGCGCTGCCATATGAAGTTGTTGTGCAACGGAAAGGGTCTCGTCTGTGGCAGCGATCAACAGACAGTTATCCGGGGAGATCCCTTCGGATTGGTTCCACCCCTGTAATGCAACCGCCTGGATACCATCACCTCCCAGCACAAGCTGGGCGTGGCGATGGATCCAGGCGCATAAAAATTCCTCATTTTCTATTTCTTCCGGCACATATAATAGAACTTTCCATTCCATACCGTTCATCCACAGATTACATCTTTTCTGGTTCTGGATATTCTACTCCAAAAGTATCTACTGTTACGGTCTTCATAACCTGAGCCTCGATTGGACGGTCACTGTAATCTGTAGCTGTCATAGCGATCTTATCTACCACTTCCAGACCTTCTACGACCTTACCAAAAGCAGCATAAGCTCCATCTAAGTGTGGTGCATCCTGGTGCATGATGAAGAACTGGCTTCCTGCAGAGTTAGGCATCATAGAACGAGCCATAGACAGAACTCCTTTGGAATGTTTTAAGTCATTCTTTACACCATTCTGTGCAAATTCACCTTTGATCCCATATCCTGGGCCACCCATTCCTGAGCCTTCTGGATCTCCACCCTGGATCATGAATCCTGCGATAACACGGTGGAAGATCAGTCCATTATAAAATCCCTTGCTTACAAGACTGATAAAGTTATTAACAGTATTTGGAGCGATCTCTGGATAAAGCTCTGCTTTCATCACATCTCCGTTTTCCATAGTAAAAGTTACAACTGGATTTGCCATTTTTTTGTCCTCTTTTCTTTTGATCTATTTATGCGTAAATTTCTGTTGAAATTCCTGCAGTTATTTTACTTTAAATCAGATAAAAGTTCCACAACTTTCGGAAACTCCATAAAATGAGATGCCTTTACTAACACTGTATCTTCCGGCTTTACATACTGGCTTAAAGCCTCTGCCATCTCATCTCTCGTCTTAAAATAATAAACTTCACAATCAGGATTTATTTCTTTTGTACCAAGAGCGTATTCTTCTGCTAACTCTCCTGCCGCAAAAAGGGTATGGATCCTTTCCTGTCCTACAGCCACACCAACCTCATGGTGCATGGCTTTTTCATTCTC
>JBGVLD010000050.1:0-25234 GCA_045124075.1 Agathobacter sp.
TCAGAAATCTTTTCCAGATTTTTGACAAAGCTAGGAGAAAAGAAATGAATTTTTCAGATGTAATTAAAATGGGAGATAAGATCGACATTCACTTGTCAGAGAAGGATATGTGGAATAGTCATGAGGGTATCGCACAGAAACTCTATAAGAGCAGTGTTTATGATGTGGTTTCTGACGAGGCTGTGCAGATTACTATGCCGATGGATGGAACAAGGATCATCCTTTTCGATGCAGGAATGAGTTTTTCCATGATCTTCTATACCAAGAAAGGTCTATATAGTGGAGAAGGTGTGGTGCAGAACCGTTTTAAAGAGGGATCAAATTATGTTTTGACGGTTTTGGCGAAATCTCCTTTAAAAAAATTCCAGAGAAGAGAGTTTTTCCGAATCAATAAAATGATCGATCTGGATTATTTTCATATATCAGATGAAGTGGCAGCGTTGCCAACCACAGAAGAGTTATTTGTGATCACTCATAATCCGGATAATCACTATGAGAAATACAATGCGACTATTCTCGATATCAGTGGTGGTGGAATTCGTTTTACAACTACAGAACAATTAGAGACGGACAGTTATATCTTAAGTGTGTTTGAACTGATGAATGATCGTTATGATAACAAGTTCTATCTGGTTACCCAGATCATTGAGTCCACACCGGTGAAGGGGAATTCGGAACACTTTATGAATCGGGCAAAATTTGTACTAAAGAATTTAAAAGATCGTGAAGCAATTGTCAGATATATTTTCGAAGAGGAGCGCCAAATGCGCAAGAAAGAGATCGGGTGAGAAATATGAAGAAAAACATTTTGGTAGTTGATGACTCTGCACTCATGAGAAGGGTTCTTTGTGATATAATCAATTCAGATGATGATTTTCAGGCAGTTGATTACTGCAGGGATGGCCTTGAGGCTTATGAGAAATTAAAGACTACTTCTTATGATGGAGTAATTCTTGATGTAAATATGCCTCGAATGGATGGTCTTCAATTATTAGAACGTTTACAACAGGAAAGAATCAAAGCCAATGTTATTATGGTAAGCACGCTGACAACCAAAGATGCGGAAGTTACCTTACTTGCCTTAGAACGTGGTGCAATTGATTTTGTGACCAAGCCTGGTAATATTGTAGAAGCAAAGGGAGAAGATTTCAAGAAACAGCTTCTGGGAGTTCTATCTGCTGTTCTTCGTACAAGAAAGATTGTGGCAGAGAAGAAAATGATTAATCCGGAGAAAACTCCAAAACTTCTTACAAAAAGGCTTAAATCTACGGGCAGTAATAAGATTGTTGCTTTAGCCTGTTCCACAGGTGGTCCGAAGGCACTTCAACAGGTGATTCCTTTCCTTCCGAAAAATCTGGATGCTCCAATGGTTCTTGTTCAGCATATGCCAGTGGGTTTTACAAAGACCATGGCTGATCGTTTGAATGATACAAGTGAGATTTCCGTGAAGGAAGCACAGGAAGGGGATAAACTGGAGAAAGGTGTTGTTTATATTGCACCAGGCGGAAAGCACATGGAAATTAAGAAGAATTCAGATGGTAGTCACAAAGTTGTATTAAGTGACGCACCTGCCATTGGAGGATTGAAGCCGTGTGCTAATATAATGTATGATTCTTTGATTAATTGTGGCTATGATGAAGTAGTATGTGTAGTATTAACAGGAATGGGAGCGGATGGAACCAACGGAATTTTATCTTTGGGAGAGAAGAAACCAATTCATGTAATCGCACAGAATGCCGAAACCTGCGTTGTATATGGTATGCCGAAAACCATTGCGGAAGCGGGCGTCGTGGATGAAGTAGTTCCTTTAAACGATGTTGCGAGAACAATAACAAAGAATGTGGGGGTAAAATAAGATGGACGTTAGTCAATATCTTGAGATTTTTATCGATGAAAGCAGTGAACATTTACAGAACTTAAGTGATTGTATTATGACTCTGGAGACAGAACCGGATAACAAAGATACAATCAATGAAGTATTCCGTGCTGCCCATTCATTAAAAGGTATGGCAGGTACGATGGGATTCAAGAGAATGCAGCACCTTACTCACGACATGGAGAACGTGTTCCAGGAAGTGCGTGGAGAGAAGATTAAAGTGGATAGCAGTATGATTGATCTGTTGTTCGAGTGCCTGGATGCTCTGGATGGTTATTTAAATAATATTAAAGAAAGTTCTGATGAAGGAACCAATGATAATGAAGTGATCATTAAAGAGTTAAATGATTTCATTGCAAAGGCAAATGGACAGGAAGTTGCACCAGCACCAGCAACTGCGGAAGCGCCGGCACAAGAGGCTACATCAGCACCAGCTAGTGAGTTTGAAGCAAAATATACAGAGATCGATCCTACAGATACAGAGCAGAAGCGGATTGCAGAGGCTCAGGAAGCTGGCGGAAAGATTTACGGTGTAACTGTTTATGTGCAAAAGGACTGTTTATTAAAAGCTGCCCGTGCATTCCTTGTATTTCGTGCAGTGGAAGAGATTGGTCAGATTATTGTTTATCGTCCAAGCTCACAGGATATTGAAGATGAAAAATTTGAACTTGATTTCAGTTTTATAATAGCAACAGATGAAGATGCAGAGAAAGTGATCGCAGCAGCTAAGAGTGTATCTGAAATTGCAGAAGTTCTTGCTGGATCTTTTGAAAAGAAGATAATTGATGAAGCAGAAGAAACAACTGCTGTAGAAACAGAAAAACAGGTGACAAAACCAGCGGCACCGGTGACTGCAGAAGCTACAGCCCCTGCAGCACAGACTGCAGCTGGTTCACAGGCTCCTGCAAAGAAACAGTCAGCGGCAAAACCTGCTACGAACCGTACCGTTCGTGTAGATATTGAGAAACTGGATGCTCTTATGAATCAGGTATCCGAGCTTATTATTGCAAAAAACAGTCTTGTTTCTATCAGTGCAGCGGAAGATGGAAGCTTTAACAGCCAGTCCTTCCACGAACAGATTGAATATTTGGAGCGTATTACTACCAGTCTTCATGAATCTGTCATGAAAGTACGAATGGTTCCAATCGAAAGTGTTGTTCAGAAATTCCCACGTATGATTCGTGATCTTTCCAGAACATTGAATAAGAAAATGGAACTGATCATGACAGGTGAAGATACAGAATTAGATCGTACTGTAGTTGACCAGATCGGTGATCCATTACAGCATTTGCTTCGTAACTCTGCGGATCATGGTCTTGAAGATGCTGAACTCCGTGTTAAGAGAGGAAAACCTGAAAAAGGTACCATTTGGCTGAATGCTTATCAGGAAGGTAATAACGTTATCATTCAGGTAAAAGATGATGGTAATGGTATTGATACAGAAGCAGTAAAAGCCAAAGCTGTGGATCGTGGAGTAATTACTCCAGAACAGGCAGAGGCAATGAGCCAGAAAGAAATTGTAAATCTTCTGTTTATGCCAAGTTTCTCTATGGCGAAGAAGATTACCGATATTTCCGGACGAGGTGTTGGTCTGGACGTTGTAAAATCCAACATTGAGCAGTTAGGTGGAGATGTAGAAGTAAGTACTGTTCTTGGAGAGGGTAGTATATTCTCTGTTAGACTTCCACTTACTCTGGCAATTATTCAGGCTCTTATGGTTGAGATTCGTGATGAAAAATATGCAATTGCCCTGGGCTCAATTTCAAATATTGAAGATATTCCGGTTAAGGATATTAAATATGTTCAGGCAAAAGAAGTTATCCACCTTCGTGGCAGTGTAATTCCATTAATCCGTCTGGATCAGGTTCTTGATATTGAACCAAGAGAAGAGGAACCAGAAAGCTTAACTGTTGTTATTGTACAGCGTGGTGACAGTCTTGCAGGTCTTGTAGTAGATAATCTTATGGGACAGCAGGAAATTGTTATTAAGTCTCTGGGCAAATATATTAATGGTAATAAGCTCATCAGTGGTGCGACGATCCTTGGAGATGGTGAAGTTGCATTGATCCTTGATGTGAACACATTGATGTAACGGGGGTACATAGAAATGGCAGATAAGAGAATTGAGTTAGCAGATAAAATTACAAAGCAATATATTGTCGTACAGATTGGAAATGAAAAATACGGCATTGATATCGGATATGTAGATAATATTGTCCGTATGCAGAAGATTACAAGAGTTCCAAAGGCTCAGGCATATTTTAAAGGAATCATTAACCTTCGTGGTGAAATTGTTCCTGTTATGAGTATCCGTACCAAAATGGGATTAGAAAATGATGTATTTACCAATGCAAGCCGAATCATTATTCTGAAAATTGAGGATCGTGGCGCCCTGGGAATTATTGTGGATGAAGTAAACGAAGTTGTAACATTGAGTGAAGATGAGATTGACAAGACTTCCATGAGTTCTACAAATGTAAAAGAGAGCTTTATTAATGGTATTGGAAAGAATGGAGATCAGTTAATTTCATTGTTTGAAATTAATGCAATTATTGATGAGAAAGATAATTCATAATTTTTCTATATAGTGAGGCAGAGGCCTCACTATATGTTATTTGTTGGAGGAAAGAATGGGATTTTCATTAGATCATGTAAATGAACTGTGTTTTGATGTCTTGCGTGAAATTGGTAATATTGGGGCTGGAAATGCAACTACTGCAATTGCCAATATGCTGGGAACAAAAATGAACATGCTGGTTCCGAAGGTTGAGCTTATGGAGGCGTCAAAACTTGGCGGAGCAATTTGTCCAGAAGATGAGACCATTGTTGGAATTTTTCTGGAAGTACAAAATGATATTTCAGGAAGTATGATGTTCCTTTTGAAAATGGATGCAGCACATTTTTTAGTAAACAAGTTAATGTGCAGAGATCCAGAATACAAAGAGCCATTTGATGAGATGGATCTTTCTGCGATTAAGGAAATTGGAAATATTATAGCAGGCTCTTATTTGTCTGCACTTTCGAACATGACAGGACTTAATATTGCGCCATCTATTCCCTATGTGGCAGTGGATATGGCAGCAGCAATTTTAAGTGTTCCTGCCATCCAGTTTGGGCAGTATGGAGATAACGCATTGTTTATAGAAACAGAATTTGGCGATGATGTAATGCTTGGGGGCTATTTTATCTTGATGCCAGATCAGGATTCATATGATAAAATTTTAGCTTCTTTAGGAATTGCCATATAGAAAGAGGCAGTTATGGGAGATGTGATTAAAGTTGGTATGGCAGATCTAAATATTGCAAAAGCACCAAACTCCTTAACTACACTGGGTTTAGGTTCCTGTATTGGACTTACTTTATATGATCCGGTGGCAAAAATCGGAGGGATGGTTCATTATATGCTTCCAGACAGTACGAAGCTGAAAAATAATGAAAATATTGCAAAATTTGGTGATACTGGTATTAAAGAACTTTTAAGAAGAGTTATTGCGGCGGGCGCTGTTCAAAGAAGAATTGTTGCTAAAATTGCAGGGGGCGCCAGAATGTTCGAGGTTAGCGGTCTGTCTTCTGTTGGTAATGTAGGAGATAGAAACGCAGAACAAGCAAAGGCAATTTTAAAGGAATTAAAAATTCCATTAGTTGCAGAAGATACAGGTTTAAACTATGGTCGAACGGTTATTTTAGATTGCGAAACAGGTGATTTTATCATTAAAGCAGTAGGAAAACCGCTCAAGACCATATAAGGTGGTTAGAAAATGAAAGCAAACTATATTCCTGCGGTAGTCATGTTGACAGCGGGATTGATTGATTGTATATTGGGATTCAGCCAGGGATTGTCTCCCTTGGACTTTACAGTAGAACTTCTGATTGTACTGATCATTTTTTATTTGATTGGTGTGGTAATTAAGTGGTTCTATATGGCGAATTTTAAGGAAGAAGAAGGAGAGATTGAAGAAAGCTCTGAAGAAGAATCTTCTGAAGAAGAAGGAGCTGCTGTAGAAGAAGAGTTGGCATCAGATGCTGACTCGGGAGAAAACTAAGAAGTATGGGGCGAATTAGATGAAGGCGGTTGACAAAGAAAAACTTTGGGAAGACTATCAGAAGAAACCAACACCAGAACTCAGGGAAAAGCTGATTGTTGAGTATGCACAGCTAGTAAAACTAGTGGCAGGTCGACTTAGTATGTACCTTGGACATAATGTAGAATTTGATGATTTGGTAAGTTATGGGATATTTGGATTAATTGATGCAATTGATAAATTTGACATGGATAAAAATGTTAAATTTGAAACTTATGCAAGTCTTAGGATACGAGGTTCTATCTTAGATCAGATCCGTAAGATGGATTGGATTCCACGAACGGTTCGCCAAAGGCAAAGAAAAATCGATGATGCTATGAAAGCGGTGGAAATGCGCACTGGGAAGGCTGCTACCGATGAAGAGCTTGCAAGAGAACTGGGGTTGACTGGGGATGAACTATTGAACTGGCAGTCCCAGCTAAAAGTTACTAATGTGGTGTCTTTGAATGAGTTTGAAGAGAATGGTCCTGAGCCGGTTATGGACGCCAGGGGGAATTCTCATTTTGCTCAACCGGAAGATGTAGTAGCAGAAGAAGAGTTAAAAATCACTTTGACAGAAGCACTTGATTTATTGACGGAAAAGGAACGACGGGTCATTGAATTATATTATTATGAAGATTTAACATTGAAGGAAATTAGCAGAATTTTAGAAGTATCGGAGTCCAGAGTATCCCAACTTCATACCAAAGCACTTCTTAAAATGAGAAAGCGTATGGGAGATTATATGGGAATTTTAGTTGATTAGAGGTGAGGATTTCAGATGTCAATTCGACCAGTTATTTTAAATGGAATGATCCAGCGTACAGATGATGTTGGACAGTTAAAACAAAATGAAGTACAGAAACCTGTTGTGGATCAACAAAATATTCAACAGATGGTTCAAAAAAAAGAAGAGGCAGCTGCACATACAGTTTTAGATCCAAATAAAAATGAAAAACTGAAAAATCAGGCAGATGCAAAAGAAGGTGGAAACGGTTTTTACTACAAGAGGAATTCTTCCAAAAAGAAAAAATCTGCAAAAGAAGAAGGAACTGTTGTAAAGAAGAACACCGAGAGCCATGGATTTGATATGAAGGTTTAGAGGAATAGAAGATGAGTCCTGTTATAATTGCATTAATTATTATAGGTGTGGTCTTTTTGATTGGAAGTTTTTTAGTTCAAGAAAAACTTTCTCAACAAGATGTAGAAAGACTTGCCGGATTAAGCGAAAAAGAAATCCATATGATCATGGATAAACATTTGAATATGGCAGAAAACAGAGTAGATGATGTGATTGATGAAGCAATAGAAGCATCTATTTCTGTGACGAAACGAGCAATGGAGAAAGAAACAAATGAGAAAATTATGGCAATCAGTGATTATTCTGACACTGTTTTAGAGGCTATGAATAAATCTCATAATGAAATTATGTTTCTTTATAATATGTTAAATGATAAACATCAGGAGCTGACCAATCTTGCAAATCAGCTTCAGAGTTACTCTGCTGAACTGAAAAGAACAGAAAATGATGTTATGAAATACATTGCAGATTCTGCCAACTCTATAAAACAGTCTACAATTGCTCCGGTCAATAATAAGGTAGAGCCACAGAAAAAGAAAATCAATCAACAACAGGCAGCGAAAATGCCAGAAGAACCAGCGCTTGAAGCTGAAAATGAAGAAAATTTGAATCTTCGGATTTTGGCTCTACACAAAGAGGGAATGACTGATATGGATATTGCCAGAGAATTAGGAATCGGACTGGGCGAAGTGAAATTGGTAATTGGATTGTACAGAGGAGAAGATTTCGTTGAAGCTTAAGTATTATCTCCGGGGCTTAGGTCTTGGAATTATTTTTACGTCTATTATATTAGCAGTAGCATATAGCCAGAATAAGGGACTTACTACTGATTCAGAAGTCATGAAAAGAGCTAGTGAACTGGGAATGATTTCTACAGAAACAGAAAGCAGTGGACTATTTGACCAAGAGGACACGGAAAATATGGGAACGGAAACCGAGGACGAAGGTCAGACGAGTCAGTCGGAAGAATCATCTCAGCAAGCAGGGGACCAAACAAGTCAACTGGCGCAAACAACTCAGCCGGAAGCTCAATCTAGTCAGCAGGAAGAGGTTCCCCAGCAACCTGGAACTTCAGACAATCAGTCGGAACAAATAACTCCGCAGGAGTCTCAGCTGGTGGATAGTCAGCAAAGCGCTGAACAAACAGTTCAGTCTGGGGCGGATGAGCCGGAGTACATTGTCATTGAAATCGTCAGAGGGGAAGTATGCAGACAGATTGCGGAAGACCTTCAGGCTCATGGGCTTGTAGATGATGCAGAGTCTTTCCGATTATATATGCAGCAGAAAAATTATGACAATTCTATCAGAGTAGGGAGCGTTCCTATTAAAAAAGGAGCAACTTACGAAGAAATTGCCATTGCACTTACAACAAAACAATAAAAATACTTGCAATAAAGCCTTTGGTATGATATAATGCCAAAGGCTTTAAAACTAATAAACACGTGTGCTGAGATCAAAGTCGGTGCCGGATTTACGCGTTCCGGTAACTTAATCCGTGAAGCACATGGAAGAATCAACCAAATGGAGGTAATTAAAATGAGCGTAATTTCAATGAAACAGTTACTGGAAGCAGGTGTTCATTTTGGACATCAGACAAGAAGATGGAACCCAAAAATGGCTCCATACATTTACACAGAGCGTAATGGTATCTACATTATCGACTTACAGAAATCTGTAGGTAAAGTAGACGAAGCTTATGATGCAATTTCTGATATTGCAGCTCAGGGCGGAACCATTCTTTTTGTTGGTACAAAGAAACAGGCTCAGGATGCTATCAAAACAGAAGCAGAGCGTTGTGGAATGTACTATGTAAACGAGAGATGGTTAGGTGGTATGCTTACCAATTTCAGAACTATCCAGAGTCGTATTGCAAGATTAAAAGCAATTGAAACAATGGCAGAAGATGGAACATTCGACGTTCTTCCTAAGAAAGAAGTTATTGCACTTAAGAAAGAGTGGGAGAAATTAGAGAAGAACCTTGGCGGAATCAAAGATATGAAGAGAATCCCAGATGCAATCTTCGTAGTTGATCCTAAGAAAGAAAGAATCTGTATCCAGGAAGCACAGTCTTTAGGAATTACCTTAATTGGTATTGCTGATACAAACTGTGATCCAGATGAATTAGATTATGTAATCCCAGGTAACGATGATGCTATCCGTGCAGTTAAATTAATTGTTTCCAAGATGGCAGATGCTGTTATTGAAGCAAAACAGGGTGTAGAAGAAGTTGTTACTGAAGAAGTAGCAGAAGAAGTAGAAGCTACAGAAGAATAATTAAATTCATATATTTGGAGGACTTAAAAATGGCTATTACAGCAGCTATGGTAAAAGAATTGCGTGAAATGACCGGCGCAGGTATGATGGATTGTAAAAAAGCATTAAACGAAACAAACGGAAATATGGACGAAGCCGTTGAATACTTAAGAAAGAACGGACAGGCTAAAGCAGAGAAGAAAGCTAGCAGAATCGCAGCTGAAGGTCTTTGTACAGTAGTTGTAGATGGCAACACTGCAGCCGTTGTAGAAGTAAACTCTGAAACAGACTTCGTAGCTAAGAACGATACTTTCAAAGATTTCGTTACAGCAGTAGCTAATCAGGCAGTAAAATCTAATGCCGCTGACATGGATGCATTCATGGCAGAAGCTTGGATTGAAGATGCAAGCAAAACTGTTAGTGATGCGTTAGTGGAGAAAGTTGCAGTTATCGGTGAGAACTTAAAGATCAGAAGATTTGAAAAAGTTGTTGCTGAAAATGGTTGTGTAGTTTCTTACGTTCACGGTGGCGGAAGAATCGGTGTTATCGTAGAAGCAGAAACATCTGTTGCTAACGATGAAGTAAAAGAAGCATTAACAAACCTTGCAATGCAGATTGCTGCATTAAATCCAAAATATGTTTCTAGAGATGAAGTAAGTGCTGAATACATTGCGCATGAGAAAGAAATCCTTCTTGCTCAGATTATGAACGATCCTAAGGAATCCCAGAAACCAGAGAAGGTTATCAACGGAATGATCGAAGGACGTATCAGCAAAGAATTAAAAGAAATCTGTTTAGTAGATCAAGTTTACGTAAAAGCAGAAGATGGAAAACAGTCTGTAGCAAAATACTTAGAAGAAGTATCTAAAGCAGTTGGTGCAACTGTTTCTGTTAAGAGATTTGTACGTTTCGAGACTGGTGAAGGTCTTGAAAAGAAGAACGAAGACTTCGCAGCAGAAGTTGCAGCTCAGTTAGGCTAATTCCCAAATGAAAAGCAAACTGTTTCTGATATAGGACGGTTATCATAGGTAAAAACCCTTGAGATTATTGTATTTTCAATAGTTTCAAGGGTTTTTCTTATATGATTCAGAGAAAATAAGAATTTTATAATAAAATTAAAAGGCATTTTCAAAAAGCAAAGATTTCAATTCTTTTGCTGCAATGCTTAAAGGATACTGTTTGTTTTCAATAAAACAAATCTGTCTTTTTGGTATGTTTTCTTTTATAGAAAGGGTGCATACCTCTTTTCTTTCCAGAGCTTCCTTTGCATAGATTTCTGGTAGAAAACCAATTCCAAGATCATTTTTTATCATGGGAAGTATCTGATCTGTTGTAGCAGCCTCTAGCTCCGGCTTCATTAACAGATCATGGCTTCTATAAAAATCTTGATAGAACTGATAGGTCATAGTACTTTCATCGAGACTGATCAGAGGTGCATCCGTCAGCTCACTTAAGGATAGAAGCTTATCTGTGTAAGAAAAATAGGAAGGACCACCGATTAATATGTCATGAAAAGAAATAATTGGATAGGAGACTAGAGGTTTTTCGATGATAGTATGAGTGGCCGCAACAGAAAAATCTACAAGCCCTTTTTTTACGGACTCCAGAGCCTGAGAAGTAAGATGATTTAAAATTCGAATACGAATATCCGGATACCTTTTTTTGAAACGGGTAAGTACGGGCAGAAGCAGCATACGGAGTGCAGTTTCACTGGCACCAATGGTCACACTTCCTTTCTGCATATTGGTGGATTCTGCGATTTCCAGTTCTGCTGTTTGAATTTGTTCTACAGCAATCTTAATTCGTGAATATAGAAGTTCTCCTTCCGGAGTCAGGGAGATTCCACGATTTGAGCGGATTAAAAGATCGCATCCTATTTCATGTTCCAGGAGTTTAATGGTTCTGGAAATATTGGGTTGGTTGCTGTGCAAAATTTTTGCGGTTTGAGTGAGATTTTTGTGTTTGGCCACATAATAGAAGATTCGGTAGTATTCGTAATTTATATTCATTTATTTCGTCCTTTCTTTTAGACTGATATATTATATTGATATGACTATAATATCAAATATATATTTTACGTATTATTGT
The DNA here is from genome assembly GCA_045124075.1 of Agathobacter sp. GTDB lineage: Bacteria > Bacillota > Clostridia > Lachnospirales > Lachnospiraceae > Roseburia. The sequence continues at coordinate 11,360 of JBGVLD010000050.1, forward strand.
TATATCAGTATAATAGTTCAAGATAGAAAATTCAATGTGATTTTGGAGGAATGAAAAAATGAATAAAGATCTGACCGTTGGAAAACCGGAAACCGTGCTTTGGAAATTTTGCATGCCTTTATTTGGAAGTATTATTTTCCAGCAGCTCTATAATATTGCAGACAGTTTTGTGGCAGGAAAATTTATTGGAGAAACTGCATTGGCTGCAGTGGGGAACAGTTATTTTATTACCATGATTTTTATTGCCTTTGCTTTTGGATGTAATATTGGTTGTTCCGTAATTGTTTCCAATTTATTTGGTGCAAAAAACTATAAGAACATGAAGACGGCGGTTTATACGACCATGATTGCCAGCGCAGTTTTATGTGCAGTTCTAATGATAATAGGAATATTAAGCTGTAGAGGACTTTTGGAATTAATCAATACGCCGGATATACTTTTTGCAGATTCAAAAATATATCTGGATATTTATATATGGGGACTGCCATTTCTTTTCTTTTACAATATTGCAACCGGAATTTTCTCGGCATTGGGAGACTCTAAAACACCATTTATTTTTCTGGCAATTTCTTCAACCTCAAATATTTTGGTAGATATTCTATTTGTATCGGCTTTTCGCATGGGAGTGGCTGGGGTTGCCTGGGCAACCTTTCTGTGTCAGGGAATTAGCTGTATGCTAGCAGTTGTGGTTGTATTGAAAAGATTGGCAAAAATTCAAACAGAAGGGAAAGTACCATTTTTTTCCGGCTTGTTGCTAAAACAGATTTCACTTATTGCAATCCCGAGTATTTTACAGCAGAGTTTTATTTCTATAGGAAATATTGTGATTCAGGGAGTAATTAATGGATTTGGATCCGGAGTTATTGCCGGATATTCGGCGGCTGTTAAAATCAATAATCTAATCATTACTTCTTTTACTACCATTGGAAATGGAATTTCAAATTATACCGCTCAGAATATGGGAGCTGGAATTATGTCGAGAATAAAAGCAGGATTTCAGGCTGGAGTAAAAATGGTATGGATTGTTTGTATCCCGATTGTTCTTTTATATGTGTTGGGAAGTGATTTCCTAATTCGGATATTTATGGATCAGCCATCAGAATCTGCTTTATTATCTGGTGGATTATTCCTAAAAATTGTTTCTCCATTTTATTTCGTGATATCTGTAAAACTGGTGGCAGATGGGATTCTTCGCGGTGCAGGTCTTATGAAGCAATTTATGATTACAACATTTACAGATCTGATCCTTAGAGTGGTTCTGGCATTTGTTTTTTCCAGCCAATGGGGGTATATTGGAATCTGGTGTTCCTGGCCAATTGGTTGGAGTATTGCTACAGTTCTCTCAATTTATTATTATCGAAACGGGCCATGGAAGAATCTGAAAGCAGGAGAAAAAATGGCAAAAGATAAGGATATTCAATAAAAGGATATGTCAGAATTCTCCGACATACCCTAAAGATTAATCCGCTTATTTACAGTACCCAGATCTCAAAAGCCGTTGTCTGAGGCGGGATACTGGCCGTCATAAAGTTTGCGTGGCGCACCTTCACCAGCATGGTTGGCATCAGCCTGGAAAAATCCATCGGTCTTCCGGTTCGATCGAAGATTCTTATGTCTTCCGGTACGTTGAAGCGGATTACGGAAGATAAGTTTCGATCGCCTATAGTGGTGAAACTTCTATTCTGACGATCGATATCCAGAATTCTTCCAATAGAAGTCTGACTGTTTTCTGCCATAGGTCTGCTAACTACACGAATAACAAAAGCCGGAGCCTGAGGAGGAATGCTTCTTGTCATAGCAGCAGAATAGGCAGCATTAATGGTCATGCCAACTTCAAGCCCTCGAGACTGCATGGGAACTCCGTTTTCATTTAGAATTAAAGTGTTGTTCCCTACTGCCAGTCGGATAATTTGATTGGCTCCTGGGCAGTTTGAACATTCAGAATAAGAAACAATAACAAAAGTCGTATTGTTTTCGGAGGTGATTTCTTCAATTACTCCATTTGTGATAGTTGTAATTGCATCTCCAAAGAAGAAATTGTTCATAAGAGATTCCCCTTTTATTTACGCATTTTTTTGTTAGTATATGCATAGTTGGAAAAGAAGTGCAAGTATAAAATAAATGTGTTGACATCTATATTGGAAAATGATAATATCTTATCAATTAAGTCTCATGAGGGAGTAGCGAGCGTATTATACGTAACAAGTCAACATACTGACCTAAGGGTCTGGCTTGTTTTAAATTGCGAGACTCATGTACAGCTTTTGCTATACATGGAGTCTATTAATTTGTAATTTAGCCAGGTATAGCAAGTGCTGTACCTGGTTTTTTATATATCAGGAAAGACCATGTCACGCTAACGCGTGAAAGTCTTTTTTATTCAGAAAGAGGACTGACCAAATACAGGAGGATAAAAAATGGAATGGAGTATATTGTTTTTCTTTAACAGCGTATTGCTGGGAGTAGGTCTGGCCATGGATGCTTTTTCAGTGTCTCTTGCCAACGGATTGAATGAGCCAAAGATGAAAAAACATAAAATGCTGAGTATTGCAGGAATCTTTGGAGTATTTCAGGCATTGATGCCAATGATCGGCTGGGTCTGTGTTCACACAATCATTCAGTATTTTAATGTTTTTCAAAAATTTATCCCATGGATTGCGTTGATTTTACTTGTGTATATTGGGGGAAAGATGTTGGTAGAAGGGATAAAGAATAAGGAAGGAGAAATAGAAAAGCCAGAAGTGGAGCTGTTAGCTCTTTTGATCCAGGCTGTTGCTACTTCCATTGATGCTTTATCTGTAGGATTTACAATTTCTGAATATAATTTTGAAATGGCGCTGGTGTGTGCCCTTATTATTGCAGTAGTAACTTTCCTTATCTGCACAGCGGGGCTTATCATTGGCAAGAAATTTGGAACAAAAATCTCAAATAAAGCAACCATACTTGGCGGAATTATTTTAATTATGATAGGATTGGAAATCTTTATTACTGGAATATTCTAAAAATGTATAGTTAAAAAAATGTTTTCAGCTGCATAAAAAATGTGTATAATAGACACATATAGTGTTTGCGTCTAATAAAAGTAGAAAGCTGGGGGCAGCAATAAATGACAATACCGATTATGAATAATCCTTCCTGGATGCAGGAAGTGTTAAGAGCGGGAAATACTGGACTATGGTCAATCGTGATAGATACTGTTCATAGAAAAAACAATATGTATGCAGATGATACGATGTTGAAACTGCTTGGAATGGAGAAACATCCTATTCCAGATGAGTGCTACGCACATTGGTTCAGCCGCATTGACCCAAAATATGTGGATTATGTAACTGAAAGTGTAGACCAGATGGTTCAGACTGAGAAACTTATTGAAGTGCAGTATCCGTGGAATCATCCTCAGTGGGGAATCATTTATGTTCGATGTGGTGGAAAGGTTGAAGAATCAAAGGATGGTGTTATTCAGATTCTGGGTTATCACCAGAATATAAGTGAACTGGAGCTTTTGAAGAGAGAAAATAAACTTCATAATGAAGAACTGGATGAGATTCTTCACCAGAGAAAAAGCTATAATGCATTATTCCATTCCGTTCTTTGCGGTATTCTAAATTATACATATGAAGAGAATGGGCTGATTTTTAAGAAGGTAAATAAGGAGGCTTTACGGATTTTTCAATATACGGAGAAAGAATTTAAAGAACATGGAGCCTGGAGAATAGAAGAACTGGTGGCCACAGAAGATATTCCGGATTTCTGTAATTCTATGAAATATTTGAAGACAGTGGGAGATAAAGCAGATCGGGAAATTCGATTTAAAACAAAATCTGGTGATAAGGTATGGGTCATCGAGAAAACAGAATTGGTAAAAGATGCAGATGGCGAAGAAGTTTATCAGAGTGTTTTCATAGATAATAATGAAAATAAACGGAAAACGGTCATGCTGGAAGAAATTACAGAAAATATTCCTGGCGGCGTATGTCTTGTGGATTTAGATACAAAGAAAATTGTATATGGAAATGATGGTTTTTACCATTTATATGGATGTACAGAGCAGGAAATGCAAGAAAAATTCTGTAATAGTGCAATGAAATTTTTCTATGAAGATGATTTGAAGAAACTGGATTTGTTAGTTTCAGAAGCGGTGAAGTCGGGGAAGAAGAGCATTACTTACGAAAGACAGATTCATCGTAAAGATGAGAAGAATCTTTGGGTTTTAGTAAAAGCAACGATCATTCACAATCTTGGAAGTCTTCAGTTAAGCTGTGTACTTATTGATATTACAGACCGTAAGAAGATGGAACATGAACTTTTCTTAAATGAAAAGAGACTCAGCATTGCATTGGAACAAGTTGTGAATGTGGTGTTTGATTATGATATAAAAACAAATTGTATGGTTTTAAAAAGTGGTCATCTGGGAAATTGTATTTTGGGTGAGCCGATTGATAATCCGGTAGAGACTCTTGTTGCAAAAGGAATTTTGCATAAAGATTATAAAGATGTTTTTGAGACAATGTGCCAACAGATTGCAGATGGAGAAGAGTGTGTAACTGCAGAACTTCTGATACGTTATGAGTTAGACTCTGCCTATATCTGGACCAAAGTTGTTCTACAAAATATTTATAAAGAAAATGGAGCTTCTCGATGGGCAGTAGGGGGGTTTGAAGATATTTCCCTACAGAAATCAGCTGAAATGGCATTGAAAAGAGAAAAGAAATACCGCCAGGCAATGCTGGCAGATACTCTGGCTTCCGCGGAGATTAATCTTACTAAAAATGTAGTAGAAAGAACAAGCGGAATCTGGAAGAGGCGCCAGGAAAGCACATTTTGGATCTATGATGAACTGGTAGAAATTACAGTAAATGAAGCGGTTTATGAAGAAGATAGGCATCATTATCTTTCTTTAGCAAGCAGGCAAGCCCTGATGCAGATGTATGAACAGGGAGAGACAGAGATTAACTGTGAGCATCGAAGAGTGGGAAGAGATGGAAGTGTACGTTGGATGCTTTTAACAGCTCATATCGTGAAAGATTCTAGTAGCAGTGATTTAAAAGCATTAATCTATTTAAAAGATATTGATACAAAAAAGAAAGAAGAATTGGAAATCTTGTATCAATCTCAGAGAGATTCCCTGACGGGTCTTTATAATAAGGGAACTTCAGAACAATTAATGAAGGAAGCAATCAAAAAAGAAAAACCTGCACAATTCTTTCATGCTTTTATTATTATTGATCTGGATAAATTTAAAATGATCAATGATAATTATGGTCATCAGTACGGGGATGAGGTTTTGAAAAAAAGTGCAGAAATCTTAACGGAGATCTTCCGTTTTGATGATATTGTTGGTCGCCTTGGAGGAGATGAACTGGTGGTATTAATGAGAAATATCTCAAATAAAGGTGTTGTAACAGAGAAATTAAAACAACTGAGAGACAAATTTAGCAGAATTTCTCAAACGAAAGAACCTGTTACAGCCAGTATTGGAGTTGCATTTTATGATGAACATGGAAATTCCTATGATCAGTTATATCAAAATGCGGATATTGCTCTTTATCGTGCAAAGGAAAAGGGCAGAGACTGTTTCGAATTCTTCGAATATGAGTAGTTTCATTACTTTTTTCTTTACAAGAATTAAAAATGTGTTAAAATAGTAAAGGATATTAGTAATTGGAGGATAAAATTGAATACGAATGAAATGGATGCAGTAGAACTGCAACGTCAAAGACGAAAGAGAATTAATCGCATCAAATCTGCTATTGTTTTCATTCTTACATTTTGGATTATTGCTTCCTTTCTTGCGATTGTTATTTTGTCAGTTCAGGTTGCTGTTCTAAATAAGAAGGTTAATATCCTGGAACAGGCAGTATCATCCGGTATCACAGGAAGTAGTCAGAATTCAGAGAATATTGATAGTTCTAAGGATGAAAAAAAAGAAAATCAAACGGGCAATACGGAGCGTTTTGCAAATCTGGTAACTGGTATTGATACGAAAGAAAATATGGCTTCAGAAACAGACAGCCATGACGTGTATCTTACCTTTGACTGTGTGCCGGGAGAGGTGACGAATCAGATTCTGGATGTTTTGAAAAGGTACAATGTGAAAGCAACTTTTTTTGTGACAGGTGATGAATCTGAAGAAGCAAAGCAGATTTATAAGCGGATCGTAGCAGAAGGGCATACTCTTGGAATGCATTCTTATTCTAATCAGTACAGCAATATTTATGCTTCTGTAGAGGATTTCTCGAAAGATTATGAGAAACTATCAGATTATCTGTTAAGTGTTACAGGTGTAAAATGTCAGTATTATCGTTTTCCAGGTGGAAGTGGGAACCAGATCAGTAACGTGAACATGGCAGAATTTGCCTATTATTTAAAAGAACAGGACATTACTTATTTTGATTGGAATGTAGCGGCAGCGGATACTGCGGCAGATTATACCAGTGAACAGGTAGTTTCTTCTGTTATAGAAGGAATTGAAAAGTATAAGACATCCATAGTTTTATTGCATGATGATGATTCAAAAACAACAACGGCTCAAGCTTTAGGCTCTTTAATTGAACAACTTCAGCAAAAGGGTGTCAACATTCTGCCGATTGATGAAAATACAAGAAAGATACAATATATTCATGCGGATAGTATTGATTAAAGGACAAATGGAGGAATAAAAATGGGACTTTTTAAAGATTTTAAGGAAGATTTTTCACAGGCTGTCAATGAAATGATTCCAGGTGGAGAGACTTTGGAAAAAGAAAACAACGTTGACAATCTTGTGGTAGATACAATTGGCGATGATGTGGATGTAAAATCCGAATTATCCAAATTGGATGGTCTTTTAGAACAGGTAAAAGAAAAACCGGTTGCTGAAAAGAAAACAGAAGCACCACAGAAGCCAGTGTCACAGCCAGTGCAGCCGGCACCAGCAGTGCAGCCAGCACCAGTTGTACAGCCAGTACCAGAAGTAAGAAAAGAAACAATTGTAAAAGAGGAGAATAAACGAATGAGTGAACAGATGATGAAAACAATGAATGATGCATTAGTACAGGCAGATGCCGTAGTAGATGAGACTTCTGTTATTACAGCAAGTACCGTTCTTACTGGTGATATCCAGACTGCTGGTTCATTTGATATTCAGGGAACAATTAACGGAAATGTAGCTTGTAATGGTAAACTTGTTGTAACAGGAACCATCAACGGAAACAGTCATTCTTCTGAATTTTTTGCAGATGTTGCCAAAATCGAAGGTGAAGTTGTAAGTACAGGTACAGTTAAAGTGGGTGCAGGTTCTGTAATCATCGGAAATATTTCCGCAGCTTCTGCAGTCATCGCTGGTGCAGTAAAAGGTGATATTGATGTTCAGGGACCAGTAGTAATTGATACATCTGCAGTTATCATGGGTAACATCAAATCCCGTTCTGTACAGATTAACAATGGTGCAGTTATCGAAGGCTTCTGTTCTCAGTGCTATGCTGAAGTGGATGTTCAGGGATTATTTGGAGCCAACTAATAAGCTGACGAATAATAAAGGAGAGCTTTTTTTATGAAGCGTATTTTACTGAAATTAAGTGGAGAAGCCCTTGCAGGGGACAAACATCATGGATTTGACGAAGCTACTGTTATGGTAGTTGCGAATCAGGTGAAAAAGCTGGTAGATCAAGGAATTGAAGTCGGTATTGTAATTGGCGGCGGAAATTTCTGGCGTGGACGCACCAGTGAGACAATTGATCGTACTAAGGCTGATCAAATTGGTATGCTGGCAACGGTCATGAACTGTATCTATGTTTCTGAGATTTTCCGTTATGTAGGAATGCAGACACAGGTACTTACTCCTTTTGAGTGTGGTTCCATGACGAAATTATTTTCTAAAGATCGTGCAAATAAATATTTTGCACATAATATGGTGGTATTCTTTGCTGGTGGAACAGGTCATCCATATTTCTCTACGGATACAGCAACTGTACTTCGTGCAGTAGAAATTGAAGCCGATGGTATTTATCTTGCCAAGGCAATTGATGGTGTATATGACAGTGATCCAAAGATAAATCCAGATGCGAAGAAATATGATGAGGTTTCTATTCAGGAAGTTATTGATAAGAAATTGGCGGTTGTAGATCTGACAGCTTCTATCATGTGTATGGAAAACAAAATGCCAATGTATGTTTTTGGATTAAATGAAGAAGACAGCATTGTAAAAGCTTTAACTGGCGAATTTAATGGTACAAAGGTTACTGTATAAACAGGAGGGTATATGGACGAGAGATTAGTTGCATTTCAGGATAAAATGGAAAAAAGCTTAAAGAATCTGGATGAAGAATTCGGTTCTATTCGTGCAGGACGTGCCAATCCTCACGTTTTAGATAAGATTAGAGTGGATTATTACGGAACACCATCGCCATTACAGAGCGTTGCGAACGTCAGTGTTCCAGAACCAAGAATGATTCAAATTCAGCCTTGGGAGCCATCTTTAGTAAAGGAAATTGAAAAAGCTATTCTTTGCTCAGATATTGGAATCAACCCATCTAACGATGGAAAGATTATCCGTCTGGTATTCCCAGAACTGACAGAGGAAAGACGTAAAGAACTTGCAAAAGATGTGAAGAAAAAGGGCGAGAATGCGAAAGTTGCCATCAGAAATATCAGAAGAGATGCCATTGATCATTTCAAGAAAGTAGGAAAAGCAGAAGATATTTCTGAGGATGAAATTAAGGATTTAGAAGATGGAATTCAAAAACTGACTGATCAGTATGTTGGTAAGATTGATAAAGCAGTAGAGAATAAGACAAAAGAAATCCTTACTGTATAATTTTACATCAGACGGGGACACAGCCAGCAGGCTTTGTCCCTTTATTATATCTGAGGAAAGGTATTGCTGTAGCATTATTTTTTTGTAAAAAGGAGAAGGAACATGAATATTCCACAACATGTAGCCATTATTCTGGATGGAAATGGAAGATGGGCAAAAAGTAAAGGCATGCCAAGAACATATGGACACAAAGCTGGAGCTAAGAATGTTGAGACCATTGCTCGTGTGGCAGGAGAGATGGGCATTAAATATTTGACATTCTACGCATTTTCTACCGAGAACTGGAATCGTCCGGATTCGGAAGTGGACGCATTAATGAAACTTTTAGAAAACTATTTGCAGACCTGTATAAAAACGGCAGATAAAAATAATCTACGAGTGAGGGTAATTGGTGATATTACCAGATTAACACCCAAATTCCAGCAGAAAATCAAAGAACTGGAAGAAGCGTCTGCTCATTACGATGGCTTAAATCTGACGATTGCGATTAATTATGGAAGCCGTGATGAAATGATTCGGGGAATGAAAAAGATGATAGCTGATCATGATGCGGGAAAACTTGCATTAGATGATATAAATGACTCAGTTTTTTCGTCATATTTAGACACAGCAGGACTTCCTGATCCAGATTTAATGATACGAACCAGTGGAGAGCAGCGGTTATCCAATTATTTGTTGTGGCAGCTGGCTTATAGCGAATTTTATTTCACAGAAGTTCCATGGCCTGATTTTAACAAAGAAGAATTAGAGAAAGCAGTCCTGGCATATAATAAACGTGACAGACGTTTCGGGGGATTGAAGGAAGAAACCTAGGAGGAATGTATGTTTAAAGAGAGGTTGTTAAGCGGAATCGTTTTGGTTATTCTGCTTCTGATTTTTTTAATTACCGGAGGAGAAATTCTTTTGGCGGCACTAGGGCTGGTTTCTTTAATCGGTCTATTTGAACTGTTTCGGGCACTTAAAATACAGAAAAGTCCGGTTGCTATCACAGGTTATATAGCAACCATTGTCTTTTATAGCAGTCATTTAATACCTGGATTTTCAGATAATTTTTCACTTTTAATTGTATATTTAATTGTTTTAATGATGGTATATGTACTTTCTTATCCAAAAGTAAGCACGACTGATTTTATGGCAGCATTTTTTGGTTTTGTCTATGTGCCAGTAATGTTGTCCTATGTATATGATCTTAGAGCTATTCCGGAAAAAGGATTGTATCTGGTATTTTTAATTTTCCTGTGTTCCTGGGGGTGTGATACCTGTGCCTACTGTGTTGGAAAATTAATTGGAAAACATAAGATGTCACCAGTTTTAAGCCCGAAGAAATCGGTAGAAGGGGCTATAGGCGGTGTACTTGGTACAGGTTTATTAACAGGAATTTACTCCTTTATTGTGTTTAAGTCCCATACCATAGTAATTGTATTGGTGCTTATTTCCATGGTAGCGGCAGTGGTTTCCATGTTTGGAGATTTAACAGCTTCCGCCATTAAGCGTTTTTATGACATCAAAGACTATGGAAAACTGATTCCTGGTCATGGCGGAATTTTGGACAGATTTGACAGTGTAATTATTGTTGCACCAATTATTTACTACTTAATCTATTATTTCATGATTTAAAATGCAGGGGTACAAAATGAAAAAAATTGCGATTATTGGTTCTACCGGTTCTATTGGAACACAAACTTTGGATGTTGCAAGAGAACAGGGAGACCTTGAAATTCTGGCATTATCCTGTGGTGGAAATATTGCTCTTATGGAGAAGCAGATGAGAGAGTTCTCTCCGAAACTAGTGGCAGTATGGAAGGAAGAAGATGCAAAAGAGCTGAAAATAAAGACGGCTGATTTGAATATTCCAATTATGTATGGAATGGAAGGACTGATTGCTGTTGCAACCTATCCAAAAGTAGAAATTTTAGTTACTGCAATTGTTGGAATGTTAGGAATTGTTCCAACAATTGAAGCAATTAAAGCAAAAAAAGCAATTGCACTAGCCAATAAAGAAACTCTTGTTACAGCGGGACATATTATTATGCCTCTTGCAAAAGAGAACAATGTGCCGATTCTTCCGGTAGATAGTGAACACAGTGCGATTTTCCAGTCTTTAAATGGAGAAACGGGAAATAAAATCAGTAAAATCCTTTTAACAGCATCCGGTGGACCTTTCCGCGGCAGAAAAATAGAAGAGCTACAGAATATCCAGGTAGAAGATGCTCTAAAACATCCAAATTGGAGCATGGGCAGAAAGATTACCATTGATTCCTCCACTCTGGTGAATAAAGGGTTGGAAGTAATGGAAGCGAAGTGGCTATTTGGGGTAGAATTGGATCAGATTCAGGTCGTAGTTCATCCTCAGAGTGTGATTCATTCTGCAGTGGAATATGAAGATGGGGCAGTAATTGCACAGCTTGGAACACCAGATATGCGTCTTCCAATCCAGTATGCACTTTATTATCCAAAACGCAGACCATTGTCTGGTGAGAGACTGGATTTATTTACACTTAAGGATTTGACTTTTGAGAAACCAGATCCAGAGACTTTCCGTGGATTAGCTCTGGCTTATGACGCTATGAGAAAAGGTGGTAATATTCCAACAGCCTTTAATGCGGCCAACGAAAAAGCAGTCGCGTTATTCCTTGATAGGAAAATAAAATATCTGGATATTCCAGAGATTATTGCGGCCTCTATGGAGCATTGTAACTTTATTGATAACCCAAATGTAGAACAAATTTTAGCGACAGAGCAGGAAGCTTATGATTTTATAAGTAGCAGGTGGTAATTTGAGTATTATTATAGCAATTATTATTTTCAGTATCATTATATTATTCCATGAACTGGGACATTTTCTTTTGGCCAAAGCCAATGGTGTCAAGGTAAATGAGTTTTCTCTTGGTCTGGGACCAACCATCTTTGGCTTTACCAAAGGAGAGACAAAGTATTCTCTGAAACTGTTGCCTTTTGGAGGGGCGTGTATGATGGAAGGAGAAGATGAGAGTTCCGACGAGCCAAGAGCTTTTGGAAATAAGTCTGTATGGGCAAGAATGTCCGTTGTATTTGCTGGTCCTTTTTTTAACTTCATTATGGCATTTGTATTTGCCATTATTCTCATTGCCAGTGTGGGATATGATAAGCCACAGATTTCAGGTGTTATAGAAGGATATGCCGCAGATGAAGTTGGAATGCAGGAAGGGGATATTATCCTTAAGATGAATTCCACAAACATTCATTTTTACCGGGAAATCAGTGCCTACTCTATATTTAACTCTGGAGAGACTGTAGAAGTGGTTTATGAAAGAGATGGAAAAGAATATACCACCACTTTGGAACCAAAATATGATGAAGAATCCGGCAGATATCTTTATGGATTCTTAGGAACAACTGCAAGAACTAAAGCTGGTATCGGAGAATCGATTTCTTATGCCTTTTATGAAGTAAAATACAATATCTGGTCTACCATAGAGAGTTTGAAAATGCTCATAACCGGTGGCGCTTCTGTGAATGACTTAAGTGGCCCGGTAGGAATTGTAAAAAACATTGGAGATACTTATGAATCTTCTGTAAGTACAGATGGGTATTATTATGCATTCCTAAATATGCTGAATTGGACTATTCTGTTATCCGCAAACCTGGGAGTTATGAACCTACTTCCTCTTCCGGCATTAGATGGAGGAAGACTAGTATTCTTAATTGTGGAAGCAATACGAAGAAAGAAAATTGATCCAGATAAAGAAGGATTTGTGCATTTTATTGGAATTGCATTATTAATGCTTCTTATGGTAGTTGTCATGTTTAATGATATTCGCAAACTCTTTGTATAAAAGTAAAGGAGAGGGATTATGGAAAGAAAATTAACAAAAGAAGTTAAGATTGGAAATCGTATCATTGGTGGAAATCATCCAATTGCCATTCAGTCTATGACCAATACAAAAACAGAAGATATAGAAAAGACTGTTGCTCAGATTCAGGCGCTTACGGAAGCTGGCTGTGAAATTATTCGTTGCGCAGTTCCTACAATAGAAGCCGCCCAGGCTTTGGCTGAAATCAAAAAGCAGATTTCCATTCCTCTTGTGGCAGATATTCATTTTGATTACAAACTTGCCATTGCAGCTATGGAAAATGGCGCAGATAAGATTCGTATTAATCCCGGAAATATTGGAAGTTCTGATCGTGTTAAAGCCGTGGTGGATGTGGCAAAAGATCGAAATATTCCAATTCGTGTAGGGGTCAACAGTGGCTCTTTGGAAAAAGATCTAGTTGAAAAATATCACGGAGTTACAGCTGAGGGGATTGTAGAAAGTGCATTAGATAAAGTAAGACTCATCGAAGATATGGGATATGATAATCTGGTTATCAGTATTAAATCCTCTGATGTAATGATGTGTGTAAAAGCTCATGAGCTGATTTCAGACAAGACGGATCATCCCCTTCACGTAGGAATCACAGAATCTGGAACTCTGATCAGTGGAAATATCAAATCCTCCATTGGACTGGGTCTGATCTTAAGCCAGGGAATTGGAGATACCATTCGAGTTTCTCTAACAGGAGATCCATTAGAAGAGATAAAATCCGCAAAACTAATTCTTCGTACTTTAGGAATCCGTAAGGGTGGAATCGAAGTGGTTTCCTGTCCGACCTGTGGACGAACTAGAATCGATTTGATTTCCCTTGCCAATCAGGTGGAAAACATGGTAGCTGACATCCCATTAGATTTAAAAGTTGCGGTTATGGGATGCGTAGTAAACGGTCCGGGAGAAGCAAAGGAAGCAGATATCGGAATTGCTGGTGGAATCGGCGAAGGACTTATTATAAAAAAAGGTGAAGTATACAAGAAAGTGCCAGAAGATCAGTTACTTTCTGAATTGCGTTATGAATTAGAAAATTGGAGCAAATAGCATGTCTAAAGCTTTTTTTGAGGTTTTTCCAACTCTTCAGTTGGAGGAAGAGTTGAAGAACCTTTTACAGACAACTGAAGTAACCAAAGTAAGTGCGAATCATGATAAAAGTCATATTCGCATTTATTTGCTTGCGGAAAGAATTATTTTTAAGAAAAATATCTGGAAAATAGAAGAAGCCATAAAAAAACA
>JBGVLD010000051.1:0-26861 GCA_045124075.1 Agathobacter sp.
TCTACATAGTTCTTCGCAGTTCGAGCTCTTTCCGTGTTTGGATAATTATCCAAAACATACTGATAATATGGTGCCGCAGATACTGCATCACCGGATTTCCGGTAGGACTGGGCCAAATAGTACACTGCATTGCCATTTTCAAAAGCCATATCTTTCTCTGTCACGGTTTTCAGATTTGTAATGGCATTTGCATAATCCCCTTCTGAATACTGCCTGTATCCAGTAGCATATAGTTGTTCCAGATATTTCTGGCTTACTTCTGCATTCATAGTATCATAAATGGATTTTCCATTGACGCTTAACTGTGCGCTGTCTACTTTCGCCAGTTCTTCTCCTGCCTTTACCATATCCTGGGCAATATATGCTGCATAAGCATTCAGCAGGGTCTCATAAGCATCCATTTTCTGTTGAACCTGTGAAGAAGCATCTGCAGCCAAACTTAACTGACTTTCCAGTTCTGTAATTTGTTCTTCCAGTTTCTTGATTTTTTGAGCATTAGTCGAAAGAGCATCATTGGCTTCAACCTGCTGGTATCTGGCTTGTTCCACGGCTTCTTTCTGTACATTTGGAACAATGAGCCAGCAGGTCACTGCCACACCAATAATCAGTCCAGCCAAAATATAGAGTAATGTAGCTCCGAGAGAGGATTCCTTAAAACGTTTCGGCATAATAATCGTCTCATTGCCGCTTTGGTAAGAAATCAGATCATCTTCTGGCTTCGGTTTCTTTCTCTTATTCTGCTCTTTTAACCGAGTGTTGACCTCTTTCAAATAACGCAGTGTGGTCGTATTATCTGTATCAATCTTCCCTGCATTGCGCAAAGTCTTCTTTGCCAGTTCCAGTTTATCTTCCTGAATATACAAAAGTGCCAAAAGCTGATGTGCCTTTACCAACTTGGGATTTAAAGACAACACTTTCTTTAACTGGATAATGGCAAGATCTCTGCTGTCCTGTCTGCAATATACCAATGCCTGATTATACTTCTTAATTGTCTGGTTCGTAGAAGATAGCAAACTTTGATTTTGCTGAATGGAATCCAGATAAAAGCAAGCTCGATTGCCTTCAGGCTGATAATTCTTACTAATTACCCATTCGCTTAAAGCCTCTACAACTTCTCCCATTTCACAATACACAAGCCCCAAAAGATTTCTGGCTTCAATATTATATTTATTAAATTTCAAACTCTGCTTTAAACTGATGACTGCCCCTGACAAATTCCGAACATTTGCTTTCTGTAGCCCGTCATTATAATACGAATTAGAGATCCGCACTACTCTCTGAAAAATACTCAGGTCAGTTTCACAATATGGACAAAATTCATTTTTTTCAACTTCTGACCCACAACGATAACAAATCATAAACAAACCTCTTTCATATTACACATGGTTTACAGGCTTCATATTACGAATCATATCCGCAATAATATCTGTCACATCAGTTAAATCTCTATTATAAATTGCAGATTCTGCCTCTTCCACTTCAAGACTTGGCTGAAAATTCTTCAATTCTTCTTCAAAATTAATCATGTTTGCCTCCTGTCAAATAAAAACGCCACTATATTTAATATTTTACTTTCCTATTATAATATAGTGGCGCCGATATGCAAGCACATTTCTATTAAGTTTTTTTAAAAATTATCGCAGAAATTAACACTATCCGACAAGTTCACCCCGCATGGATATCATTACTATATGTCCTGACATCTCTTTAAATTCTACCGCCTTCTGACTCTCCTTTACCTTGATCATATTGCCATCAATACCAACGCTTACCCCCGGAAATACATCGTGAACAACTTGAATGGTTGCACCTTTTGACTTTGCAATAATTGCTTCCACCCTGTTCTTAGCATCCTCTGCCTTTGCAAGTTCTGCCTGTTGAACGATTCTGGTACGAAGCAGAGCCATTCTTCTCTCATCACTCCGCATATCCACATGATTCTCTCTGGCAAATTCATCAATCTGTTCTAAGCCAACATTCAACTTATTAATCATATCATGGCAGTCTTCAATCCTCTTAGTCGCATTCAAAAGTTCTGACAAAATGTGGCTGTTCGTTCCTACCTGTACCTCTGTGGCAATTTCACTGTGGTTACCGATACAAAAACTTTGAATTCCTCTTGCAGCAAAAACATTACCACCAATAATGCTGGCATGCTTGCCATCTACCGAAAGCCTGTCATAACATACCACATTGCAATCTAACAGGGAATTTACTTCCATACTTCCTTCACAAACAATAGATGCATATTCAATAAACTTCGCAAAAATATTTCCCTGTGCTTCAAGAATTGCTCGTCCAGCGCCTAATAATCCACCCCGAAGAATAATGTCTTTCCCTGCATAAATCTCGCAAGCTTCTGCAGTTCCATCGACTGTAACAGAACCAGTTGCGTGAATCACTACGCCTACATTTACATTACCATGTATAACCACATCTCCCCGGAAATTTATATTTCCAGTGTGCTGCTGATCCGCATCCCCTCTTACTTCATATACAGAAGAAATCATAATGCGGTTCTCACGCTTCTCGATCTTACCGGACTGGGTCGCCGTATAGACCAGGCCATCCTCAGAACGTTCAAAACCTCTTCCAGTTAAAGGTGGCAATGGTCTGCCTCTTTTTCCAATTTTCTTCTTACCAGTGACAGTCATTCCATCACTTCCCTGAGTCGGTTCCGTATACACAGCAATGACCTGACCAGCTTCCACTACTTCGATAGCATGAATACTCCAATAATCAACCGTGCCATCTGGACGGATCAAAGGCTTACCATTTGTCTCAAGATTAAAATTGAACTGATAAAATGCATCTACTCCATCAACAGCAGGTATTCCCTTCGCTATAGGCATTTCATACCCATAAATCTGATCCTTTACTATCTGCTGAAGATTCTCCTCAATATAACCCGCGCGAACACCTTTGGATTGAAGAAGAATACGCACAGTCTCCACCGTATAAAATTCTCCGCTGCCTGGAGCAGGTAAAGTTAAATAGGCCTGCATCTCATCATTTGAAATTCTAATAATCGGTTCCTTTTTTCGTTCTTCCATGGATTATCTCCCTTAAACTTGTAGTCTACCTAATTTTAGAATAACATTATTTTTCTGCAATTTCAATTTAATATTTTGTTAAATTTTATTATATTACATAAAATTTAACATTTTTTGTATTTTTTTTGCAAAGAATTGTGAAAAGTCAGAAAAAAATTATTTCATTTGTGACAATCTCTGCTCTACCTGAGCCATCATCTGCTCATATTTTGCAAGCTTTTCTTTTTCTTCCTGCACCTTTTCCGGCTTTGCATTGCTTAAGAATTTTTCATTAGAAAGCATCCCTTTGGAACGAGCAAGTTCTTTGGTCAATCGGTCTTTTTCCTTATTCAAACGTTCTTTTTCTTTCTCGAAATCAACCAGATCTTCCAGCGGCAGATATACTACTGCTGATGGAATTACAACGGACACTGCATCTTCTCCGATTCCATCTTTATTACCCTGTACCGCAATCTCACTGGTGGAAGCCAGATTTACATATACTTCTTTATTTACTTCGAAGATTTCACGAATCTCTGTATCCTCAGATACAATGTAAAGTTTTGCTTTCTTTGAAGGTGGAACATCCATTTCTGTACGCACATTACGAACCCCTTTTACCAGTTCCTTGCAATGCTCAATTGCAGCTTCTTCTGCTGGGAAGTTCCATTCTTTTTTGAATTCCGGCCATTTGGAAAGCATGATCGTTTCTTCTTCATTCTGTAAGGTACAGAAGATTTCCTCTGTAATAAATGGCATATATGGATGCAACAGTTTTAAAGCTTCTGTTAATACAGTCTTTAAAGTCCAAAGAGCTGCATTGGCAGATGACGGATTTTCATCTTTCTTGTAGGTACGAACTTTTGCAATTTCGATATACCAATCACAAAATTCATCCCAGATAAAGTCATATACTTTCTGTACTGCAATACCCAGTTCGAATTTGTCCATATTTTCTGTGGCATCTTTTGCCAGAGTATTCACTTTGGAAAGAATCCACTTATCGGCGGCATGAAGTTCCTCTAAAGCTGGCTCTTTGATTTCCATTCCCTCTAAGTTCATCATAATAAAGCGGGAAGCGTTCCATACTTTATTTGCAAAGTTTCTGGAAGCTTCTACTCTCTCCCAGTAGAAACGCATATCATTTCCTGGCGCATTACCAGTAATTAAGGTCAGACGGAGTGCATCTGCACCATACTTGTCAATTACTTCTAATGGATCGATTCCGTTTCCAAGAGATTTACTCATTTTCCGTCCCTGGGAATCACGAACAAGACCATGGAATAATACGGTGTGGAATGGCGCTTTCCCCATCTGTTCATAACCTGAGAAGATCATACGGATTACCCAGAAGAAAATAATATCATATCCCGTTACTAATACGTCGTTTGGATAGAAGTAATCTAAGTCTTCGGTCTTTTCTGGCCATCCTAAAGTTGAAAATGGCCAAAGTGCTGAGGAGAACCAGGTATCTAAGGTATCTGGATCCTGAGTCAGATGTGCTTTTCCACATTTTGGACATACGCCTGGGCTTGCAATAGAAACGGTCATTTCACCACAATCATCACAGTACCATGCTGGAATTCTGTGTCCCCACCACAGCTGTCTGGAGATACACCAGTCACGGATATTGTCTGTCCAGTTAAAATAAGTCTTATCCATACGTTTTGGAAGAAGTTCGATTTCTCCGTTCTTTACTCCTTCTACAGCTGGTTTGATCATTTCGTCCATCTTTACGAACCACTGCTGTTTGATCATTGGTTCTACAGTAGTACCACAACGATCGTGAGTTCCTACGTTATGAGAATGAGGCTCTACTTTTACTAAAAGTCCCATATCTTCTAAGTCTTTTACTAATGCTTTCCGGCACTCATAACGATCCATGCCAACATATTTTCCAGCCCTCTCGTTCATCGTCGCGTCATCATTGATTACAATGATTTCTTCTAAATTATGACGCTTTCCAACCTCAAAATCGTTAGGGTCATGAGCTGGTGTGATTTTTACACATCCAGTTCCGAATTCCTTATCAACATAAGAATCTGCAATCACTGGAATCTGTCTTCCTGTGGTTGGAAGCTCTAACATTTTTCCAATGATATCTTTGTATCTATCGTCTTCTGGGTTTACTGCTACTGCAGTATCTCCGAATAAAGTTTCTGGACGAGTGGTAGCAATTTCTACAAATCTTCCTTCTTCTCCTACTACAGGATAGTTAATGTGCCAGAAGAATCCATCCTGCTCTTCATGCTCTACTTCTGCATCAGAAATGGAAGTTTTACATACTGGACACCAGTTGACAATACGTGACCCTTTGTAGATCCATCCTTTTTCATATAATTTGATGAAAACATCCTGAACTGCATGGGAACAGCCTTCATCCATGGTGAAACGTTCTCTTTCCCAGTCTGCAGAAGATCCCATTTTTTTCAACTGCTTAATAATACGTCCGCCGTACTCTTCTTTCCACTCCCAGCATTTCTCTAAGAATCCTTCTCTTCCTAAATCTGCTTTATCAATCCCTTTTTCTTTTAAGGATTCAATGACCTTAACTTCCGTTGCAATAGAAGCGTGGTCTGTTCCAGGCTGCCACAGTGCATTGTAGCCCTGCATTCTCTTATAACGGATCAAAATGTCCTGCATGGTGTTATCTAAAGCATGTCCCATGTGAAGCTGTCCTGTAATGTTTGGTGGTGGCATTACAATGGTAAATGGTTTTTTGCTTCTGTCTACTTCTGCATGGAAATAGCCGTTGTCTTCCCACTTTTTGTATAAACGGTCTTCAATATCCTTTGGGTCATACGTCTTGTTTAATTCTTTGCTCATAATATTTTCCTTTCTATTTTGCATAAAAAAACCCCTTACGTCATGTAACGTAAAGGGCGAATCAGCGCGGTACCACCTTTGTTCCTGTCGGAGCTTATGCTCGAACAGCTCTTGTCCGTTAACGGGGACGAAGCGGAATCACTTACTGGACAGTCCATTCATAAACCTGCCTGTTCTGCGATTCAGTTCAAAAGCTACCTTCCATAATCTTACCTTCAAAGCACTTTGCAGCCGATGAGTGCTTCTCTCTGGGAAGTCATATTATGTACTCCTCTTTCTCATAACCTTTGTCTTTTTAATAAAAATATCATACTTGCAGCCTTCCAATTTGTCAAGTAAATTAGTTCAAAGACTTTATGATACTGTCATACAAGAACTCTTTTATCTCCTCAAGGCTCATGGAAGAATCCGGCAGTTCACCAAAACCGGAGACCGAAAGTGCATATCCAACTACCGCATTGGAAAAAACGATAAATCTTTTATAATCATCCCTCTGAGAAATATATCCCTGTCTGTAACCTTCTTCCATTAGATTCAAAATTTTTACATAGAGAATTTTCTGAATCTCCCCAAAGAATTCACAAGTACCTTGCTCTTCCATTTTAGGGTCACTTTCATTTGCTCCAAAGTTCCCCTTTAAAATCCGAAGGATCATCTGATAATAATCCCTGTTTTCATAAATCCAGTCAAAAACATATAAGATTTTCTTTCTAAAATCCGGCGTCTTGTCTACCGTTTCTGTCAATTCTGACAGTCTGCCCCCTACCTCAAAGAGGAGGGCGCTGGCTATCAATTCTTCCTTAGAAGAAAAATATTCATAAGCTGTTCCTTTTCCAATACCTGCCTTTTGGGTAATCCCTGCTACCGTTAACTCATCCAGGGAATGATTTTCCCGAATCAACTCTGAAACTGCCTGATACATGGATTTTACCTTCGGAGATGGCTCTGCAACATTTTTCAGTTTCAGTTCAAATTCACTCATTACAATTCCTCCTCAACCATGCTCTTTTCACGGTTGAAAGCATCGTAAATACAAGGAATTACAATCAAGGTAAGGACTGTACCATACGTAAGTCCTCCAATAATAGTAATTGCCATTGGACGCATCATTTCGGATCCATCTCCTAAGCCCACTGCTGTGGTGGACATGGCAAGTACAGTAGTCAATACGGTCATTAAGATTGGACGGACACGAGTCTTTCCCGCATCAATAATGGCTTCATGCTTACTCATGCCCTCTCTTCTTGCCTGATTGATATTGTCGATCAATACAATACCATTATTTACGATCAAGCCGGCCAGCATGATAAATCCCAGCATAGAGATAATGCCAACTTCCATTCCCGCCAGGAACAGTGCAATGAATCCTCCGGTAAAGGCTAATGGAATCGTAAACATAATGATGAACGGTGAAGCAAGGGATTGAAACTGAGCAACCATGATCAGATAAATAAAAATAACTGCCAAGAGCAACATTAACATCATCTGACTCATAGACTCATTAATGGTCTCATCTTCTCCTGCCATTTCAATGGAATATCCTTCTGGAATATCCAACTTGTCAATTTTCTTCTGCAATTCATCACTTACCAGAGTAACGTTGTGATCCTCCTCAATACCACAGGATACGGTGAGATATCTGGTCTGTGCATCTCGGTAAATGGTACTTAATGTAGTACTTTCCTCAAAGGTACAGATATCGCTAAGAGATACTTCCGTTTCATTTCCCTCTTTGTCAGTATATGTGAAAGTAAGCTTTTTGATTTCATTTAAATCTGCCGCTGCCTGTTCTTCTGTCTGCAGGTACACTTCATAATCCTTAATATCCGTGGAAATAGTAGTTGCACTAGTGCTACTTGCCATTTCTGCATATACCAGCTGATATACCTGAGCTACGGTATATCCATATTCTGCTGCTTTTTCCTTATCCACAGAAATGATCATCTGTGGTGTAGTATCGTCCAGACCATCTTCCACATCCACAGTTCCTTCTGTCTCTTCCATTGCTGCCGCAATTTCAACTGCCAGGTTCTGAAGAGTCTCAATATCAGCCCCTTTGATATTTATCGACAATCCAGAGCCAAAATATGCGGAAAAGTCCATAGAAGAGGAGCCTGCATTTACCAGACAATCCAGATCACTGGTTCTCTCCAGAATTTCCTCAGATATCTCCTTTGTGGACACATCTGCTTCCTCATCCAAAAGAATGTACATGGTTACTGTGCTTCCGCTACTTCCTCCCATCAAACTCATGGTAGTACTTCCGCCAGCGGTTGCACCGATGGTTTCAATACCGTCTATATCAGATATCCGATCTATGATTTCATTGGACATATCTGTCAATTCTTCGAAAGTAAGGGTTTCTCCATCTTTAGCAGTAACACTTACAGACAACTGATTTGTCTCCATGTCCATATCCATGAAAGTCAAACCTTTCGACAGAGACGCTGCAGCACTCAGTACCAACAGAGCAATGGATACAACAAATACAATTGGTTTATATTTTAAACATACTTCAAGACAATCCCCATAGATATCTTTAAATTTATCAAACCATGGATGTTTGATTTCTTTCGTTCTGCGCAGAGTGGCAGAAGATAATGCCGGCACAAAGGTAAGCGCTACTACAAGACTGGCAATCAAGGTAAAGGCTACTGTAAGTGCCAAATCCATAAATAGCTGGCGGGTAAATCCTTCCGTAAAAATAATCGGCGCATATACACTGACTGTGGTAAGTGTAGAGGCTACAATTGCTCCTGCCACTTGAGAAGTACCTTCTACTGCTGCTTTCTTAATCGAATATCCTTCACTTCTCAGACGATAGATATTTTCAATTACTACAATAGAGTTATCTACCAACATACCAATTCCCAAAGTAAGTCCTGACAGTGAAATGATATTTAAGGTAATTCCTGAGAAGTACATCAAGACAATTGCAGTAATTACAGAAAGCGGAATAGAACATGCAATTACAATCGTTGGCTTTACATCCTTTAAGAACAAAAGCAATACAAATATAGCAAGAATTGCTCCAATGATCATGTTCTGTACAACACCCCCCACAATCATATCAATATAAATCCCCTGATCCATAAGGACAGTCAGATGTAAACCTTCCATCTCTTTTTCCAGGCTCTCGAATTTCTCTAAAATACGGTCTGTTACCTCCCCCGTGGAATAACCAGTCTGTTTTTCCAGAGAAAGCGTAATTCCTGGATTTCCATTAACAATTGCATACGTCTCGCTGGAATTATCGACCATTTCCACATCTGCTACATCAGTAAGACGAATTTCATCAATATCGTCCATACCCAGATCTATAAGTACCAGATCCTCTAATTCCTCCATGGAATCTACAGACTCTCCTACACGCACCAGATACTGGGTATCCCCATCATATGCATATCCTGCTGGCATATCAAAGTTCTGGGCTACCAGAAGGCCTGTTAATGTCTCAATGGTAAGAATTTCATTGGCATCCGCAGAATTTAATGCCTCTTCTTTTGCAGACTCTAAACTCTCCTGAGCTGATTGTAAGGAGTTTGCTGCAATTGCTAATTCTGCAGAACCGCTGCTCATTTGAATTGCAGCAAGAGCTGCATTGGTATTTAAAGTATCCAGTGCATCAGAAAGGGTTTGTTTTCCACTCTCTACCTGATCTAACGCAGATTCAATGGTAACAATTCCAGTATTGATCTGAGTAAGAACGGTGCCTACCTGTGCAGCTACATCTTCCAGATCTTCGTATGTCTTCACTTCGATTCCCATTGCCGACAAACCAGAAAACTGTTTGGCAATTTCTGCGTTAGCCGTAGCAAGCCCCTTTTCAGCTTCTGCTCTCTGCTCTTTTAAAGCTTCTAAGGCATCTTCTAATGGGGCAAGTGCTTCTCTTGCTGCATCCAGCTGTCCTTTTTCTGTGGAAGAAGATTGATTTGATGCCTGCAGTTCTGCAATTTTCTTTTCCAAATCGCTAATTCCCTGCCGACTCTTAGAAATGGCATCTTCTAAATATGCAATTCCTTTATCCATCCACTCAATTCCTGTTGGAATTTGTGTAAGCTGTTCATATTCTTCAGATTCTAAAAAAGTATTGATTCCGTCCTGCACCTGAGTCAGAGACTCTTTCTGGGTTTTTAACTCTGCTAACTGTTTCTTTAGATCCGCTTCCGTTTTATACAGTTCGTCTCTTTTTTCTACGATACCATCTGCAGCATCAGAAAGCTGATTTTTTCCATCTTCCATGGCCTGCTGACCACTTTCTACCTGGGCAGATGCGTTATTCAATTCCTGCTGCGGCTCTTCAAACTGCGCATTGATTGCATTCTGAATTTTTTCATTTAATGCATCAATTTTGGACTGATTTAATGTTACCTGAATTTCTTCTTCCAACTGTCCTGTAGTGCTGACAGACGCAACACCTTCAATACTTTCCAATGCCGGAAGCAAATCATTATTTACATAATTGGTAAGCTCCGAAGCATCCATGTCATCCATATCAACAGCCGCTGCCATAACAGGGAGCATATCCGGATTGATCTGCATGATCATCGGTGTTCCCACCATATCGCCCCAACTGCCAGATAACTGATCTAATTTCTGTTGTATCTCAATTATAACAGAATCCATATTAGCATTTTGTTCATATTCACAGGTTACAATGGAATAACTATTGTAAGATGATGAACTTACATTTTTAATATTAGATGTAGTGGCCATTGCCGCCTCTATTGGAGCCGTAACTTCCATCTCTACCTTCTCCGGGCTGGCTCCCATATCCGTTGTAATGATCAGCGCATACTGAAAACTCATATCTGGAAGAAGATCCGTGGTCATTTTTGTTAAAGACACCACCCCTAATACGATTACCAGTACGACTGCTACTAATACGGTAAAGGGTTTCTTTACACTGAACTTTGCAATCATAATAAGTCCTCCTAAAATATTTCCGACCGACTGGTCGGTCAGTGTTTCCATTATACTCCAGCCATTACCAATTTCAAGGGATTTTTCTGTTTTTATCTTTTTTTTAATAATTGGACATCTCTTCTAAAATCAATTGTGTAAATAAAAAAGATTGCGCGAAGCGCAATCTTTTTTGATTTTTCTCAAAGATCTCTTAGAATTCTATTCTTCTTCCAGATTTTCCTCATCATCTTCAATTGCTGCCACTGCACCAGATACAGAAGCCACAACCGCGATTACGGCAACAATAATTACCAATAAAATCATTATAAAAAAGAATACTAAAAATCCACCTTCTGACATGTTCTCATCTCCCATAAACTGATCCATTACTTTATATTGTCCATTCTAACACAAAAATATGGGTTTTACAATGTAACAGAAAGAAAAAATCTCTAATCTGCTATCTGCTTTCCGGTCACATCCATGTGGTAATTCTCCCGCATGATTAACTGGGAAATCGGCACAAATTCATAGCCCTGTTCCTTCAGATTAGTAATCATCTGATCTAACGCCTGAGCAGTGTATTTTGCACCATTATGGCACAGGATAATGGTTCCTGGTCCTAAATCCTTGTGATTACAAACCGTGTTAATGATAGATTCCACTCCATAGTCTTTCCAATCAAGAGAATCCACATCCCATTGGATTGGATAATAGTCCAAACTGTAAACAGTGTCTATCACGGTATTGTCATATGCTCCGTAAGGTGGACGGAATAGGAACATTTCATATCCTGTCAGTTCTTTTACTTTATCATGAACTTTGGAAATTTCCTGAATTTGCTCCGCCTGAGAAAGGGTGGTCATATCATAATGGTTCTCACTGTGGTTTCCAAGGTCATGTCCCTTACCCACCAAATATTTCACACAATCCGGGTTATCTTCTACCCAGCCTCCTGTCATAAAAAAAGTCACTTTTATCTGGTGCTTTTCCAAAACCTCCATAATATTTTGAAAATCCTCGGATCCCCAGGCGGCGTCGAAACTAAGAGAAATTTTCTTCTCTTCCGTATCCACGGAGTAGATTGGAAGTTTCCTATTTCCGTAGGTACTGTTAGTAATCAGGGCTTCTGTTGCTTTCTGAGACATAAAAGAAATCAACAGAAAAAGAGCCAACAGAACAAATCCCCATTTTACATTGTCCCGTGACCCTTGATTTCTTATAACTTTCCTATGTAATTTTGAAAAAATAGACATGCCTATTCTCCACACAAGCTTTATTATCTAAACTTATGCAGATTTTCTGGGAAATATGCTACAGCTCCCCAGCCCTTTTAATGAACTTCACTACAACTGCGATGGACTGTAAAGCAGCTTTCTCTGCAAACGTCTGATAGTCTACCGCTCCGCCTTCACTATCTGAAATAGAACGTAAAATTGCAAAAGGTACCTGGTTCATATAACATACGTGTCCAATACTTCCGCCTTCCATTTCTGCGGCGATTGCTTCAAAACGCTCTCGGAGAAGTTTCTTTTTGTCTGGGTCTGCAATGAACTGATCACCTGTTGCAATGGTTCCTTTCAGATAAGAAATTTTCTCTTCTTCCAGACACTTGCATAATAGATCGATCATCTTTGGATTGCCTGGCAGGAAAATCTCGTTGATTCCAGAAAGGAGTCCTACAGGATCTCCTAAAGGTGAAGTATCCATGTCATGCTGCACTACCTGGGTTGCTACCGCCACATCTAATAGACCTAAGTCCTTTGTCAATGCTCCCGCAACACCAATATTGATAACCATATCTACCTTATATTTTAAAATCATTGCCTCTGCACAAATAGCCGCAAAAACCTTACCCACTCCACAGACTGCTGCCACAACTTCTGTCTCATCAATTTTTCCACAGATGAAATTTACTCCACTATAAGTTTCTGTCTTAATCTCTGTCATAGACTCCTTCAGATTATCTACTTCCATCTGCATCGCGCCAATAATACCAATCATTTTTATTCCTCCGGATAAGTAAAATTCATATTGTCCCAGTTCTCCAACACTGCAAGATATTTCTCACACTCTTTCTTTGCTTCCTCCAAAGAAAGATTTGCATAGTTACCACATTCTACTGCTGAGGCTCCAAAGACAGGGCCTTCATGAGCCATAATCTGTTTTAAAACTTCTTTCGTGATTTCAAAAACCTCTGTGGATGGAACATCTTTTACCAGAAGATAAAATCCTGTCTGACATCCCATTGGCCCAAAATAAACTACCTGATCTGCAATTTTTGAGTTACGGATATAAGTAGCAAACATATGCTCAACGGAATGCATCGCCTCGTTGCTCATATAATCTCCATTATTTGGTTTTCTTGTTCTTAAATCATAAGTGATCACATTGCCATCTTCTCTGGAAATATAAAATCCAGGAGTCAGAACATTGTGATTAATGGTAAAACTTTTAATTCTGTCCATGCTTTTTCCAATCCTTTCTATCCTCGTGCCACTCTTCCCATTTCTTGGGAGATCAAAGGTTAATTCCATTTCTTAATAAAAATGTTTTTCTAAAAGTTCCAAATATTCTTCAAATACCTCTAACGCATCATTTACGGGAGCCGGTGTACTCATATCCACCCCAGCCGCCGCCAGCAGCTCAATTGGATCTTTTGAACATCCTCCACATAAGAAATTGTTAATGTATTTTTCTACTGCTGGCCGTCCCTCTTCCAGAATCATCTTGGAAAAAGCCGTTGCAGCTGAGTAACCTGTAGCGTACTGATATACATAATAAGATGTATAAAAATGTGGAATTCTCATCCACTCTCTGTCAATTTCTTCATCTACTACAATGTCCGGTCCATAGTAAAGTACATTCAGATCATGATAAATCTGATTGATGGATTCCTTCGTCAGTGCTTCTCCCTCTGCCAGCTTACTATGAACAATATGTTCAAATTCCGCAAACATGGTCTGACGGAATAAGGTAGTTCTAAAATCGTCCAGATAATGATTCACCAGATACATTTTCTCTTTCTCATCTGCAGAATTAGAAAGAAGGTATTTCATGAGAAGTGCTTCATTACAGGTGGATGCCACTTCTGCCACAAAAATAAGGTAATCCGCATAAGTGATGGGCTGTTTGCGATTTGAGTAATAGGTATGCATGGCATGCCCCATTTCATGAGCCAGGGTAAACATACTCTCCAGATTCTCCTGATAATTTAACAGCACATAAGGATGTGTTCCATATGCTCCCCATGAATAAGCTCCACTTCGTTTATTTTCATTCTCATAAACATCAATCCAACCATCCGTATAACCCCGCTTTAAGGTAGTTATATATTCTTCTCCCATTGGAGCTAATGCTTCTGCCACGATGTCTTGGGCCTCTTCAATAGTATACTTTCTCTCCGCTTCTCCAACTAACGGTACGAACAAATCATACATATGAAGCTGCTTAACACCTAAAGCCTTCTTTCTTAAAGAAATATATCTATGCATAGCTGGAAGATGCTTATGTACCGCTTCAATCAGATTGTCATAAACATTTTCAGGAATATATCCGTTGTTCAAATGTCTTGCCCTTACGCTGGAAAAATGTCTTGCTTTGGCGTAAAAATTCTCCTGTTTTAAATGAGCCAAAAACGTTGCAGAAATCGTATTTCCCAGCTTTCCATACACACTGTACATGGACTTATAAGCTTGTTCCCTGATATGTATGTCAGGATTTGTAAGGAGTGTGGTATAATTCCCGTGAGTAACAGGAATATCTTCTCCGTTCGATCCCGTAATAGAAGGAAACTTCATATCTGCATTATTTAACATAGAAAAAATATTCTTAGGTGAAACCGCCATTTCCCCTGCTGCTGCCAGAAGAGCTTCCTCTTCATTTGAAAGAGTATGGGCCTTATCCCGGCGGATGACCTCAATGGCCCTTCGATAATCTTCTAATGCTGGCTCCTTCCTGTAAAAATCCTGTAATACATCCTCAGGAATAGTCAGAATCTCCGGAGATGCAAAAGCACATGCTCCGTTCACTATTACCATTAAAGTATCACATTGTGCAGAAAAGGCCTGATATTTTGCCACCTGAGTATCCTGATGATAACTTTCATTTGCATATACATATACTCTGCCAAAATAAAAACTGATCTTATCATTCAACTGAAAATATTTTAACAGACAAGAGGCACCTTTTCCCAGAGTTCCCTGAAATGTCTTCATCTGCTCTGCCAGTTCCATTACCAGGTCGTATTCCTTTTGCCAAAGTTCATCATTCTCAAAGAGATCGGTTAGTTTCCACTTATATCGGGAATCCATTTCTTCCCTTTTTCTTAAACGCTGTTCCGCCATTTTCAAACCTTCCTTCATTCTATCAGAATATGGAGAACACCAGGCTGGGAGTCCCAAGCCTGGTGAAATTATGCTCCTTTATGGCATGACCAGATCTTCCTCTGTCAGAGTATCACCTGCAAAAACTTTGTCAATCAGTTCCTTTGCAAAATCAACAGAATCCTGATCCGGAATCATAACATATGACTTCTGCCTTGGATTAGAATATGTTTTCTTGGAAGCTCCTGTTCCTGTTACAGAATAAGATTTAATATTCCAGCTTCCTCCATCTTTTAACTGCATTTTGACCAGATCTGAAATTTCGCTTGAGCTGATATTAGTAGCAAACATGCCTTCAATACTGTCCATAATACCAGAGTAATTGTTGATGATCGCAGTACTGCCTGTTGCCTTATTGATAATAGCCTCAATGACAGCCATCTGGTGACGTCCCCTCGCATTATCTCCATCAGCAAAGGAATAACGGTCTCTTACAAAAGCAAGTGCTACTTTACCGGACATATGGTTTACACCTTTCTTAATCTTAAATCCGCCTTCTCTGGTGGTAATACTTGCTTCTGAATATACATCTACCCCATCTAACTCATCAATCAATTTCTCAAATCCGGTAAAATTGATCTGGGCATAATAATTTACATCTTGTTCATACAGATCTCCCAGAGTTTCCATAGAACAATCGATTCCATAAATTCCACAATGTGTCAGCTTATCTTTCGAACTTCCAGAAACCGTCGTTTTCACGTAATAATCTCGTGGCGTATTAATGAGCAAAATCTGTTTGCTTTCCGGATTTACAACTGCAAGAATATTTACATCACTGCGGCTTGTAGATAATTTCTTATTTCTGGTATCTGAACCACTGATATATACAATAAAGGACTGCTCGTCAATCTTATCATTTACTACCTTCTGTACAGTCACTTTCTCCACGTCGACTTCATGAATAATCCGCACACGTTCTGAAAAATCAGAATACACTTCATCTTCCAGAAGAATGTCCTCATATGCTACATTTAACAGAATCGCTCCAACCCGCTCTTCATACAGAGCTCCAATCATGTCATCTACTGAATTAAATGCCTCTGTTTCGAGTTCCCCATCCAAAGAAGCTCTGACCGACTCTAAGGTTTTTTGACCGTCTCCCCAGACAAAACTTTGCGCATATCCCAGCGTGTAATCTTTTATATCTGAAAGCTCCTGTGCCGAATCGTCCTTCAACACATATACTGCGGTTGTTTCTGTAATTACATCATTTCCCGAAATATTCTGAATGGTTAGATCCAGCTTGGAGATTACAGAAGTTCCCAGCAGGCACACTACCATCACAAGTACAGAAAGGACACTTCCAAATCCCCTTTTCACATACACAACCTTTTTACTCTTTCCCTTTTTCTTTCGAGCAAATAAGAGCAGGTACGAACAGGTAAACATAAAAAACAACAATATGGTAATAAACAGCATATATTCTATGGGCAGCATATTGATCTTAACGATCATTGCAAGCAGAAAAATGCCAAATACAGCCTGTAGTATAAGTACTATTCCTGCAAAAGCTTTCCATTTTTTTCTTTCGACTTTCTTCATTTTTATCCTTCTTTACTTCTTGATCAAGGTTCCCATTCCACCTGTGATTTCTGTTGCATCTTTGTTAAGTTTGGTAATCAATACTGATTTCACTGCTGAATCTCCAATAAAATCAATTGCTGCTTCAATCTTTGGTCCCATAGTTCCTGCCTCGAACTCCCCTGCTTCCAGATATTTCCTTGCTTCAGATAAGTTCATGGTATCCATTGTTTTCTCATCTGCGGTTCCAAAATTTAAACAGACTTTGTCTACACTTGTTAAAATAACCAGCATATCTGCATCTACCAATTCTGCAAGTTTTCCTGCAGCCAGATCTTTCTCTATAACCGCACTTGCACCCTGAAGACGATTATTCTGAGAAAGTACTGGAATTCCACCACCACCACAGGCAATCACAACCTGATCCGCATCAGCCAGAGCACGAATCGCATCGATTTCCACAATATCAACTGGCTTTGGAGCAGCCACAATTCTGCGGTATCCTCCCTCTACTGAGGTGACATGATTCCCTTTCTTCTCTTCTTCCTCAGCCTCTTCCTTGGTCATTACTCGTCCAATCAATTTTGTTGGATTGTAAAAAGCCTCATCATATGGATCTACTATCATCTGAGTTAACACGGTAGAAACTGTCTTATAAATTCCACGGTTCAGTAATTCTGTACGAATCGCATTCTGTAAATCATATCCAATATATCCCTGGCTCATGGCAGAACAAATCGCAGTTGGAGTAGCTGTATATTCCGGATATAAACGGCAGAACTCATTCATAGCTGTGTGAATCATTCCCACCTGTGGTCCGTTACTATGGGTAATAATCACTTGATAATCATCCCGGATGAAGTCTGCTACTGCTTTTGCCGTACGCTGTGCTGCTGCACGCTGTTCTGGCAATGTACTTCCTAACGCTTCATGCCCTAATGCAATAACAATTCTCTTTTTCTTCATAAAATTGAGCCTCCTGTACAAAGTCATACTTAATTATCATTATGAAATATTATGCCAAATTTGTCAATGAATTTGCCCTTTGAGCTGATAAATTTGAACAAAATTTTGTTCAAAAAAAGCCCAGGAATGGTACAATACATTTTGCGCCATTCCTGAGCTTTTTCCTTCACATTTTTCCAAATTTGCATATTTAAATTCATTTGTACATACAATTCAAAAAATTTCTCATACAATTACTCAGCTTGTACATATTAATACTGTACGCTGCTCTGTCCCCCTAAGGTTACCTGTATCTCTAACTCCTGATATCCGCCTTCTGTCATTCTCTGAACTGTAACGGATGCATTCTGTCCCTCAGCGTAATAGGATAATAATTCTTTCAAGTTACTCATAGAAGTAATCTGCTGTCCATCAAATTTAGTGATAATATCTCCCTGTCTGATTCCAGCTTTTTCCGCTGCAGAATTAGCAACAACACTGTATACATATACACCTTCCGGCATACCGTAAGCCTGTGCTACATCAGAAGAGACATCCTGCCCCTGGATTCCCAGGTAAGCACTCTTAGCTTCTTCTACTTTCTCTCTAGTAATGAGCTGCTGAATGATTGGAAGTGCATCTGCCATTGGAATGGCATAACCGATTCCTTCTACTGCTGTATCGGAATATTTTGCAGAATTAATACCAATTACTTCTCCCTTGTCATTCAATAATGCTCCACC
Source organism: Agathobacter sp. (assembly GCA_045124075.1). Classification (GTDB taxonomy): domain Bacteria; phylum Bacillota; class Clostridia; order Lachnospirales; family Lachnospiraceae; genus Roseburia. Next base: position 18,361 of record JBGVLD010000051.1, read on the forward strand.
ACTGTTTCCAGGGTTGATAGCAGCATCTGTCTGAATCAGATTATTATTTGTAACCGTCATCCCGTTTGTTTCATCAGATACGGTTACAGTGCGCCCTAGTGCACTGATGACACCAGTTGTAACAGACTGACCATACCCTAAGGCATTTCCAATTGCGATAGAAGCAGCACCAACCTGCACTTGATCAGAATCCCCTACAGTTGCTACTTTGATTTTGCCTCTAGTCTCCTGATCAATGCTGTCTAACGCAACTTTTACCACTGCCAGGTCATCCGCTGGATCTGTTCCTTTCACCTCACAGCTTACAGTACTTTCATCGCAGAACTGAACAGTCAGCTTATCTGCTCCCTCTACTACATGATTATTTGTAACGATGTATAAATATGTGTCATCCTGGCTGATGATAATTCCTGACCCACAGCTGGAACTCTCATAACTCTGAGAATGTCCCCAAAAGCCCTCATAAGTCACTGTACTGGTATTCGTAATTGCCACAATACTTGGCATTACTTCCTGAACAATCTGAGAAACATCTGTCAGTTCTTCTGGATTTCCCGTTGATGTCTGCTCAATTTCACCTTGCTGCTGTAACTGTACATCTTCTTTTTCAGAATTTCTATTACTTTCCTCTTCCTTACCAGAAGAAACTCCCAGAACCTTATTTCCTATAAAATTTACTCCGGTAAACACCGTTCCTGCCACCAAGCCGAACACCAGCGCAATTATCGCACATTTTCCAAGAGTAACACCAAAATTCTTTTTCTTCTTAGGAGGTTCTACTCCCCCTTGAGAATTTCCATTCTGTGAATCCATATTCTGGTAATTCGGCTGTTGATATGGATTTGATTGGTTATTGTAATTATTATAATAATTGTTGTCCATTATACCTGACTCCTTCCTTACTTCTATGAAAGAGTTTAAAACGATTCTGTGTTCAATCTGTGACCAAGATTTTAAAATTTTGTTATGAAATTACTCTACAGTAACAGATTTTGCCAGATTTCTTGGTTTATCCACATCCAGTCCTCTACCTACCGATACATAATAAGAGAAAATCTGTAACGGAATAATCGCAAGGGAATTGGCAAAATATGGATTAGTCTTTGGCACATAAATTGTATAATCTGCACATTTCTCAATCTCAAGATTATCTTCATTCGTAATTGCCAATACAACGGCACCTCTTGTTTTTACCTCTACAATATTACTGATAGTCTTCTTATATAAATCTTCCTGAGTAACAACTGCAGTAACCAGTGTACCATCCTCGATCAAAGAAATTGTTCCATGCTTTAACTCACCTGCGGCATATGCTTCAGAATGAATATAGGAAATCTCTTTTAATTTTAAGGAACCTTCCAGAGAAATGGCATAGTCGATTCCTCTTCCAATAAAGAACACATCCTTTGCTGCCACATAACGATTCGCAAATTTCTGAATTCGTTCCCGATTGCCTAAAAGACCTTCAATCTGGTTTGGAAGCATTTCGATATCTCTTAAATATTCTCTCAATGTTTCATCATTAATTTCTCCACGAACGTGGGCAAATTTCAGTGCAAGAATATATAAGGCCACCAACTGACAGCTATAAGCTTTTGTGGTCGCTACAGCAATTTCCGGTCCGGCCCAGGTATACATAACTTTGTCTGCTTCTCTGGCAATAGAGCTTCCAACTACATTTACAATACCAAGAGTTGTAATACCATGTTCTTTTGCAAGACGTAGTGCTGCCAACGAATCAGCGGTCTCACCTGACTGGCTAATGATAATCAGCAACTCACCTTTTTCCAAAATCGGATTACGATAACGGAATTCAGAGGCAAGGTCTACTTCTACTGGAATCCGAGCAAGCCCTTCAAATACATACTTATTGGTAACACCTGTATGATAAGCCGAACCACAGGCAACAATACGGATCTTATTAATATTTCTGATTTCTTCATCACTCATGCCCAGTTCTTCAATGACAATCTGTCCATCCTTAATTCTTGGGCTGATGGTATCACGGACTGCTTTTGGCTGTTCATAAATTTCTTTCAGCATAAAATGCTCGTAACCATTTTTCTCAGCCGCATTAATATCCCAATCAATATGTTTTGCTTCTTTTTCAATTTCTTCCCCATCCACATTATAGAAATGAATGTCCTGCTCAGAAAGACAGGCAACCTCTTCATTCTCAATGAAATATACATCTCTTGTATATTTTAATACTGCCGGAACATCAGAAGCAATCAGATTTCCATCCTGGGCTTTTCCTACGATAAGTGGGCTGTCTTTTCTTACAGAATATACTAAATGCGGCTGATCCTGGAAAATAATCCCCAAAGCATAGGAGCCTTCTACACGATGCATGATCTTAGTAATTGCTGTAAGAATATCTTTGCCATATTTCTTATAATAATAATCCAGCAAATGAGCTACTACTTCTGTATCTGTTTCAGAGCAGAATTCATAACCTTTTTCTTCTAGGCGATTCTTCAATTTCTGGTAGTTCTCAATAATTCCATTGTGAACCACCGCGATAGTTCTATCCTGATTAAAATGTGGGTGCGCATTGGTATCAGAAGGTTCTCCATGGGTTGCCCAACGAGTATGACCAATTCCGATTGTACCAGGCATTTCTGTCCCGTCATGGGTCAGTTCACTTAATACTTTTAATTTTCCTGTTGCTTTTTTAATGTTTATTTTTTCACCGTCATATACTGCCATTCCCGAAGAGTCATATCCACGGTATTCCAGTTTTGACAATCCATCTAAGAGAATTGGAGCTGCCTGAGCTTTTCCAACATAACCAACAATTCCACACATAAACTTATTTTTCCTTTCTTATATTGTCACACCATTTTTCTTCAAAAGTTCTCTGGCGGATTCTACTGAATCCACACCGGTTGCATTTTTAACTGGAGCAAACTCTTTCTCTCTGTCTACTTCAAAAGACAGACAATCATCCATTAAGTATACCATATCTAAAATCAAGGTCTCGAACTTGTAAGCATTTGGAGTCTCCGGTTTCTGAAGAACTCCATTTTCATCTAAATATGGAACCTTCTTTTCTACAATATGCAGAGGCATCTGCTTATTTGCTATTTCCAGTAATTTATCTACTCTAAATAAATAATTTAAGATTACCCCAAATCCATAGAGAAGGGATCCATTGTCGCTCTTTGCTTCTGCCATCTCAGGTGTCAGTTCATAATACTCAATTATAGATGGTTTTCCATCCTCCAGGCAAAGGGCTCCTACTCTCTCATATGGGTCAACTTTTCTTACAACTTTTGCACCGCTAACTCTGCCAGAATCAATGGTAGCTCCCACAAATACAGGGTCTGCAATCTGCTGCAATACGTTATCTACAGCAAACACATTCAGCCATTCTACGCCTTTTTCTTTTAAATCTTCTCCAAACCCAGCTTTCAGAAGAGATGAGAACCAGCCGCCATTTCCATTTGGAGACATAGCAAGGGAATCTTCTGCTTCCATTAATACATTTCCATCAAAATCCACTGCTGGAACCATTTCCTGTACAAAGAATTTTACAAAATCTTTGTTGTAACCGAAAAAGTCATGTTCTTCAAAGAATTCTCTGGTCTGTGCATCATTTTTATCACTGGTCATGATATATAAAGGAACCCAGGCCTCTGCTTTTGTGGTAACTTTCTTAAGATTCTCAATCAGCTGTTCAAAAATATACAGTTCTTTGGTAACTCCAATATTATACATTCCCTTTGCCTTATCAAAGCCAAGTCTTGTTCCCTGGCCTCCTGCCAAAAGGATTGCCCCAACTTTGCAGGCTTTTACTGCCTCTAAGCCTTTTTCTTCAAAATAAGTCTTTTTCTCTGCGATTTCTGGCAGTTCCATTGCTCCTAAAGGTGCAAAACTGCCTCTTTTCTGTTCTTTGCTTTCAATCAGCTCCAAATAAGACCAATTCATATTGTCCAGCTGATCTTCCAGTTTTACAGGAATTTCTTTTCCAAGTAAATTTCCCAAATATTTCTGGTTTGTTGCTTTTATTTTCTCTTCTACACTATTTTTCATATAAAAATCCCCTTTTCTTCGTTATAATGGACCAATTTACAATTTCAACTGGTCCATTTGCCATCTTACTTCAAATCACCGGTTCCATCTACTCCTACGGTCTCGTTATAAGCATCAGTATTGATTTTCTTACTATCCTCTGTAATACCAGTCTGATTTACAATATAATCACTAATTTTCTGCACCGTGGAAGTCGGAGTATAATCTGTTTCATCAAACAGATACTTATGAAGTTCTACTACGTTATTATCCAGTTCAGCTGGAATAACCGTATCACCACCACTAATCTTCTTGGTTGTCAGTTCAAATGGAAAACCTGTGGTAGAAGAAATCTCATAATCCGGAAGCGCTTTTAAAAGAGAAAGGATTTCTTTTAAGCTAAGGGTTGTGGCAATATCATCAAATACCGCATCACAGATCTTATTTAAAGTCTTCAGATCCGCTTTTTTCGCCTTATCTACCATTGCCTGAAGCACGATTCTCTGCCGGGAAGCTCTCTTAAAGTCATCCCCACCAGTATAACGGATTCTGGCATAGGCAGTTGCCTGAGTTCCATCCAGATGAACCAATCCTGCCTCTTCTACTTCTGGAGTCGTAAGACCTGTCATCTCGTCAATTTCCCAAAGATAGAAATTGATATATTTTACTTCCTGTTCCGTGATCTGAATATCAATTCCACCTAAGGCATCAATGGTCTCCACCAACGCATTCCAGTCTACACAGACATATTCGGTAATATTCAAATCCAGATTCGTATTTAACATCTGCACCGCCTGAACTGCGCCGCCATTGGAATAAGCAGAATTCGCTTTCTTATACTTATCCTTACTAATATTTAAATAAGTATCCCTGTATACAGAAACCAGCTTTACTTCATGGGTCTCATTATTAATGCTCGCGATCATTATGGTATCAGAATTACCACTTGCATAATCATTACTTCCTCGGTTGTCCAACCCAAATAAAGCAATATTGGTAAACCCTCCCAGTGTCAGAAGCGTCTCCTCTCCCAGATCACTGTTAATTCCCGCCTCTGAATCGCTCATGGACGGATCAAATTGAATCTTATTTACTTTCTGCCATACAAAACAAACCGCCAATAAGACAAACAGTACCAATACCTCTGCTGCGATTACGGCTATTTTGCGTTTTCTTCTGGCTTTTCTTGAAACTTTTTTCTTATTACCTGCCATACTACTTTCCCTTGCGTCTACTATGTATATATAGCCAGGCATCTGCGTAACCTTGACGTTCCTGCTCTGACATTTCAGAATACTTTCCTATATCAAGATTGGACAGCCGCATCTGGTCTTTGCCGCACTTGTGACATTCTACATCCTTACGACGGGATACCACGCGCATCCAGCCACATTCGGGACAAATGTATATTTTCATCATAGACTTAATCCTGCTTATTCAAAAATCTTCATTACTTCTTCACTTAATGTTTTCAATTTTTCTTCTGCATCTGTAAGAGAAGTTCCTTTTACACCAAAGTAGAATTTGATTTTTGGTTCTGTACCAGAAGGTCTTACACAGCACCATGCATTGTTGCTCAATTCATAGTAAAGAACATTAGAAGATGGAAGTCCTGTTGTGGTAACTTCTCCTGTCTTCATATTCTTCTTGGTATCTTTCTTATAATCCAATACTGTCAGAACGTCATATTCTCCAATTGTCGTTGGAACATTTGCTCTTGCATTGTCCATGATGCTCTGAATCTGAGCTGCACCATCAATTCCTTTTAAGGTCATAGTGGTAATGCCTTCTTTGTAGTAGCCATATTTCTCATACATCTCGATCATAGCATCCCACAGAGTCATATTCCTCTTCTTGTAGTATGCTGCCACTTCACAGAGCATTACAACAGCCGCTGGTGCGTCCTTATCTCTTGCATAAGTACCTGGCAGACATCCATAACTTTCTTCCAGACCAAAGACATAGTTGTGGCTTCCTGTCTCATCAAATTCACGAATCTTCTCACCGATATATTTAAATCCGGTAAGCACTTCCATCAACTCTACATTATAAGCTGCAGCAATGGCCTTAGCCATATCTGTTGTTACTACAGATTCAATTAAAGCTGGATTTGCTGGCATAGTACCATTCTTTGTCTTTTCACTTAAGATATACTCAGCAATCAGCATACCAGACATATTACCGGTAAAGCTTACGTATTCGCCGGATTTGGTATCCTTGCAGTATACACCAAGACGGTCTGCATCTGGATCTGTTGCCAGAACGATATCTGCATCTTTTTCTTTTGCAAGTTTTAATGCCAGTTCAAAAGCTGCCTCATTTTCCGGATTTGGATATGGGCAGGTTGGGAAATTGCCGTCTGCGATTGCCTGCTGTGGCTCTACGTAAACATTCTCAAATCCCAGATCCTTTAATACTCTGGTAACAGGCAGTAATCCTGAACCATGAAGTGGAGTGTATACGATCTTGATATCCTTCGCCATTTCCTTAATTACTTCTGGATGAATAGACAGGCTTCTTACTTCTTTAAAATAAGCTTCATCCACAGAATCATCAATGATATTGTATAAGCCTTTTGCAATGGCTTCTTCTTTATCCATGGTCTTTACCATGTCAAAGGAAGTTACTTTTGCTACTTCTGCCATAATATTTGTATCATGAGGTGGTGTTACCTGGGCACCATCCCCCCAGTATACCTTATATCCGTTATATTCTCTTGGGTTATGGCTTGCTGTGAGAACAACACCTGCCATTGTTCCAAGATGACGAACCGCAAAAGAAAGCATTGGAACTGGTCTTAATTCTTTAAAAACATAAGTCTTGATTCCGTTTGCTGCAAGACAAAGAGCCGTTGCATCGGTAAACTCATCTGCCATATTTCTGGAATCATGAGCGATTGCAACACCTTTCTCCTGTCCATTCTGGGAAATAATATAATTTGCAAGTCCCTGAGTTGCCTGACGAACTGTATAAACGTTCATACGGTTTGTTCCTGCTCCGATAACTCCACGAAGTCCTGCTGTACCGAATTCAAGAGTACGGTAAAATCTATCTTCTATTTCTTTCTCATCACCTTCAAGTGCTTTTAATTCTGCCTTTGTTGCATCATCAAAATAAGGATCTGTACACCATTTCTGATATTCTGCATAGAAATCCATTTCAATAAATCCTCCTGTTTTTAAATATAATATTGTATTCTAACACACCCGATTCTTTTTGAAAAGGTAATATTTCACATGGCTTTATGCCAGCTCTTTCTCGCACATCTCCAGTGCAGAAGCAATCACTGCGTCCATGTCATAGTATTTATATTCACCAAGACGTCCGCCGAAGATGATATTCTTCTCACCTTCTGCCAGTTTCTTGTATTCTTCGTAGACCCTGCCATTCTTCTCGTCATTGACTGGATAGTATGGCTCATCTCCTGGTTTCCACTCAGAGCTGTATTCACGGCTGATTACCGTCTTCGGCTGAGTTCCGAACTCGAACCACTTATGCTCGATAATACGGGTCCAAGGAGTCTCTCTGTCTGTATAATTTACGGCTGCATTACCCTGGAAATTCGGTTTATCCAACACTTCTGTCTCAAAACGAACAGAACGATATTCTAAGGTTCCTGCACTATAATTAAAATATGCATCAATCGGACCGGTATAAATGACTTTATCCGCCATGGCATCATATTCTTCTTTCTTAGCCAGATAATCTTCTTCCAAACGCACTTCAATGCCTTCTAACATATTGGCAACCATCTTAGTATAACCACCGATCGGAATTCCCTGATACAGCGCATTAAAATAGTTATTATCAAAGGTAAGACGTACTGGAAGTCTTTTAATAATGAAAGAAGGCAGTTCTGTACATGGTCTTCCCCACTGCTTCTCGGTGTATCCTTTGACCAGCTTCTCATAGATATCGGTACCTACCAGACTGATTGCCTGTTCTTCCAGATTCTTCGGTTCTGTGATACCAGCCGCCTGTTTCTGCTCTTCAATTTTAGCTGCCGCTTCTTCTGGAGTTACCACTCCCCACATCTTATTAAATGTGTACATATTAAAAGGAAGAGAATATAGTTCACCGTGGTAATTTGCTACTGGAGAATTTGTAAAACGGTTGAACTCTGCGAACTGGGTAATGTAATCCCAGACTTTCTTATTATTGGTATGGAAAATATGCGCACCGTAGACGTGTACATTGATTCCTTCCATTTCTTCTGTATAAATATTTCCTGCGATATTTGAACGCTTGTCAATCACAAGAACTGATTTTCCTGCTTTCTTTGCCTGCTGCGCAAAAACAGCACCGTACAATCCGGATCCAACTACTAAATAATCGTATTTCATCTCATACATCCTTTCCACATATGGCTTAACCAATTGTATACAGTTATTCCTACTATAGCATAAAAAAAAGGCAAAGAAAATATCTTTGCCTACAAAAAAAACTTTTTCTTGTTCTATTTTGTTGTTCACTTTTCAAGCATTTCG
>JBGVLD010000052.1:0-11737 GCA_045124075.1 Agathobacter sp.
CCGCTCTGGAATCCGCTTTGACTACTTAATGTATGATAAAGACCGGACATTTTTAAGGGAATTATGCGAGCATCATGTAAGTGGACAGTTAAAAGTGGCACCAGAACATATTTCTAATGAAGTGTTAAGTAAATTAGGAAAGCCAAATGTAGAAGTCTATGATAAGTTCGTGGCCGCTTACAAAGACATGAACAAAAAACTGAAAAAAGAGCAATACCTTGTTCCGTATCTTATGTCTTCCCATCCGGGCTCAACCTTAAAGGAGGCCATTGAACTGGCAGAATATTTGAGAGACTTAGGCTATATGCCTCAACAGGTACAGGATTTTTATCCAACTCCTTCCACGATTTCTACCTGTATGTATTATACAGGTTTAGATCCAAGGACTATGGAGCCAGTGTATGTAGCAACAAATCCTCATGAAAAAGCCATGCAGAGAGCCTTGATTCAGTATCGGAATCCGGCAAATTATGATTTGGTCTATGAAGCTTTAATGAAGGAAGGTCGCCAGGATCTGATCGGATTTGATAAGAACTGTCTGATTCGTCCAAGAAGAGCTTTTACTGGAAAGGGGACAGGCAGCTTCAAGTCCGGAAAAGAGGTAAAATCTGGCAAGGGAACAGGCGGCTTTAAGTCGGGAAAAGACGCAAAATCTGGCAAGGGAACAGGCGCAAAAAAGAAAACCATCCGCAATGTGCATAAAAAGAAACGATGAAAGAATTTATAATAAAACAAAACGAAGCAAACCAGCGGTTTGACAAATATTTAAAAAAACTCCTTCCAAACGCAACTGGCGGTTTCATTTATAAGATGCTTCGGAAGAAGAATATTACCTGTAATGAAGCGAAAGCCACAGGAAACGAGATTTTATCTCAGGGGGATAAGATTAAGATTTTTCTTTCGGATGAGACCTTTGAGAAGTTTTCCAAAGATCCGAAAGCACTTAAAGGAGAATATGAAGCGCTTAAGAAACTTACGTTAAGTGGACTTAAAGTTATTTATGAAGATGAAGATATTCTAGTGGTAGATAAACCAGCCAATATGTTGTCTCAGAAGGCAGAGTCAAAGGATGTTTCGGCAAATGAAAGAATCTTAGGCTACCTGATTCAAAAAGGGGAGCTGGATTTTGAAACATTTTTAACCTTTCGTCCATCAATCTGTAACCGGTTAGATCGAAATACTACAGGACTTCTTTTGGCTGGAAAAAGCTTAAAAGGGCTTCAGACACTTTCGGAAGACTTAAAGAACCGGGATATGAAGAAATTCTACCGTGCGGTAGTCTGTGGAAAGATAGAAGAGAAGGCTTACCTAAAAGGGTATTTATGGAAGGATCCATCTAAAAATCAAGTCTTGATTTTAGAAGAACAAACAAAAGAAGAAGCATCTTATATTGAAACTTCTTATGAAGTAATTAAGAGTACCGAAGATTATTCTATTTTAGAGATTCATCTGATTACTGGTAAGACTCATCAGATTCGTGCTCATCTAGCTTCTATCGGTCATCCAATTATTGGTGACTTAAAGTATGGAAAAAAAGATATGAATGAGAAGTATAAGAAGTTATATCAGGTAAATCATCAACTACTTCATGCTTATCGGATAGAGTTTCCCGAAGGGTTGATATTAACTGCACCTGAGCCGATGGAGTTTACAGCTTTTTAAAAATGATAAGTTTAAACTGGGTTAAAAAACCAGATTTTTCGGAAAGGGAAAGACAGAAAGGATGAACACAATATGGCAACCTGGAATTCCAGAGGACTTCGAGGTTCAACTTTAGAAGATTTATTAAATAGAACCAATGAAAAATACCGGGAGAATGGACTGGCTTTGATTCAGAAGATTCCCACTCCAATTACTCCCATTAATATTGATAAACAAACAAGACATATTACTCTGGCATATTTTGAACAAAAGAGTACGGTAGATTATATTGGAGCGGTGCAAGGAATTCCTGTGTGTTTTGATGCAAAGGAATGTAATACGGACACTTTTCCATTGGCGAATATCCATGAACATCAGGTGGAATTCATGGGAGCTTTTGAAAAACAGGATGGAATTGCTTTTATTCTGATTTCCTATCCCCACAGGGATCAGTTCTATTATCTTACCTTTCGTAAGTTAATGGAATTCTGGAACAGGGCACAGGAGGGAGGAAGAAAAAGTTTCCGATTGGAAGAATTAGATGAGGAGTTTTTTCTCCCAGAGATACCCGGGATCTTCGTTCCGTATTTACATACCTTACAAAAGGATCTTTCATCCAGGGATTGACAATCTTATGTTCTTTACATATAATTAATTTGTTTCGCGTGGTAGTATGGTAACACTTTACCATGTTAAAGTTAAGGAGAATAGAAAATGAAAAATCAATTATTACATACACCAGATGGTGTCCGGGATATTTATAATGGAGAATGTGAGATGAAGCTTTATCTTCAGGAGAAACTTCATAAAGTGCTTTTATCCTATGGCTTCCATGACATTCAGACACCGACCTTTGAGTTCTTTAATATATTCAGCAGTGAGATTGGAACGACTCCATCCAAGGATTTATATAAGTTCTTTGATAAAGAAGGAAATACATTGGTGCTTCGCCCAGACTTTACCCCTTCTATTGCCAGAAGTGTAGTAAAATATTACATTGATGAAGAAATGCCTGTAAAACTCTGTTACATGGGAAATACCTTTATTAATTCCTCTGATTATCAGGGTCGTTTAAAGGAAAATACCCAGTGTGGTGCAGAATTAATTGGCGATGGTTCTGTATCGGCAGATGCAGAAATCCTTTCCATGGTAGTAGATTCTTTAAAGACTAGTGGCTTAAAGGAATTTCAGATTGCAGTAGGACATGCCCAGTTTTTCAAGGGATTAGTAGAAGAAGCTCATATTGAGGAAGAAGATGAGGCTCATTTAAGAGAACTCATCAGCAATAAGAACTTTTTTGGCGTTGAGGAATTTGTAGAAAAACTGAATGTTCCTTCTGAATTACAGGAACTGTTCTCGCTGCTTCGAAACTTTAACTTAACGGAAGCAGATTTAAGCGCAGCAAAGGAAAAAGCAAAGGCTTATTCGCTTGTATTCCAGGCATTAGATGAACTTGAGAAATTAAATCATTATTTAAAAATATATGAAATTGAAGATTACGTAAGCTTTGAATTAGGGATTATCAGTGATTACCATTACTACACAGGAATTATTTTTGCTGGATATACTTTCGGAACAGGAGAAGCCGTAGTAAAAGGCGGACGCTATGACAAGCTTTTCAGTTATTTTGGAAAAAATGCTCCAGCAATTGGATTCGCTATTGTTGTAGATCAGCTTATGGCATCATTATCCAGACAGAAGATCACGGTTTCCCTTCCTGATAAGGGAATACTTCTCATCTTTAAAGAGAACAAAGCAAAAGAAGCCATTGCCCGTGCAAAGGAGCTTAGAAGTCAAGGCGCTTTGGTGGAGACTCTTCTTTGGGCAGAAGATAAAACAAAAGCTGATTATGAAGCATTTGCCGATAAGAATAAGATTACAACAGTTGAATTTATGGATGGAGAATAGAAATGGAAGAAAAGAGATATTTAACATTTGCCCTGGGAAAAGGACGTCTGGCGAAAAAGACCCTGCAGTTGTTTGAAAAAATTGGAATTACTTGTGAAGAAATCCATGATCCAGATACCAGAAAATTGATTTTTGTAAATGAAGAATTAAAACTGAAATTTTTCCTGGCAAAAGGACCGGACGTACCAACTTATGTAGAATATGGTGCGGCGGATATCGGTGTGGTAGGAAAAGATACCATTTTAGAAGAAGGCAGAAATATTTACGAAGTACTGGATTTAGGCTTCGGGAAATGCCGTATGTGTATCTGTGGACCAGAAAGTGCCAGAGAATTATTACAGCATCATGAGCAGATTCGTGTAGCAACCAAATATCCTCATATCGCAAAAGATTATTTTTACAATAAAAAACATCAGACTGTGGAACTCATTAAATTAAATGGTTCTATTGAACTTGCACCAATTGTTGGACTTTCTGAGGTAATCTGTGATATTGTAGAGACAGGAACTACTTTAAAAGAGAATGGACTGACTGTATTGGAAGAAGTCTGCCCTCTATCTGCAAGAGTTGTAGTAAATCAGGTCAGTATGAAAATGGAAAATGAACGTATCACTAAGCTAATCACTGATTTAAAACAGTTAATTGAATCTGAGAAATAATTGGAGGTAACATCATGCGGATACTGAAATTAACAGAAGATACCAGAAATAATATATTAGAAAATCTTTTAAAAAGAAGCCCAAACAGCTATGGGGAATTTGAGGGAAGAGTAAACAGTATTATCGAAGAAGTTCGTGCGAAAAAAGACGAAGCAATCTTTGCTTATACAAAACAGTTTGATGGAGCAGACATTAATGCTTCTAATATTCTGGTAACAGAAGAAGAAATCAACGAGGCCTATGAACTAGTAGATGAAACTTTACTTACTGTCATCAGAAAAGCCCTTGTAAATATCCGGAAATATCACGAGAAACAGGTACAGAATTCCTGGTTCACTACAGAGAACGGGATTATTTTAGGACAGAAAGTCACTGCATTAGAGAAAGCCGGGGTTTATGTACCAGGAGGAAAAGCAGTATATCCTTCCTCCGTTCTTATGAACGTTCTTCCGGCAAAAGTAGCAGGAGTTGATAAGATTATTATGTGTACTCCTCCAGGAAGAGATGGAAAAGTATATCCATCTACCTTAGTTGCTGCAAAAGAAGCTGGTGTAGATGAAATTTACAAAGTTGGTGGAGCTCAGGCAATTGCAGCTATGGCTTTCGGAACAGAGAGTATTCCAAAAGTAGATAAGATTGTTGGCCCTGGAAATATTTATGTTGCTTTAGCGAAAAAAGCAGTATTTGGATATGTCAGCATTGATTCCATTGCAGGACCAAGTGAAATTTTAGTATTAGCAGATGAGACTGCAAATCCAAGATATGTGGCTGCCGATCTGTTATCTCAGGCAGAACATGATGAAATGGCTTCTGCAATTTTAATTACTACTAGTCAGGAATTAGCCGAGAAGGTTTCTGAAGAAGTGGATAAACTGACCGCAGAATTATCCAGAAAAGCAATTATTGAGAAATCCTTAGAACAGTATGGTTACATATTAGTGGCAGAAAATATGGAGGAAGCTATTGAAACGGTCAATGAAATTGCTTCTGAACACATGGAAATCGTAACCAAAGATCCATTCCACATTATGACCAAGATTCGTAATGCAGGAGCAATTTTTGTGGGAGAATATTCTTCTGAACCATTAGGAGATTATTTTGCTGGACCAAATCACGTGCTTCCTACAAATGGAACAGCGAAATTTTTCTCAGCACTAAGCGTCGACGATTTCATTAAGAAATCCAGTATTATTTCTTACTCTAGAGAAGCATTAGAACCAGTATATAAAGATATTGCGTCCTTTGCAGAATGTGAGCAGTTGACGGCTCATGCAAAATCCATTAAAGTAAGATTTGAAGATTAAAATTTGGAGGCTGTTATGTCAGAAAGAAATGCAACTGTTGTTAGAACCACAAAAGAGACCGATATTAAGGCAGAAATCGCACTGGATGGAACAGGAAATTCTAATATTGACACTGGTGTGGGCTTTTTTAACCATATGTTAGAGGGATTTTCCAGACATGGATTTTTTGATTTGAATCTAATCTGTAAGGGAGATCTGGAAGTAGACTGCCATCATACTGTAGAGGATTGTGGAATTGTACTTGGAACTGTGATCAAAGAAGCATTAGGGGACAAAAAAGGAATCAAACGTTTTGGCAACTGCATTTTACCAATGGACGAATCTTTAGTACTTTGCGCGATTGATCTTTCTGGCAGACCTTATTTAGTATTTGATGGGGAATTTACTGTTGAGAAGGTAAACGATCTGGATACAGAAATGGTAAAGGAATTTTTCTATGCCATTTCCTATACAGCAGGCATGAATCTTCATATTAAGGTATTGCAGAGTGGCAATAACCATCATATGATAGAGGCAATGTTTAAAGCCTTTGGAAGAGCTTTGGATGAGGCGGTAACTCTTGATCCAAGAATTACAGATGTCTTATCTACGAAAGGGAGTTTGTAAATCTATGGAACGCAAAAATATTGTAGCAACACTGTATTTAAAGAATGGAAAAGCTGTAAAATCACCGGAAGATTTTACGGAAGTGGGGGATGTATACGAATTATGCCAGCTGTATAATGACAGCGGTGTGGACAAGATTATTATTTTTGATCTGTCGGAAGAAGAGGAAGAGCATGAAAAGAACATTCATGTTATCAAGATCATTAACCGGAATATTGATATTAAAGTATGTGCGGGAGGGAACATTAACCGTATCGATGATATTAAGAAATTACTTTATGCCGGATGCTTACAGGTCATCATTAATCCGACTAAGAAATCCGGGCTTGCATTAGCAGAAGAAGCCAGTGCTCGTTTTGGAAAAGACCGTATTTTATTATCTGTTAAGAATGTTGATTTTATTTTTAAACATCAGAAGGATCTTCGGGAAAGTTTTCATGAACTTCTAATCTTAAATCAGGATATTTTGGATGCAGTAGAGAATCTTACTGATATTCCTCATGTAGTTATGCTTCCAAAATACGATTACCAGGAGATTATAGGAATCTTAAAGCGGGAGAATGTACGTGGCATCACTGGAGAGTTCATTAACGACCTTTCTATTGAAGTTATGAAGTTAAAGTCTAATCTGTCTCAGGAAGGCATTAAGATGGACAACTTTGCTCCAGCTTTGAAGTGGTCTGATCTGAAATTAAATTCGGATGGTATGGTACCGGTGATTGTACAGGATTACCGTACAGATGAAGTGTTAATGTTAGCTTACATGAATGAAGAAGCCTTTAACACCACCATTAACATTGGAAAAATGACCTATTACAGCAGAAGTCGTAATGAACTTTGGACCAAGGGACTTACTTCTGGTCATGTGCAGTATGTAAAATCATTAACAGCAGATTGCGATTTTGATACAATCCTGGCGAAGGTTTCTCAGGTAGGAGCAGCCTGCCATACTGGAAACCCAACCTGTTTCTTTAATTCCATTGTGAAAAAAGAATATGTAGATAAGAATCCACTAAAAGTCTTTGAAAGCGTGTATGATGTTATTAAAGATCGGAAAGAAAATCCAAAGGACGTTTCCTATACCAATTCTCTTTTGAAGAAGGGAACGGATAGTATTCTGAAGAAATTAGGAGAGGAATATACAGAAATCATTCTTGCTTCTAAGAATCCAGATGAGGATCAGTTAAAATACGAGATTTCTGATTTTATCTATCATTGCATGATCCTAATGGTAGAAAAAGGAGTGACCTGGGAAGATATTACCAACGAACTTGCCCAGCGATAGAGAGGTTAGCATGAGAAAACTTGCATTAAGTGATGAGATTCTGATGCGGGTAGAAAAACCTGCCCGTTATATTGGAAATGAACTGAATTCTGTTATTAAGAATTCAGAAGAAATTGATATTCGGTTTGCTATGTGTTTCCCAGATGTGTACGAAATAGGTATGTCACATCTGGGAATCCAGATTTTATATGATATGTTCAACCGTAGAGAGGATACCTGGTGCGAAAGAGTATACTCTCCATGGCCAGATCTTCATGAAATCATGAAAGAAGAACAGATTCCATTATTTGGACTGGAATCCCAGGAACCACTGAAAAACTTTGATTTTCTTGGAATTACCATCCAGTATGAAATGTGTTATACCAATATTTTACAGGTTCTGGATCTGGCTCAGATTCCGCTTCTGGCGAAAGACAGAACCGATGGAATGCCAATCGTAATTGGTGGTGGCCCATGTTCTTATAACCCGGAACCAATTGCAGATTTCTTTGATATGTTCTATATCGGAGAAGGGGAAATGCAGTATGATGCATTACTTGATCTGTATAAAGAAATGAAGAAAAATGATGCTTCCAGAGCAGATTTTATTCATGAAGCTGCTAAAATTCCGGGAATTTATGTACCAGGACTGTATGAAGTGACTTATAAAGAAGATGGAACCATAGATGAATTTCTTCCAAAATATGAAGATATTCCAGTGAAAATCCAAAAACAGGTAGATATGGATTTAACAACTGCTGTTTATCCAGAAAAACCGGTAGTTCCATTTATTAAGGCGACCCAGGACAGAGTGGTTCTTGAGATTCAACGTGGATGTATCCGAGGATGCCGTTTCTGTCAGGCGGGCATGATCTATCGACCGAACCGCGAGAAAGAGGTCACAAGGTTAAAGGAACTGGCTTCTAAGATGTTAAAGTCCACAGGATATGAGGAAATTTCCTTAAGTTCTTTAAGTTCCTCTGATTATTCACAGTTAGATGAGTTAATTACATTCTTGATTGAAGAATGTAAGCAGAACGGCATTAATATTTCTTTGCCTTCTTTACGAATTGATGCTTTTTCTTTGGATGTCATGAGTAAGGTACAGGATATTAAGAAAAGCAGTTTGACTTTTGCACCGGAAGCCGGCTCTCAGCGTATGCGTAATGTTATTAACAAAGGGCTTACCATAGAAAATATCTTAAACGGCTCAAAACTAGCCTTTGAAGGAGGCTGGAACAAGGTAAAGCTTTACTTTATGTTAGGCCTTCCAACAGAGACAGAAGAAGATATGCGGGCAATTCCAGAGCTTGCCAACGAAGTGGCTGCCTTATATTATGACACGGTACCAAAGGAAAAACGAAACGGAAAATGTCAGATAACCATTAGTACTTCTTTCTTTGTGCCGAAGCCATTTACCCCATTTCAGTGGGCAACCATGTTGGATCCACGGGATTATTTAGAGCGGGCCAAGATCGTAAACGATCATGTAAAAGAACAATTAAATCACAAGAGTATCCGTTACAACTGGCATGAAGCGGACGTGACCGTATTAGAAGGAATTCTTGCAAGAGGAGACAGAAAAGTTTCTTCTGCAATTTTATCTGTATATAACAAGGGACAGTATTTTGACGCCTGGTCAGAATTTTTCGATTATCAGAAATGGCTTGATTCTTTTGAAGAATGTGGAATCGACATTGATTTCTATACCAAGAGAGCTCGCAGTGAAGAAGAGATTTTTCCATGGGATTTCATTGATACAGGAATTTCCAAAGCATTTATGCTTTCTGAATGGAAAAAGGCATTACAGGAGACTGTCACACCAAACTGCCGCATGAAATGTGCCGGTTGTGGTGCCCGTCAGTTTGAAGGAGGTGTCTGCTATGAAAATCAGAATTAAATTCCGTAAATGGGGAGTGATGAAATTTATCGGACATCTTGATATGATGCGGTATTTTCAAAAAGCCATCCGTCGAAGCGAAATTAACATCTGTTATTCTGAAGGGTTTTCCCCACATCAGATTATGTCCTTTGCGGCACCTTTAGGAGTTGGTATTACCAGTGATGGAGAATATTTAGATATTGAAGTTCACTCAACCTTATCCACCAAAGAGACACTTTCTATCATGAATCAGACTATGGTAGAAGGGGTAGAAGTGACCGGTTACGTGAAGCTTCCAGATAATGCCAAGACAGCCATGTCAATTGTAGCAGCGGCAGATTACACCCTTTCCTACAAGGAAGGATATGAAAGTCCTCTTTCTGTGGAACAATGGCAGGAAGCAGTACGGGCACACTTTCAGAATGAAGATTCTTTCTCAATCATTAAGAAGACTAAGAAAAGTGAAAGAGAAGTGGACTTAAAGCCTTTAGTATATACTTTTGAAGTAAAAGAAGCCGACCATCAGAAGCCGGAATTTTTCTTAAAAGTTTCAACGGGAAGTGTAGATAACATCAAACCGGAACTGGTTTTATCTTCTTTGTATGAGAAACTGGGACTGGAATATAACGAAAATGCCATCCAGATTCATCGTATGGAGGTTTATGCAAAGAAGGAAGAGACTAGTGAGTTTGTTTCCCTGTTGGATCTGGGAGAAGAGATTTTATAAACGTTTTAGAGGTGATTGCAAGTTTTTTCAATCACCTTATTTTCTGAAAAGGAGGAGTTTATGAAAAGACTGGCAATTACCAGGATTGCTCTTGAAAAAAAAGATCATATTGCTTATATCGTACTGGATGAGAATCGGAATTTTATTGACTTCCAGTTGTTTGAGCCAGAAAATTCCTCTTGTTTAGAGCAGATTTATGTAGGTCGGGTGGATCGGGTCATGGAGAATATTCAGGCAGCCTTTGTTACCATTGGAAATGGCAGAAAAAGCTATCTTCCTTTGGAAGAATCTTCACACTTAATTTATACCAAAAAAAATTCTTCTGGACAGAAGCTTTGTGGTGGGGATGAGATTTTAATTCAGATCGTAAAAGATGCCGTGAAAACAAAAGACGCGGTTTGTTCCGCTTCCTTAAGTCTGGCGGGAAGCTACTGTGTCCTTACTACCAAGAATCAGTCCTTAAGTGTTTCCAGAAAACTTCCTGAAGAGAAAAGAACGGAACTGGAAGTGTTGTTACAGGAACTTTGTCCAGAACACCAAGAGGAAGGTTATGGTGTCGTGATCCGCACCAATGGAGCCTCTGTAGATGAACAGGTGTTACGCCAGGATATTTTAGATATCAGACGTCAGTTTTTGGAACTGAAAAATCAGTCTGTTCATTTAAAACCCCCTTGTATGATCTATGAAAACCCACCGGGATATGTCAGAAGGCTACAAAGTGCCAATATGCAGGAATATGACTATGTAATAACGGATTGTCAGGATATTTTTAATGCCATTCAAAAGATACTGCCACATTTGGTTACTTTGGATAAGATCAAGTTCCATCAGGATGATGCGGTAAGTCTTTCTACATTATATAACATCCGGTGGAATTTATCCCAACTTCTAAGTAATAAAGTCTGGCTTCCATCAGGAGCGAATATTATTATTGAAAGTCTGGAAACCTTAACAGTTATTGATGTAAATTCTGGGAAGAATCAGTCCAGAAAGAAAGATACGTTATTTCAGGTCAATCTGGAAGCCGCAAAAGAAATTGCCAGACAGTTAAGGCTTCGGAATATCTCCGGCATGATTATTGTGGATTTTATCAATCTATCAGATGAGGAAAGTAAGCAAAAGTTGATTCATACCATGAAGCGCCTCATAAAAGAGGATCCAGTGCCTTGTAATTTCATTGATATTACAAAACTGGGTCTGATGGAATTGACCCGAAAAAAAACACATAAATCTTTAATAGAAATCGTGAGAAAATCGTAAAAATAAATTCTAAAAACAGTTGACGAATAAAAAGACATATGCTATGATAACGAAGTATGCCGCACAGTGAGGTTTATTAAGTCTGCAATCAAGCAGCACCGCAACTGGCGAGTAATGATAAATAGGAGGTGCCATATGTACGCAATTATAGCAACAGGTGGTAAACAGTACAAAGTATCCGAAGGCGATATCATTACCATTGAAAAGCTTGGTGTTGAGGCTGGTGAGAAGGTTACTTTTGATCAGGTATTAGTAGTTTCCGGCGACGAAATGAAAGTTGGAGAGCCAACAGTAGCTGGAGCAACTGTAGAAGCTTCTGTAGTAAAAGAAGGCAGAGCTAAGAAAGTAATCGTTTACAAGTACAAGAGAAAAACCGGTTATCACAAAAAGAACGGACACAGACAGGCGTTCACCCAGGTTAAAATTGAAAAGATTAATGGATAATCGATAAGGAAAATTGTTATGATTTCTGTAACGATTTTTGAA
>JBGVLD010000053.1:0-39471 GCA_045124075.1 Agathobacter sp.
TAAAATCATATTCCAGTTCATATCTTCTCTTTAAGAACTTAGCGATCTCTACTTTTAATTCTTTTAAACCTGCATTGGAGGTATAAAAGGTTCTTCCTTTTTCCAGGGAATAAATACCCTCGTCACGAATATGCCAAGGGGTATCAAAATCCGGTTCACCTACGCCTAAGGAAATAGCATCTTCCATTTCACTTACGATATCAAAAAACTTCCGGATTCCTGATGGTTGTATGTTCACAATTGTCTTTGATAATGGGTCTCTCATTATATCATCATAATCCTTTCATCTTTTGATGGAGCAGCCATAATGGTGCCGTGATCTTTGTATTTCTTTAAGATAAAGTTTGTCTTTGTGCTTAAAACCTGATCCAAAGTAGATAATTTATCTGTTACGAACTGGGAAACCTCACGTAAAGTTCTTCCCTCTAAAGTAACCATCAGATCAAATCCGCCAGAAATCAGATAAACAGAATTTACTTCTGGATAGTTGTAAATTCTCTCAGCAATTTTGTCAAATCCCATGCCTCTTTGTGGCGTTACTCTTACTTCAATCATGGCAGTAACTTTCTCAATTCCTGCTTTATCCCAGTCGATCAAAGTGTGATATCCGCAGATCACACGCTCTTTCTCCATAGTTTCCAGCTCATTCATAACCGCAGCTTCATCTACTCCAAGCATAATTGCCAGCTCTTTTAAATCAATCCGGCTGTTCTTCTCTATAAAAGTTAAAATTTTTTCTCTCATACTATGCTCCTTATTTTTCCATTCCTTTATGTAACTCATCTGTCTGTGGCAGTTCCAGGAATCTTCTTTCATCTTCACACAACAGAACTCTGTCATTGCTATCTGTTGTCTTTCCAACAATAACTGCAGAAACTCCAATCCTCTCCAGTTCCCTTACCAGTGTATTTCCGTCCTCTGCCGCAATCAGCAGACTACCTCCGGAAAGAATCTTATAGGGATTCAAGTCAAAAAATTCGCAGATTTCCACAGTTTCCTGACGAATCGGAATTTTTTTTAAATCAATCTCCAGTCCAACGCCGGCACTTTCCGCCATTTCCCAAAGAGCTGCAAAAATCCCTCCCTGAGAAATATCATGCATGGCACCAACGCCAGACTTAGTGGCGACTGCGGCCTCCGACTGAATGGATATATAGTCTAAAAATTTCTTTGCTTTATTGATAAAAGGCTGGGAATATCTCTGTCCAAGTGCCTCTTCTTTCTCATTTGCCAGAATTGCAGTGCCTTCCAGGCCGATCCACTTTGTTACGATCACATCCATCCCCGGCTTTGCATTCCCGGATGAAATATCATTCTCCTGATCCGCAATTCCAGCTCCTGTTATAGTAATGATTGGTTGGGTGATTCCTCGGACCACCTCGGTATGGCCACCAAGTACAGTTGCAGAAGTCTCTTCGCAAGCTTTGTCCAGTTCATGAATCAAGTCTCTCAATTCGTTTTCAGAATAACAGGTCGGAAGAAGCAGGGAAGCCATCACGCCGATTGGTTCTGCCCCCATGACAGCAATATTATTCAACGCTTTGTAGACCCCTCTTGTTCCAATCTCAGTAATTCCAAGGGTAACCGGATTCATAGACAATACCAGGTTCTGACCAGCTCCGATCTGGAAAACGCTAGAGTCTATTCCTACTCCCGGTCCTTTTCTTACCGATGGATGTACTGTATGCAGTTGTTTCAAAACGGAACGCTTTAACACAGTTTCCGATATTTTCCCAGCTTTCATAATTCCTGTCCCTTATATGCTATGGTGTAGTTGGATTTTCTCCTGCTGCGTCTCCAGCTGCTCCTGTGTCACCTGTTCCTGCTTGATCTCCAGTATCGGTTCCTGAGCTATCCCCGTTACTGTTTCCTGCTCCTGAGGTTTCTCCAGTGCTTCCAGTATCTCCTGATGCACCTCCAGTGCTTCCAGCATCTCCTGACGCACCTCCAGCGCTTCCGCCATTTCCTGACGCACCTCCAGTAGTTCCTCCGGTAGTTCCACCAGTAGTTCCTCCTGACGCACCTCCAGTGTTTCCAACACCTCCCGCAGTTCCTCCGGTGGTTCCGCCAGTAGTTCCACCTGACGGTTCTGCCATAGTCTCAAACGTACCTTTTGCTGCCGCTTTTACAGCTGCTTCATCCTTAGCAGCAACGCCTGCCTTGATTGCCTCTAATTGAGTTGCTGGCGCATCTTTGATGCCCACCGTAATGATCTTCGGAGACATTTTATAGTTACTGGTGTTCATCTGCTCTTTGCTCTCAACAACACCATCTACTGTAACAATCTTCCATAATTTTGCATAACAGCCATCGTGAGAACTCTGTTCTACCTTATAGTATCCTGCTGGCTGATCAGATGCCAGCTTGAACTGTACTTCTGCTTCAGTCTCACTGACAACTTCACTCTGGAAGGTAACTTTTCTGTTGGATGGACGTGTTTCTTCTCCATAAATATTAAAGTACAATTTTCCGCCAGAACAATAACCTTCTATATAAATTGGAAAATCAAAATTATTTTCAAATCGTAAATCTTTATATGTACCTGCGATTGCCGCATCTTCAGATGGTTTTACATAAGAAACCGTCATAGAATGGTTATACCGCATCGTAACATTTATCTCAGCCCGGATAAGTGCATTATAAAGGGTTGTTGCCACCTGACAGATTCCTCCACCAAAGGACTCTATTGTAGTTCCGTTGGCATATGCTCCAGCCAGCTCATATCCGTTATCCTGTGTAAATGGGCTTACTACCTGATATACTGAAAATTCTTCTCCTGGATATACAATCGTTCCATTGATTTTCTGACATCCGTTCTTTACATTCTGCGCTCTTCCCGCACTGGAAGAACTAAAATCCGTATTATAAGAACCCATGACATCTTTTATTCTTGCCAGCTCTTCCCTAGTTCCTCTTGGTTCGAGAACCGTGGTAACAAGAGCAATTTCTGTACTGCTTCCATCCCACTGCTCCCCAAAGAAATCATTAATTGCATACACAGAGGACACGATGTCTACTTCCTCGCCCAACTGTCCTTCTACATAAGAAAAAACACCATTTGCCAAAGAAAGTCCATTATCTTTTGCCTTAATATCCAAACTGCCTTTTTTCTCATAAATGAACTGGGCAGTTTTCTGCTTATCCACTTCTAATCCCATATGAATAACCACATTAGTGGTTTCGAGATCTTTCGCATCCTTAAATCTCTGGATCAGATTTCCCTTTCTACAAACACCAAGAGCTTCTTCCACTGCGTTTTCTACATCCGCAGTAAGCCCCATTTCTTCTCCGGAAATGGAAACTTCTCCATTCGCACCCTTCAACTGAAATTCATCATCCATCAGTCCATTCACATAATTTTCCACTGCACTGATTGCTTCAGCCTCATTCATGCCGCCTACATCTACAGCTCCAATGTACACTCCATGAGAGATTCTAGGCTCACTTTCTACTTCTGCGTAAACATTGTCTGATGGGCAGAACATTGCTGCCGATAATGCCAGGGTTGCTGCTAAAAGACTGATTTTTTTACTCATTTTCATACAAATAACCTCGTTAAATTTTATAAATGGTTCTTAGCGCATCATTATTTGACTTATTATTTTATCATAACTATCCACTTTTTCAAGAATGAATCGTATGGTTTTCTCTTAAAAATACATTAAAATTGCAGAAATTATTGGGATAATGATCATTGACCCTACTAAAATCAGACAAATGACCGATGTAATTCGCTTTTTCTTCTTGGAAGAATTAAAATTATACACCCTATTCACCTCCGGGAAAAAATAAGTTATACTATAGCTAATCTATTTTAAAGAAAGGTCTTTTATTTATGTTTCTCTTTATTTTTATATTTATTATTTTCATTGCTGTTTTTCGATATTACAGCCATAAACATACCGTTAATCAGGAACAGGTCCTTCAGGATTTCTGGGACAAAGAACAAAAAGCCAATAATACCAGAAAACAAAATATCGAAGATCTGGAATATGTGACTCTATCCCCGGATTTAATTCCTGGCACGCTCCACACAGAGGAAGAAAAAATTCTATCTCATCTTATTTCACAAAAAATGCTGGATCTGACAGAATACAGTAACACCGATCTAAAGCTAAAATATGGTGCTGCCAATCTGGATGAGCTTTCCAAATATGAACAAAACTATGTCTCCATGATCCGCCAGCTTCCAATCTATGCCCGCCAGCTTTTTGATAACGGGAATACTGAGGAGGCCAAAAAACTTCTGGAATTTGGGATGTCTCTAGAAAATAACTCTGGTAGTATTTATAACACGTTTAAAGAATTATATCAATCCCAGGATACCTAAGAACTGGGATTTTTAAGCAAGAATATCCCTTTTTAGACAAATTTATCTATGGTCTTCTTCCATAGATTGCAAGATATTTATCCATTAACCGGGATGCCTCACTTCTTGTAAGTTTCTCGTAAGGAATGTCCTCCTTTATATTATGAAATTCTACGAACTCCTTTAAGCGTTCCAACTGATGAGCTGTTGCGGGAGTCTGGCGTTTTGCTTTATACTGCAACGCCTTGGGTTTCAGCAGCTCTTCCTCCTTTTCTCCTGCTAATTCCACCAGTTTTTCAAAAACCAGCTTTGTTTCCAGAGCGTCGTCTAAAGCACGATGAGCCCTGGTTCTTTCTATATGAAAATACTCACAAAGTGCTTCCAGTTTTTTCGGTTGTTCCTTTGGAAGAAGATTCTGAGCAAGTCTTAAGGTATCCCAGGCTTTCATTTCCAGCGGACGTCTATGATTAATTGCCCACTGTTTCACAAAACTATAATCAAAAATTACATTTTGCCCTACCAGAATATCTTCTCCGATAAATTCTAACAGCTTTTCTACTGCCTCATCTTCTTTTTCCCCGTTTTTCACCATTTCATCGGTAATCCCTGTCAATTCCCGGATCCTTTCTGGAATCGGACAGCCTGGATCCACCAAAAGTTCCAAAGTCTCCGTCACTTTTCCAGCCCTTACTTTCACTGCTCCGATTTCAATAATTTTATCGTTTTTCGGGTGAAGACCTGTCATTTCCAAATCAATTACTGTATAATCTTCTGTTTTGATCATAAGCGCTTATCCTTTGATTTGCATAAATCCTGCAGGAAGCACTGGCTACATTTCGGTCCTCTGGCAAAACAAATACTTCTTCCAAAAGAAATAATTTGAATGTTATATAAAATCCAATGGTCTTTTGGGAGCTTTTTCATTAGGTCATATTCAATTTTCTCCGGATCTTCTTCCTTGGTAAAACCAAGTCTTCTGGAAATTCTCTTTACATGAGTATCCACAACAATGCTTGGCTCATGATAAATATTGCCCCGGATCACGTTAGCAGTTTTCCTTCCTACGCCCGGCAGGGTGATTAGTTCCTCTAAAGAAGAAGGGACTTCACCCCCATACACTTCAACAAGCCTTCTTGCACATGCTATGATATTCTTAGCCTTATTATGATAAAATCCAATGGAATGAATATCCTGTTCCATTTCTTTTACATCTGCATTGGCGAATTTTTCCAGAGAGTCGTATTTCTGAAAAAGGTCTGCAGTCACAATGTTTACTCTGGCATCCGTACACTGCGCACTTAGGATCACTGCGATCAAAAGCTGCCAGGCATTCTCATGATTCAGATAACACACATATTCTGTTCCATACTGCTCATCCAGTCTCTTTAAAATTTCTTCTGTTCGTTTTGCCGCCATGTTTCCTCCTGTACATATTCAATCTCCGCCTGATGATCTAACGGATCACGTCTGTCATAATGGAACAACACCCACATCGGATTTTCCAAACGCTCAGGCAATTTGTCAATACTCCACTGATGTTTCTCTGGGAACCGATAGTGGAATGGTTCTACGTGAGACATCTTTCCCGAGCGGCAGAAAAATCTTGTCATATGTTTAAACTCTGTCATATCACAAGCCCATGCCGGCCTGCTCTTACAATTCTCCCGATAATACAAATCAAAAATTAAAGCTTCTTTTATCATTTCTTCTAAGTCGTCAATTCTGAAGAAGTCTCCTTCGCTCAGAAATTCCAGCAGAATTTCACAACGCCGGATCCGGGAATGGCTCATACCAAAATACCCTTTTTTCTGGTAGAACTCTCCCAGGCTCTTGAACATCTCAAAAGGACTGTCAAAAAGCCTCTCTAAGAGTTTCATGGTAACTTCAAACTGACCGCTGTTATAATATACTTCTAGCATTTCCTCTGACTGCTTAATAGCAAGCACATCCGAATAACTTAACCACTTGGTAGAGAACACCTCATAAGGCGGTCTATCATGATAAAGGATTTCATATTCCTTCGCATGATCATACATATAAGACCCTTTTAACACTTTTAAGAATCCTAACTGTAACTGATTTGGCTTTAATTTATAAATCTCATCAAAGGATTTCTGAAAAGTTTCATAATCTTCATAAGGAAGTCCCGCAATCAGATCCAGATGCTGATGAATATTTCCCATGGACTGTACTCTTTTTACCACTTCCTTTAACCGTTCTATTCTCATAGTCCGATGTATTTCTTTAATTGTAACTTCATTTGTTGACTGAACTCCAATCTCTAACTGAATCAGTCCTGGGCGCATAGTTTCCATCAATCGCAGTTCCTCTTCCGTAATCAGATCGGCGGATACCTCAAAATGGAAATTCGTCACTCCATTATCATGCTCTTTCACATACTTCCAGATTTCCATAGCATGAGCATGATTGCAGTTAAAGGTTCTATCCACAAACTTAACCTGAGGCACTTTCTGGTCTATAAAGAACTGCAACTCCTTCTTTACCAGTTCACTATCCCGAAACCGCAGTTTCTTATCTACAGAGGACAGACAATAACTGCAGGAAAATGGGCAGCCTCTGCTGCTTTCATAATAAATAATTCGATTGGAGAAATCCTCCATCTGTTTATAACAGAAAGGAATCAAACTCATATCCATTAAATCCCGGCTTGGAGTATACTTCACCTTGCCCTCATGTCGAAATGCCAGTCCAGGAATCTCTTTTAATTCCAGATCCTTCCTTATATAATGCTGACATAATTCTCGAAAAGTCTCTTCTCCTTCTCCGATCATCACTCCAGTAATCTGAGGATTCCCCTTCAAAAATGCCTCCACTTCATAAGACACTTCTGGGCCTCCTGTCCAGATTGGCACTTCTGGGCAAAGCTTATGAAATTCCCGGCTAATTTCTTCTACATAATCCAAATTCCATATGTAGCAGGAGAAACAGAGCACCTGCGGTTTTCGTTGATAAAGTTCTTTTAAAATATCATCCTTTTGATTGTTGATAGTAAATTCTGCCAGTTCCACATAAGGTTCCCATTCTCCAGCACTCGCCTTTAAGGAATATACTGCCAAATTGGAATGAATATATTTTGCATTAATTGCCGTCAGTAAAATCTTCATTTAATTCTCCCAAAAATTCATGTTTTCTATATATTTCTCTTCAAAATCTGGGTGATTCGCCAGTACAATTTCTCTGGAATTTCCAGTTATTTTCTCCAAAAAACTATTGGTCTTCTGCTGCACATTTACATCTTGCACCGTCATTACTTTTCCATATTTCAATGCACCCTGTAAAGAAGAATTTCCAACTATTTCTATTCTTCCACCAAATCCTTCTGGCAAAAGTCCAATTCCTACCGCTTTCTCTGCATCCAAATAAAATCCCATACCTCCTGCCAGATACATATGATCCACCTGCTCAGAGGAAATTTCAGCTTCATTTAACAAAATCTCAATTCCAGCTCGAATTGCCCCTTTCGCCATCTGAATCGCACGGATATCATCCTGTGTAATCACTCCCAACGAAGCTCTTTCCTCTTTCGTAATCTGTATCTCCATGTCACTTTTGATAAGAAATTCTGAAACCGGATATCCTTCTTCAAAATACTCGTCACATAAAGTTCCATATTCATCTATGATATTTTCTTTTCTCATAAAATACAACAGGTTAATTATTCCTGCTCCATGAAGTTTCATGGCCAACCACGTTCCTTCAAAGGCAGGCCCCGCAGCAGCCGAAGTTACCAGTAATTTTCCACTCTTTATCAGTGCCATTTCTCCGTTCGTTCCCAGATCCAGCAAAAGACTTGTTTCGTTCTTCTCCATGAGATCTAATCCATAAATCCCACTGACAATATCGCCACCTACAAAAGCTGAGATTCCCGGCAAAAAAGTAACCTGGCAAGACACTCCAGAAATGTTCCAGTTCTCCTGGCACAGTCCCAGCTCTACCGGTAGAAAAGGAGCCTTTCCTAATCCCTCACACGAAAGCCCCCTTAGCAAATGTAGCATCGTAGTATTTCCACTGATCACTACGCTGACTTCAGCACCTTTTTCCAGACCTGATTCTACTATTAATTCATCAATATTTTTATTTAATTCTGTTTTAATTTGTTCTTGTATTGCAGTCCCCAACCCATTCACAGAAGCATCTATCCGACTCATAACGTCAGCTCCATATGTCCTCTGTGGATTCACAAAGCTTCTGATTAAAGTCCTCTGATCTGTCATTGCTTTCAGCGCCACAGTCGTCGTCCCCAGATCCACACCAATGACCAGAACATTATATGGACAGCTCTGTTCAACGTTATTTGTTCCCGCATCAGCCAGTGGTTCTTCTTCAGAAGAAGTGCTCTTTACAAAAGAAGTTCCCTCTGCTGGCATGTCTTCTACTACAGAAAACTCCTCCTCCTGCGGCAAGATTACCTCATAAGTTCCAGGCTCACGAAACAGGCAAGATTTTACCCTGCCAATCCCTTTGATTTCCACCTGACATCTTCCACAAGTCCCCTTTCCACCACATGGACGAGTCATCATAATATTTTTATTTCTCAAACTTTCCCAAAGAGTCTCCCCTGGTAAAATGCTTACTTTCTGCTGTCTCATAATCTTATCCTGCCAAATCTTTTCTACGATAACCATTTCTACCTACTCATCAAATTCCATGGTAACAAAAAATCCCTTCTCCGTCTCTTTTACATCCACTACAACTCCTTCTCGTGAGCTAAGCCTTTCGCTTACAGCATAATTTCCGGACATAGCAATGGCATGTTCAATTGTATAATAATAGGAAGTGGGAAGTCTTCCCTCAGTCACCTTAAGACGCTCTCCTGGCTTAGTCAATCCCGGACGCTCCATTTTAAATTCCATCTGCCGCATGAAAATTCCTCTAATCTTTCTTAAATGTGAAATTTATTCAAAACCAGTATAACACTCCACTTTTTTTTGTTCAACCGCCTTACAGAAATGATTCTCTGTCCCTTGCCCCTATTTTATGCTATAATAGGAATGCTTAAAGTAAAAATTTATTGGAGGCATCAAACATGGGAAAAGAATTAAAAACCAATGCAGTACGAATTCTGGATAGAAATAAAATTAACTATAAATTAATTACATATGAATGTGATGAATTTATCGACGGGCTTCACACCGCAGAGAAAACTGGAGCTCCGGTAGAACAGTCCTTTAAGACCCTGGTAATGCAGGGAAAGAGCAGAAAATATTATGTATTTGTCATTCCAATTGCTGAGGAAGTAGATTTAAAGATTGCAGCAAAGACCGTTGAAGAAAAATCTGTAGAAATGATTCATGTAAAAGATCTGACAGCCATTACCGGTTATGTTCGTGGTGGATGCAGCCCTCTTGGAATGAAAAAACAGTTCCCTACAGTGATTGACTCCACTGCAGAGAACTATTCTGAAATTTACATCAGCGGTGGCAGAATTGGAACCACCATTCAATTAAATCCGAAAGATCTGGCTTCCGTAACAGGCGCTATCTTTGCCCCAATTACAGTCTAACTGGTCAGTTCTGATGCCCGGGATGCCATATCCACGATTTTCTGAAGCTCAGCTCCTTCTACCGGAGCTGCTTCATGATTGATATGTTTGATCTGGGAATCAATCTCTCCCAATAGATATTCCTTCTGGACCTGTCCTGTCTCAATTGTATAATAATGAGCTTCTTTCTTCGCAGAATTCCATGTAAGATAAATTCTTACACAGGCAAAAGGACTCATATCCTTTAATGGCATATCCACTCTTACCACCAAAAGGTCCTCTGTAATATTCATTGCCATCACAGAAAAATCTTCTGGAAGATATGGGTACATTCTTTTTTCCTTATAAGATTCTTCGAAAAGCTGATCTAAATACTCTTCTTTCTTGTCACACAATTCCTGGAAAAATGCCTCAGATTCTGCATACATCTTCTTTGGAAGGAAAATCCCCTCGAATTGTCTTTTCTCAAACTGCAAATACTGCTGTTGAGTCAGTTTCATGGTCTTCATCTGTGGTGTATTACCGTTAGCGTCTTTTAGAACCTTTCCCTGAGCTTCTACTACTTCTTTGATTTTAAGAAGAAGTTCTTTCTTAAAAATCAGATTCCCTGAAAATGGATTGATGACAATTCCCTGAACCTCAGGACTCTGAGCTGCAGTCAGATTGATTCCCGCATATGGAACATTCATAATCAGTGGGCTCTTTGGCTTCTGCGGAATCTGCGCCTTACTGGTATAAATAGGAAGATAAATTTCATCCTCCTTATTCTTGATCATACATGGCGCCGGCTTTTTACTCTCTGTTAATTCTGCTGGAACTAAAACTCTGCATTTCACAATACAGCTCAATAATTTATTCAGATTCTCAACCGTCTTATCTTTTGAATATAAATCCACTAACTGTTCTAATTCCGTGTTGTTTACCTCAATTGTCATATTAGGATCATCTGGTATCTTTCCAGACATTGGTTTCATATTATAGTCACTCATATTTTATTCCTTCCCCGTTTTTCACACATACTTTAGTGTGGCCGTCATGCACGTTTCTTACATATAATAATGTCATTATAATATATATTCTCAAAAATTCCTAGTACTTCTCATTCCATTCAACCTTCATTTTTTGCTTCATCCAGTGATTTTTGAATTAATGAATCCAATCTTCGTGCAATCTTGGCATACTTATGTATACTTTTCTCCAGTTCTGGGGAAAGCTTCTTTTTTTTGTAACTAATGCGGTTATCCATACCCGCCCAGGCATCCATCACGATTGTCCGAATTTGAAGTTCTACTGGAATTATATCAGAAACTTCATCAATTATCACGGGAACCTGCAAAATAATATGATAACTTTCATAACCATTTTTCTTTGGTTTCTCTATATAATCCTTTACCTTCACAATGGGAAATCGTTCCTCCTTTGCAATCTGCTTCGCAATCCAGTATACTTCCTTTAAACAATAACAGATGACCCGAACACCAGATATATCATTCAGCCGTTCTACTGCTGTTTCAAACTCTTTCGGAAGCCCCTTCCTCTCCAGCTTTCCACAAATGCTTTCCGGGGTCTTCATGCGTGACTCCGTATATCTTAAAAAACCATTCCCTGTCTTCTCAATATACCTGCAGTTCAACTCTTGCACATATAACTCAATTTTTTTCCGGGCCTCTGCATGTTTTTTCTGAAACTCCCCATCACACCAATTCTTATGTATTTCATTCTCTGTATTTTTGCTGTTCATTTTATCTCCTTTACACCCATATTGTCATTTCAGACCACTTTAATCATACAACCGGAATGTAAAAAATATGACAGTCTTTTTGTAAATATCAGGAAAACTTTCACCCGTTAGCGTGAGAAGGCTTTCCTGATATTAAAAAAAGCTTATCTATCCATCCGGATAAATAAGCTTCTTTGGGTTGGGCTGTTATTTACAGTCAGCAGCTTGTAGGGGAATCGAACCCCTGATTCCGCCGTGAGAGGGCGGCGTCTTAACCTCTTGACCAACAAGCCATGAACATGTTTTATTATACACGCTCACCAAAAAAAGTCAAGCTTTTTTTGTGTTTTTTTCTTTTAATTTTAAGTGGTTGCTATTTTTCTACAACAAAACTCTGACAAATGTGTACTGATAAATGAATCATCATCTACATGTGCCTTCAAAACCACATCTGCGCCTGTTCCTATTCCCAGCATTCCAAGTATTGATTTGGCGTCTATCTCAATATGTCCAATTGTTGCATCTACCTCAAAGTTCAATAAATTAAGTTTTTCCACAAGTGCAATTACTTTTTCATGTGAGTCCATTGTAATATGAAATGAAACCATATCTTTTCTCCTTTTGTATTTTTTCGTATTTATGTTATATTGTCATTTCCCTAATGATTTTTCTAAGCTTTAACACCATAGAAGGTGCAACAGATAACTCGTCTATGCCCATACGTACAAACTGTTCCGTAAGACTCGTATCTGCTCCCAGTTCCCCACAGATGCCAACCCACTTTCCACATTTATGGGCATTCTCTACCACCATCTGTATCATTTTTAAAATCGCTTTATGGTGCGGATTATAAAAATCATCTAGTTTTTCATTCTGCCGATCGATTGCAAGTGTATACTGCGTCAGATCATTGGTACCAATACTAAAGAAATCCACTAATTCAGCTAATTCGTCACTTACCATGACTGCCGCAGGTGTCTCGATCATAATTCCCTGCTCTGGAATCTGATACTGAATACCCTGATTCTCCAGTTCCTGCTTGACCACATCTACCATGTCATAAATCTGTTTGACTTCTTCTACTGAAGTAATCATCGGATACATAATAGAAATATTTCCATATATCGCCGCACGAAACAGTGCACGGAGCTGTGTTTTAAAAATCTCAGGCTGTTTTAGGCAAATACGAATTGCACGGTATCCAAGAGCTGGATTTTCTTCTTCCCCAAGATTAAAATAATCCACTTGCTTATCAGCTCCAATATCCAGGGTACGAATAATGACTTTTTTCCCCGCCATCATCTGAGCTGCCTGTCTATATGCCAGATACTGCTCCTCTTCTGTAGGGAAATCCGTTCTGCCAAGATATAAGAACTCACTCCGGAAAAGACCAATTCCTCCGGCATCATTTTCCAAAACATATCCAATGTCATTGACACTGCCAATATTGGCATAAATATTGATCTTGCGTCCATCCAAAGTTTTGTTTTCTTTTCCCTTTAATTCATGTAAAAGTTTCAGTTTTTCCCGTTCTTCCTGCATTTTCTGCTCTGCTTTTGCACATGTATCCTGATCCGGTTCAAAAATGATCTGCCCCTGAAATCCATCTACAACTGCAACTACACCGCTTTTGATTTTCTCCAACTCCATCGGCACCCCGATCAGTGCCGGAACGTTCATCATTCGTGCCAAAATTGCCGTATGGGAATTTGTAGAACCATGAACCGTAGCAAA
This sequence comes from Agathobacter sp., assembly GCA_045124075.1. Lineage (GTDB taxonomy): Bacteria > Bacillota > Clostridia > Lachnospirales > Lachnospiraceae > Roseburia. The sequence continues at coordinate 13,267 of JBGVLD010000053.1, forward strand.
GGCAAGTATCTTTTCTTTGTCCATCTGAACCGTCTCACTGGGACTCAGATCATCTGCAACAATGATCGAAGGCTCTAAAGTACTTAAGTCAATCTCATCTGCACCACTTAAGTTTCTTACTACACGCTCGGAGATATCTTTCACATCAACCGCCCGTGCTTTCATATATTCATCATCCATAGCTGCAAATATCTGTGAAAAGTTATCCCCTGTCACAGCAACTGCATACTCAGCATTTACCAACTCGGTTCGAATGGTATTTTGAATTGCTTCCAGATAATCATCATCCTCCAGCATCATTTGATGAACCTCAAAAATTGCAGCGCTGGCCTCTCCGACCTGAAGAATTGCCTTATCATACAATTTCTGCAGTTGCTCTTTTGCCTCTTCCACTGCCTGCATGACACGCCCGATCTCTGCATCTGCATCATCAATTTTTGTACGTTTGACCTGGTAGTCGTTTTTCTTAAAAACGACTACCGGTCCCAGAACAATCCCTTTATATACAGATTTTCCTTGAAAACTCTGCACAGCTGATCCCTCCTTTACAAGTTCTGCTCAAAAAAGGCTTTGATTCCTTCACAGGCTGTCTCCTCATCTTCACCTTCCACTGTAACCTCAACGGTCTGCCCATGCTTTACTCCAAGGCTCATAATAGCCATCAGTTTTGTTGCTTCTACGCTTTTTCCATTTACATTCAGCATAATTTTGCTGCTATAATTTTTTGCTTCTTTTACAAGCAGTCCTGCTGGTCTTGCGTGAATTCCTATTTCATCTTTAATTTCATAATTGAATGCTTTCATAATTTCTTTCCTTTCTTTACGATTCGTTTGTTTCATTGTCCATTACACGTTCTATGTGAATTGCAAGATATCCTATCTCTACATCATCTAAAATAATCTTCATACTTCTTTCCATTTCAGCACATATTTTTTTTGCCAACTGGAAAGCTTCCTGAAATTTCATTTCCATATAATCATTCATGCTGACTTTTAATTTTTCTCCATTGATGGAACGCGCCACCATGCAGCGCACATGATTCATTAGGCGATTATAATCCAGTGACATTACATCAATGGTCTTTCCTGTCTCTTTTTCCACAAGGGAAATACATTCCCGGACCGCTCCGGCCATCTGCATAGCCTGTGAAATCTTCTCATCCTTAATTGCAGAGTTCACATGAAGAGCAATATATCCAACTTCATGTTCATCAATCTGCACTTGAAGTTTCTCCATCAGCAGCTGCTCCATGCACTGTGCCACTTTGTACTCTTTATAAAATAAGATACGGATATCCTGGGTCAGCGGATTACTAATCTGTTCATGATTCTGGATACGTTTGACAGCAAATTCAATATGATCTGCCATAGGGAATAATATCGAACGATCAATGGTTCCAAATTCTTTTTCTGCACGATTCAGCACCTCATTAGCAAGTTCTAAACACACCGGTGAAACGGATTTAATGATATCCTTAGGCATCCCTCTCTCTGTAAACTCCTGAAGGGAATACACAGTATCCTCCGGCCTGACTTCAATTCTTTCACATACTTTCCTGCCAAATGCAATGCCCTTACCTAAGATCAGATATTCTTTGTTATCGTCCGCCCCAATCCCTATAATTGAATTGTGATTTAATATTTTCCCTATTCTAAACATATAACGTATCCCTTCTCCGCCTCAAGTGATTGGTTACTCCAAGATATCTATCGCAAAAAGTGCCTCCCCCGCACGGATATCTCCTTCTTTTATAAGACGAATCTTCTGGTTATCCTCTAATTCTGTACACAAAATCGGTGATACAATAGAAGGTGCGTGTTCTTTCAGATAATCCAAATCCATTCTAAGCATTGGATCCCCTTTTTTCACTTTTTGTCCAGTTTCTACCATTGCTTCAAAACCATTTCCATCTAACTTCACAGTATCAATTCCCATATGAAGCAACAGGCTGACTCCGGAATCTGTCATAAATCCGATGGCATGTTTGGTATCAAACACGAAAGCAACTTCTCCATCCTCTGGAGCAAACACAAAATTATCCTGCGGGGTTACCGCAACGCCATCTCCCATCATTCTTTCCGCAAATGCCACATCTGGAACGGTAGAAAGATCTGCTGCTTTTCCATTCACTGGACTTGAAATCACAATAGATTTTACGACTTTCTTGTTTTTCTCATCATACTGTACTTCAGGCTCTTCATCAACAGTAGTTTTTTCATTTTCTACAATGGTATCTGGAGCAGTTTCCAGATAATCTTCCAGATCGGATTTGACCACAGTCACTTTCGGCCCATAAATGATCTGGACGCCATTTCCCTTCTTAACAACTCCTGAAGCACCAGTACCTTTTAAAATGGTTTCATTTACCAGAGAACCATCCAATACGGTACAACGAAGTCTTGTGGCACAACAGTCTACATCACTGATATTTTTCTTACCTCCAAGACCTTTTGTAATGATCTCACTGATTGACGCTTCTTCTGTTTCTTCTGCAATTTCATTTTCAGTTTCCATTATAGCTTCTTTTCTGGCATTTACATCCGCTTTTGTATAAAGCTTGGTTTCTGTACCGTCTTCCTCTCGTCCTGGTGTTTTTAAATTAAATTTTTTAATCAGGAATTTAAAAATAAAATAGTACAGGAAAAAGTATATAATACCTACCGGAATAACCATCATCCAGCTTGTCTTCTCATTTCCCTGTAAAATACCAAATAAGAAGAAATCTAAAAATCCTCCGGAAAATGTCACCCCAACTGCAATATTCAGTATATGCGCAATCATATATGCAGTTCCTGCCAAAATCACATGGGCAACAAACAACATCGGTGCAACAAACAGGAATGAGAATTCAATCGGCTCTGTAATCCCCGTTGCCATACATGCCAGAGCTGCTGACAAAAGCAGACCTCCTGCCGCTTTTTTCTTCTCTGGTTTCGCACAGCGATACATGGCAAGGGCTGCTCCTGGCAGACCAAAGATCATGAAAATAAACTCTCCGGAGAAGAATCTGGTAGCATCTGCACTGAAATGAGTAATATTTGCAGAATCAGCCAGCTGTGCAAAGAAAATGTTCTGTCCTCCCTGAATGGTTTGTCCAGCCACATCCATGGTTCCACCAACAGCCGTCTGCCAAAATGGCATATAAAATACATGATGCAGTCCAAATGGAATTAATGATCTCTTGACCAATCCAAATACCAGGGTTCCGATATAACCAGATCCGGTTACCAAACCACCTAACGCATAAATGCCATTTTGAACAAATGGCCAGATAAAATACATCAAAATTCCTACAAACATATATACAATAGTAGAAATAATCGGCACAAATCTGGTGCCTCCAAAGAATGACAACGCATTTGGGAGCTGTATCTTATAGAATTTGTTGTGCAGTGCTGCTACACCCAGTCCAACAATAACACCTCCGAACACTCCCATTTGTAAGGTTGGTATTCCACAGGCAGTAGCAATAGTTCCTTCCAGCACGGTATCTGCTATATCACCATTACTCAATATCTGACCGCTGATTGTTAGCATTGCGCTAATCGCTGTATTCATGACAAAATAGGCAATAACAGCTGACAATGCCGCAACTTCTTTTTCTTTTTTGGCCATACCAATGGCAACACCTACCGCAAAGATCAGCGGGAGATTGTCAAAAATAATGCCTCCTACTTTGCTCATAATGATCAGCAAAGCATGAAGAATGGTTCCTTCGCCCAGAATACCGGTTAGCCCATAAGTCTCAATAGTTGTAGCATTTGTAAATGAACTGCCTATTCCCATCAGAAGACCGGCCACTGGAAGAATCGCAATCGGAAGCATAAAACTTCGTCCAACACGTTGTAAAACACTAAAGATTTTGTCTTTCATTTTGCTCGTAACTCCTTTTCTTATTATTTTGACAGAGAAAATGCGTATTCATACCTCTTCGCCGGCTAAAATTTATTCCAGAAAAAACACATGGTAAATAAAAAACGAGGCACTACCACACATAAACAACTTCTGTCATGTATAGTTAATGCCTCGTTTGAGTTACACACTATATTTGAACCGAATATATCATCTCACAAAATACTTGTCAAGCTTTTTTGCTTTTTTTTCTTTCTTTTTTGCCTTTTTTATTCCTACTCTTTAGGAATAAAGCCTTCAAAAATAAATAACGTAAAGTCTTTTCGAGCTTCATTCAGCTCTTTCTGGGATTTAATGGTCCAAGCGACTTTTAATGCTCCGAACAGATTACAGGCCACTTTTCTGGAGATATTTTTCTTGAACCTATGATCATAGGCAATAAAATCTGGTCTCCCCAAAAAGTTCAAAAGAAGATAGTGCACCAGAAATTCCGTAAATTTTTCTCTCCGTTTTAAGGTATTGAAATTACCAGATAACTGCCCACGGATTACTTCTGGACGATTCTTTTTGTACCATCTTACTGCTCTTGGGTCAAAGGACTCAATACAGTATCCCCCTCTGTATTCCCGAATCAGTTCATCTGCCACAGAACAGACTTCGGAAGCTTTTTCATGGATCTTGATTTCAATGATAAGTGGTACCTTTCCATCCACCATTTTCAAAAAATCTGCAAAAAGAGGAATCCGCTCCTTCGATTTGCAAAGCGTAAACTGCTGCAATTCCTGATATGTAAAATCTCTTACCTTTCCTTCCACTCCGCAGACTCTCTTTAAAGTCTCATCATGAAATACTACGGGAATCCGGTCTTTGGTAAGCTGCACATCCAGCTCAATGCCATAGCCAGCTTCTACAGCGTTTTGAAAAGCAGCCATGGAATTTTCCGGTGCCTCCGTCTCATTATCATGAAGACCTCTATGGGCATAATAATGCCCAAGAAGTCTGCTGTGATCTGGTCTTCCTGTCATGCGTGGCATGACAGCCAGCAAATATAAAACAATCAAAATTAACAACATTATCAGAATAATCATGATTTCCTCTCCTTGTGGAACCTTATGGATCACTTATTGAACTTAGTCCTCTACATCAAAATTTTCCAGTACATTTTTCTTCTGAATCGGTTTTGCATCTCCATGTTTTACCTGACTCATGGTAATCATTGCACAGACGGTAAAGAACATGGCATATGGGAACAGCGTATTATAAGAAATATGCTGTAATAACAGTCCCGATAAGATCGGAGTTACAATCTGGGCAGACATAGAGAAAGTATAGTACAATCCTGTATATTTTCCAATATCACTGTCTTTGCTCATTTCTACCACCATCGGCAATGAGTTTACTCCAACTGCTGCCCAACCAATACCAATAAGGGCAAAGAAGAAATTTGCAGACCAATGATAAGTCGGATAGAAAAATACGGAGGTATAACTTATTAACATAAATAAAAGTCCGATTAAAATTGTCCTTTTTCTTCCAATTTTAGAAGCTACTGCACCAATTGGAATGTAGCTGCATATTGCTGCAATAGTGGCTACCATAAGACAGCTTGCAAATCCGCCACCTTCCATCTTCCATACAGTCACTGCATATCTGGAAAAAGCAGTTGTTACTGCATTATATGCCGCAAACCAAAGAAAAATTGAAGCAAGAATTAATATTAAACTTTTCTTTACATCTTTCGGCAATTTTTGACTTTCATGTTTTTCTTCTACATCTACCTTTTCTTCTGGATATTCTTCTGCGATCTGCGCCGCCAGCTTCTTTTCTTTAATGGTAAACACCAGTACAATAATAGCAATGATCATAATTGCTGCAACACCAATAAAGACTGGCAGATAACTTGGATGATCCTCTTTCTTTACCAGCACCTGGATCAAAATCAGTGTATAGACAGCTCCAATTGCTCCCATTAAATTAATCACAGCGTTGGCACTGGATCGAAGGGGTTTTGGTGTCAGGTCTGGCATCAATGCAACTAACGGCGAACGGTACATGGCCATAGAAATCAGAGTGAATGCCAAAGCCACAATAAACAATATAAGCTGCTTATTCATATCTGCAATTGGCAAAAGTATCATAAAAATAACTGCTGCAATGGTCCCCCACACAATAAAAGGAGTGCGTTTTCCCCAACGGGTATCAACCTTATCGGATAAGGTTCCAATAATTGGCAGCAAAAATACTGCAAGCACATTATCAATTGCCATAATCGCACCGGTAACAGAATCCGGCAAATGAAATGAATTCTGCAAAATCAGCGGAATAATACTGTCATACATCTGCCAGAAAGCACTAATGGACAAAAACGCGAGTCCCACAAAGAAAGTTCTTTTGTAATTCAGTTTCATGATGTTATCTCCCTAAAATTTTTTTGTTTTTTTAATATTACCATAAGCCATTACCAGGGAGAACACTTTTTTCTTATCATTCTTTACTTTTCTTTTATATTATTTTTTAGCAAAGCAAATTACCTAACAATACTCTCCACAATTTCCAATATCTGCTGCATATTCTTCTTTCCGAAATACACATGCTCATCATTGATTATCATACATGGGACACTCATAACATTGTATTTGTTTTTAAGGCTTTCAAAATGATGAATATCATAGACCTCTGTGGTAATATGCTCTCCAACTGCTGCCATGTGCTGGGCTGCGATAACTAAATCCGGACACATTGTACATGATAAGGACACCAAAATCTTAATATCAATCGGTTTTCCGATGCACTCAATTTGTTTTCGGATATTTTCGTCCATCGCTTGTCCCGGACCTGCTGCGTTATACATTCCCAAAACAAATGAAGTAAATTCATGACCTCCCGGAACTCCATGGAAAGCAAGTCCTGTATAGGCATCACCTCTATACAATTTGACACATGGTGCAAATTCATCACCAACCTCCTCCATAACTTCCATAGACAATTTATCCGTCATTGCAAGTAAAGCAGTCGCATATTCTTGCAATTCTTTCGATACTGGACGATTGTCCAGATACAGTTTCAGTACCAACGAATTTTCCATTCGTTCAAAAACAGTCTCTAACTGTGCTTTCATTTCTGGAGTAAACAATCCACCGCCCTGCGTAGCGTTATCTCCACCTGATACGTTGTTCTGGAGCTTGCCCTTTGCCTCTACTCCCTCTAACGCACTTCCCTGTGTTCCTGCCGTCTTACTCACAAGCACTTTTTCCCGGATTATTGGATCTTTGGTGCGAATTCCTGTTCTGCTCTGTACTTTTGCCACATATTTTTCCAGCTCGGTAGCTGCCAGTGCCCCATCACTGGTGGCTGTTACTACCTGTCGAAGGGGCTTGATACAGATGTCCCCCGCTGCATATAGTCCATCCACACTAGTTTTCTGGGATTTGTCCGTAATAACGTAGCCTTGCTCGTTCAATTCTGCAACATCTTTTACCAGATCCGTCTCTGGCGCATAGCCTACAAATACAAATACCCCAAAACTTTCTCCTTCTTTTGCACGATACTCTGTCACCTCACCGGTTATACGGTTTTTGTAACGAATATAGTTTAGACCAGTTTCTCCCTTTACCTCTTCCACCACCGTACCCGTTATTACACTTATTTTTTCATGGGTTCGCGCCTGTTCTGCCACAGCTTCTGCGCAGGAGAAATCCTCCCCTCGGATAAGAATGGTGACATGGCTGGCGAATTTGGTCAAAAAAATACTTTCTTCTGCAGCTGCAAATCCACCGCCAACCACAAATACTTCTTTCCCCGTAAAAAACTCCCCATCACAGGTAGCACAATAGGCAACACCTCGTCCTCTATATTCTTCCTCACCTTTAAATCCTACCATTCTAGGGTGGGCTCCTGTTGCAAGCAATACACCAAGGCAGTTAAAATCCCCTCGGTTGGTATGCACAATTTTTACGTCTTCCTTCAACTCAAGTCCTGTTGCCTCTGCGATTAAAAAATCTGCACCAAAATACTCTGCCTGAAGATACATGGTATCTGTCAAATCTTTTCCGCTGCATTTTCCCACACCTGGATAGTTTACTACTTCATGGGTAATGGTGATTTGACCGCCGAACTGCTCTTTTTCCAGTACCAGAACACGATACTTGGCACGGGTTAAATATATGGCAGCGGAAAGTCCTGCTGGTCCGCCGCCTATAATAACCACATCATAAAGGTTTTTTGTATCTACCATTATAATTGTCCCACCAAATCAAGACTTGGTTTTAATGTCTCTGCCCCCGGTTTCCAGTTGGCAGGACATACCTGGTCTCCATGGGCATGCACGAACTGACACGCTTGAACCTTACGAAGTAATTCCTCTGCATTTCTACCTACGTTTCCTGCTGTCACTTCATAGCCTACAATTTTTCCTTCTGGATTGATGATAAAAGTACCTCTCTCTGCTAAACCATCCGATTCAATAAGCACTTCAAAATCTTTGGAAATACAATGGGTTGGGTCTGCTAACATTGGATAGTTGATTTTGCGGATACGGTCTGATGCATCATGCCATGCTTTGTGCACAAAATGTGTGTCAGTGGATACGGAATAGATTTCACATCCAATTTCTCTGAACTTTTCATATTTTTCTGCCAAATCCTCTAATTCTGTTGGACATACAAAGGTAAAGTCTGCTGGATAAAAAAAGAACACATTCCATTTTCCCAAAATATCTTCTTTAGATACCATCTTAAAATCCTTATTGTGAAATGCGTAAGTTTTGAAATCTGCGATTTCTTTGTTAATCATTGACATAGTGATTACTCCTTTTCTGCTTATTATTTTGAGAATATCTCCATGATTAGTCTGTCCCGAATATTTATAAATACACATATTTTTTTTCTTAAAGGCAATACTATCTACGATCAGATTCAAAATAATTAGGTGATTGCGAAGGACGTTTCGCAATCACCCATCAAAATAATAAAATGAGGTATATACATGTATCATTCAAAAGAAACCAATTATATGAAAGGCTTCCTGCCATATGCACTTGCAGCCTTTTTGGTAGGCATCGTAGGTGGACTTTCCACCGTACTTGGTCCCGCCTTTATACAGGATATGAATTTAGCCTATAACAATACTACCTGGACAGCACTTGCCCAGGCGGTATCTACTGCGGCTTGTGCACCCATTCTTGGTAAGTTAAGTGATATATTTGGAAGGAGAAAAACGCTTTTATTAGGAGTCCTTGTCTTTACCCTTGGCTCAATCCTAAGTGCCCTTTCTAATTCTCTTCTCTTTATGCTTATGGCAAGATTTGTAGTCGGAATTGGTACCGCTGCCATTGCACCGACAGTTATGTCCTATATAGCTACGGAATTCCCAGTGCAACAGATTGCAAAGGGATTCTCCCTTTATATGCTAATTTCCAGTGCCGCTGTTATTTTTGGTCCATCTCTTGGCGGACTCATTCTGGAGATTTCCGGTTGGCGAACACTTATGTGGATTTCTTCTATCATATGTGCCGTATTTTTTATACTATGCTTCTTTACACTTCCAAAACAAGCATTTACCAGAAGAACATTACGGGATTTTGATCGTGGCGGTGCTTTTTTCGTCATCGTATTTTTTAGCCTCTTACTATGCGTTCCATCTTTTGGACAAAACTTTGGCTGGACATCCACCCCATTACTTCTGGTATTTTTTCTGGCACTTCTTTCTTTAGCAGGGCTTATGGTAATAGAGAGAAAAACAAAGAATCCTATTCTTCCCCTGTCTTTTATGGCTCGAAAAGCCTTTATCCTGCCTGTTGTGATTCTTTTTTTAACCCAAGGATTAATGCAGGCAAATATGACTAATACCATTGTATTTGTAAACTACACACAGCCATCGAATACCGCTATTTCTGGATATTCTATTTCAATAATGTATCTTGGAATGTCTCTTGGCTCCATTCTCTTAGGACCGCTAGCCGATCACTTTGAGCCAAAACGCATTTTGACCGGCTCTCTTCTGCTGACCGGCATTGGTTGCGGAATTATGCTTTTCTTTTCTGAAACCACAACATTTTTCATACTGGCAGCTTCCCTTGGTATTCTTGGGCTGGGTCTTGGCGCAAACGCTACTATTTTTATGAAGATCGTTCTTTCCAATTTGCCTGAGGAGACTGCCGGCACAGGTACTGGCATCTATGGACTTTTTCGAGACCTTGCAGCTCCCTTTGGCGTTGCCGTATTCGTTCCTATGTTTACCAATAAAATCACTCGTCTATCTACGAATACCGCTGCGAATTTATCAGCTTCTGCTGCCGCAGTCAACTCCATCCACACACTTGCAATGCTAGAACTAGTCTGCGTTGCTGTAGGCATTTTTATTGTTCAGTTACTACCAAGAATTTATCATAAATAAAACTTAAAAGGAGAACATCTATGAGATTAGAAAACAAAGTCATCCTAATAACAGCCTCTACAAGAGGAATTGGATTTGCCTGTGTAAAGGCGTGCGCTAAAGAAGGGGCTATCGTTTATATGGCTGCAAGAAATTTAGAAGCTGCGGCGAAAACAGCAAGCGAATTGAATCAGCAGGGATATTGTGTAAAATATGTATACAACGACGCCAGCAAACCAGATACTTTTTTATCTATGGTTGATGAAGTAGTGGAAAAGGAAGGACATATCGATGTGCTGGTAAACAACTTTGGAACCTCCAATCCGAAAAAGGATTTGGACTTTGCCCACACAGATATCACTGATTATCTGGATATTGTAACCTTAAATCTAAGAAGTGTATTTATGGCAAGTCAATCTGCTGCAAAGCACATGGCAGCGCATGGTGGTGGAAGTATTATCAATATTTCTTCGATTGGTGGATTAGTACCTGATATATCACAGGTTGCCTATGGCAGCAGCAAGGCTGCTATCAATTATCTCACAAAACTGATTGCGGTCCACGAGGCTTCCAACAACATCCGTTGCAATGCCGTCCTACCCGGAATGACTGCAACCGAAGCCGTCGAAAAAAATCTTTCCGAAGATTTTCGTAATCTATTTCTTCGTCACATACCTTTAAATAAAATTGGTCTGCCTGAAGAAATCAGTGCTGCAGTAGTATATTTTGCCAGCGATGAATCCGCCTATACCACCGGTCAGATTCTTGCGGTCTCCGGTGGTTTTGGCCTCGCCACACCTATTTATGGAGATGTTACCGGCACAAATTCTTCTCGAACTTAAAGAAACGCCATTTGACTAATTTTTGAACTTTTTTATTTCCGTTCTAATGCCACGACGCATTCAGTATGCTCTGTAAATGGAAAGAGGTCATACGGTGTACACTCTACCGCCCGATATCCTCTCTTGGTCAGATACTTCACATCTCTTGCCAAAGTGTCCGGTCCACAGGAAATATACACCACTTTCTTCGGCGCCAATTTTACCACAGAACTTAAAAATTCCTCAGTACTTCCACTTCTTGGCGGATCTAAGATAACCACATCCGCCTTTTCCCTGCGTTTTGCCATATCCACCAGGAATTCTCCTGCATCTCCTTGAAAAAATCGGATATTTTCGATTTTATTAAGTTTTGCATTGATAACAGCATCACGAACTGCGTCTGCATTTAGTTCCACTCCCAGAACTTCACCTGCATGCTTACTTGCAATAATTCCAATGGTGCCAGTACCACAATAAGCGTCAATGACCCTTTCTTTACCGGTAAGTCCAGCGCAGGAAATAGCTTTCTCATACAATAACTTTGTCTGAACTGGATTTACCTGATAAAAAGAATTTGGAGAAATTCGAAACCTGCATCCACACAGTTCATCTTCTATAAAACCTTTTCCATAAATCGAAATATTCCGCTCTCCCAACACCATGCTGGTTCGCTTATCATTTACATTAATGACCACTGTGCTGATATCAGGATGAAGCTTACGCAATGCTTTTACAAAATTATTCTTTGAAGGAAGAATTGGAGAAACTAAAACCAACACCACCATAATCTGTCCGGTAGCATAGCCTTTCCGAACCAGAACGTGACGGAGAAGTCCATAACCAGAATCCTCCTGATACACCTTAATCTTAAACGAACGAAGTAACTCCTTCACATCCCGAATAATCTTATCCGCTTCCTCATTTTCAATCTGGCAGCTTTCCACATCCACTACAGTGTGGGTGTTTTTCTTATAAACCCCTGCTACCACTTTTCCGCCCCGAAGGCAGTCAAATACTGCATGAACCTTATGACGATAATAATATGGATCATCCATGCCCACGATTGGATTGACCTTACAGAACTCTCCCATGAGTTTTTTCATCATAGCCTGTTTTTTCTTTAACTGTTCCGCGTAAGGCACTCCCTGATAATCACAACCGCCACAGGCCTTTGCGTATGCACAGATACCATCTTTGTCCAGCTTCGGTGCCTTTGCACCTTGGGGGTTCTTTTTCCGCCAACCAGCCTTGGTTGCACTCCCCTTTTTTCTCTGTTCCGCCATCTCTACTTATCCTCGCAAACTTGAAAAATATAAAATTTCAAATAATAGCTCTCATCTGCAGCCCACAGAATCGGATGATCTGGAGACTGGGTTCGAAATTCCACCTGACGCAGACGCTTATGCACATTGGCAGCGGCCTGTCCGATGGTCTTGGTAAAAGTATCATAATCCATGAAATGTGAACAGGAACAGGTAGCCAGATAGCCCCCATCTTTTACCAACTTCATACCACGAAGATTAATCTCACGATAACCTTTAATGGCATTCTTAATGGAATTTCTGGATTTGGTAAAAGCAGGCGGGTCTAAAATAACTACATCGAACTTTTCTCCCTGCTGTTCTAAGGCTGGAAGCAGTTCGAAAACATCATGGCACTCGAACTTGACTCTATCCTCGATTCCATTTAATTTAGCGTTTTCAGTTGCCTGAGCAACTGCAAGTTCCGAAGCATCAATACCTAATACGCTTTCCGCTCCGGCAATTCCAGCATTTAATGCAAAAGAGCCCGTATGGGTAAAACAGTCTAAGACCTTTGCACCCTTACATAATTTCTGGATTGCCAGACGATTGTATTTCTGATCCAGGAAAAATCCCGTCTTCTGTCCATCTTTTACATCTACCAGATATTTGACGCCATTTTCTATAATTGGAACTTTAGTGTCGAATTCTTCACCAATGAAGCCTTTGACTTTCTCCATGCCCTCTTTCAGACGTTCCTTAGCATCGCTTCGTTCATATACACCCCTTATGGTAATTCCATCCTCTTCCAGAACTTCCCTTAATAGAGAGACGATCTGCTCTTTAAAGCGATCGATTCCTAGAGCAAGTGACTGCACTACCAGCACATCAGAAAACTTATCCACTACCAATCCCGGAAGAAAATCTGCATCTCCGAAAAGCACACGACAACTACTGGTATCCACGGTTTTCTTGCGGTACTCCCATGCATTTTTCACTCTCATCCGCAAGAAATCTTCGTTAATTTCCTGATCCACTTTTCTTGTTAAAAGACGGACACGAATTTTGGAATTCTGGTTAATATAGCCTTTTCCCATTGGGTAGCCATCAAAATCATGGACAACCACCACATCTCCATTTTTAAATTTACCCACAATACTTTGAATTTCATTATCAAATATCCACAGTCCGCCGGACTTAATTGTTCTTCCTTCGCCTTTTTTCAAGGTAACAATCGTATGATTCTCCATAATTTTCTCCCATCTATTTTTCCAAGCCTTCCGGCTGTTTATTTACAATATAAATACCAATCCGCTTCCCATACAGTGCCCCTTTTCCTTCGCCCTATTGTACCACATGCTTCTCAAAAATAAAACTCCAACCCTATATTGAAATATCCGATTTAATAGTACATAACTTAAAACCGGGATATCTCAATCGAGATATCCCGGTTTTTTCTAATTTTTCTGTTCTAAAATATCTTCTATTGGAAGCTCTTCTTCTGTCTCAGTCGTCTCCATCGGAATTAAAATCTCTGTAGCTCCTTCCACCTCTGTTGAATCTACCTCTTCATAAATAAATTCATTCGAACTTCGGAAAATGGTGTTGCTGGAACCTACCTGGCAGACAACAATCGTATCACCATCAGAAATATCTTCTTTATTAATGGCAAGACAATAATCACTGTTAAATCTGGTACTTACTTTCTTTCCATTGACATATACCTTACTCCACTTTGTAAAGTTATTTCCCTGAATCAGAATCTCTGAATTGTCCAGCGACGGTGCAATTTCACTGACCATTACCTCATCAATACCCATGACAATATCCTTTTCAAAAGAGATATCCTGGTCTTCATAACAGTAACGCTTTCCATAAAGGATATCGTACTGTAACTGCTCAAGACCGCTTAAATAGGTAAGAGAATCTGACATTGTCTGATGGTATGTCATAACAGTTCCTTCATGGATTCCTAAAGTATCTGTAATATGAGCCATCAACTGGTAAGCATAAAGGTCTGTATCTTTTTTCTCAAGACCCATGTTGTTCCAGGTAACATAGTTGGTTTTGTAAATGTCTCCAGAAACCATATCTTCTTCGGTAAGACCCATAGTAGGAAGATGATCTCCCCAGAATACGATGATGGTATCTTCCCCTCTTTCTTCAACTGCCTTAATAAGGTCAGCCATAAAATTATCTACCGCATGAAGCTGATTCACATAATAGGTCCAGGCATTGGCCTCTCCTTCATCTTCTACACCGGAAATTGGGAATTCCGGATTTGTAATGACCTCCTCAGTAGGGTAATCACCGTGAGAGCTTACGGTAATGGTATAAGTAAAATCTGGCTGGTTCTCTGTGGCATCCAGAGTTTTAACTGTTTCACTAACAAGAATATCATCTGTTGGCCAGCTTCCAGTTGGTGTATATTCCTGAATATTCATAAGTTCCTTCGAAGTAAAGGAATCAAATCCCATCATGGAAAAAGCATTTACACGGCTGTAGAAATTACCACCATTATTATGAACTGCATGAGTTCCATAACCAATAGAGCTTAATGCAGAGGCAATGGACTCACAATCCGTTTTCTTTAAAATTGTTTTGTAAGGATATTCTCCTGTACCAAAATGCTGTAATTGCATTCCTGTAAGAACTTCAAACTCAGAGTTTGCTGTTCCTGCACCAATAACTGGAACATTTAAGTAACCAGTAGAGAAATTCTCTTCCAGATAGTGAAAAGTAGGAATTGGGTCATTTTCGTAGTTCAAGAACTTAATTTCATCTGGATCACAGAAAGACTCTAACAATACGCAAATAATATTTGGAGCAGTGTCTGTTGTAACAGTAGTCTCTTCTTTTGCTTTCTCCATAGAAGAAGTAATTATATCAATTGTTGCTTCAGTATAGCCAGTTGGCTTACTCATACCAGTATCTACTACACTGGAAGAAAATCCATAGATAAATCCGTAATTTTCGTATCCCTGTGCTATATTAGAGAAATAGCCATCAATTACATTGGTACTTTCAGCAGCCATAGTTGTAACTGGCAGACCGATGAAAAGAAATGCTGCAATAGCAACTGGTGCCATAACTTTATGAATCTTACCACTAAAACGAGGTCCTTTGATATAAAGAGCAATACAGAACATTGCAAAAATTCCAAGTCCAATCACTACCAGCGTTGCTTCCTCAGCCGTAAAGTAACTGGTGTTCTTCATAGCAAAAAGATCTGGAATACATTTCAGATCGGAAAAACCAAACGGAGTGACACGATTCGAAAGAACACATCCATTAATAATACCCAGAATAATCCAGAAACCACTGATAATGACACGGGCAAAAGCTCTTCTTCGGAATAAATATACCAGAGTCAGTGATGCAAATACAATTACTGCATTATAAAGAAAAGCAAATGTATGGCCTGCTACGAATCCACAAGCTGATATGAAATTTCTACGAGAAATAGTTTCTACCAAAAATACGATTCCACCGGATAACAGAAAATGGAACAAAAGAGAATAATGATTAAAAAAGTTAATCGCTTTTGCCTGCTGTGGAGTCAGTTCCTTCTGATGCTTTGTAAATAATTTATCTTTTAAAATATGAAAAAAGTTCTTCATCCTTTACCTCCTGTTTACATTCTAATAATTTACGAGAAAATTGTAACAAAAACAAGGGGTAACTTTTATAAAAAATTATTAAGAAATAATTAGTTTTTATTAATTCTGAATAAAAACCCCGAGAAAAGACAAAAAAAGAACCAAAACATGGGATTTTTCCTATGCTTTGGCTCCCTTAATACTTATATATTCCAGTATTTACAAATTATGCAAACACCGCCATTATTTGTTGGAACGTCTCCAAATATTCATTTTTTCTGCCTCTGCAATCAGCTCATCTCTAAAATCCGGATGGGCAACAGAAATGATTGCTTCTGCTTTCTGCCATGCAGATAATCCTTTCACATTTACCATACCATACTCAGTTACTACATAATGGGTATTCGCTCTGGTGTCGGTTACGATAGAACCTTCTGCTAAAGTAGGACGGATACGGGAATGCATCTTTCCAGACTTATCTGTAAAAGTAGAAGAACAGCAGATAAAGCTCTTACCACCATTAGACAAATATGCTCCCAGTACGAAGTCTAACTGTCCGCCAGCTCCACTAATATGTTTGATTCCGGAGGATTCAGAACTGATCTGACCGAATAAGTCAATATCTACACAATTGTTAATAGATATAAAGTTATCCAAGGCGGAGATAGACCGGATATCATTGGTGTATTCTACCGGCGCACTCATAAGCTCTGGATTTTCATCCATGTAATCATACATTTTCTTAGTACCAGCACCGAAAGCATATGCCTGACGGTAACGGTCGATGTTCTTGTGAGCACCAGTAATTTTACCAGCTCTTGCAATATCAACAAAAGCGTCTACATACATTTCTGTATGAACACCTAAATCTTTTAAGTCAGATTCTGCAATTAAGGAACCTACTGCATTTGGCATACCACCAATTCCTAACTGAAGACATGCACCATTTGGAATCTGATCAACAATAAGCTGTGCAACTTTCTTATCAACATCAGTTGCAGGTCCGCCAGCACCTAACTCAGCAATTGGAGGATTGTTTCCTTCTACAATAGCACTTACCTGAGAAATATGTACGCCTACTTCTGTACCGCCAAGACAACGAGGCATATTTTCATTTACCTCAACAATAATTTTCTTTGCAGTCTGACAAACTGCTCCCATATGAGAAGCATTTGGTCCAAAATTGAAAAATCCATGAGCATCCATTGGTGCAACCTGGAACATTGCCACATCTGGAGCAGTATTGGAATCACGGTAATAACGTGGAAGTTCGGAATAACGGATCGGTGCATAGTAGGAACATCCTCTTGCAATCAGCTTGCGCTCATAACCGCCCATATGCCAGGAGTTCCATGTGAAATGTTCTCCTGCATCTTCTCTTGCAAAAACTGCCAGTGGTTTTAAAAGGATGCCACCGCGAAGATTAATATCTTTTAATTCGTCAGTACGTTTTGCCAGAGCCGCATCCAGTACATCTGGTGTACCGGTACACCAACCGTAATCAACCCAGTCTCCAGATTTTACAACCTTTACGGCCTCATCAGGAGAGACTAATTTCTGTTTGTATTCTGCTGAATAATCCATAGAAACCTCCTAAATATATCTTTATCTTTGTTAAATCTATATCATTCTTTTCCATTCTATCATTTTGAAGGAAAGGTTACAAGGAGTTATTCAGAATAAATATTAATATCTCCAAAGCCACATTCTGCATCCAGATATACGCATGGTGAATCAGGACTTACGCTAGCCATTCCATGAAACTTGATATCTCCAAAGGATGAACTCTGCTTTACCTCTATACGCCATGTCTTAGGAAAATACAGATTAATCTCGCCAAAAGAATTCTGCGCTTTTACACTTGCCTGATTCTCTTTCATAATAGCATTGTTAAAGTAAACGTTACAGCTTCCAAAGCTGTTCTTGATCTTTGCCTCTTTGAAAATTCCAGAGTTAATGTATTTGCTGATAGCTCCAAAAGAATTAGATACTTTTACAAATTCTCCATCCTGAATGTTCTCAATATGCGGTGCATAATTTCCATTATGCCCGCATGCATTTCCAAAATTTACATTTGTATTATAATTGTTTTTCTTACGAAACACATTCTTAAAGATCAAATCCAAACCGATTCCCACTAATAAAGCTGCAATGATCAATGGCCAAGGGGTGATTGCCTCTATCTTAAGATATTCATCATAGACACATCCCAACAATGCAACGGACACCAGCGTCATGGTAAAACTCTTTTTAAAAATACCCTGAACTGCAGTATACACAAACAGAACTGTGAACACTACCGTAAAAAATGGAAGCTGTGGAACAAGTCCCATCTGACTGATCAACAGATAAACACCTGCTAATACTAAAACAATTCCCCATAAAATACTTTTTTTGCTCATTTTCTCAACCTCTTTTCTTCTAATTTTCCTATAAATGCCTTAAAGTAATTTCGAGATACAAAGACTTTTTTGTGGCTGTTATGAAATTCTACCTCGCTGGCCCCTGCTAAGTTCTTGTGAACCGCCTGCACCTGTCTGGTATTTAAGATTGCAGATTTGGAAATGCGGAAGAAAAACCCCGGAAGCATTTCTTCCAGTTCATACAGTCTTAATTTTGTTTCAAAAATATCTGACTTGGTATGAACTGCCACCACAGATCCATTGGTCTCAAAGAACAAGATATCATCCAAAGTCAGATAATATTCTGTCTCACCCTTATATACATTCAGCTGAAGCCTTGATTTCACTGCTTCTGCCACCTGCTTTTGGATTACCATGACTTCCTCATCCATATTTCTGCACCGAATCAGAATTTCATCTTCAGGCAGATTCTCATCAATCTCTACTTTAATCTTCATAACTCACCTCTGTATCCTACTGTCTGCATTATAAAAAAAAATCCTCCTGGTGTAAATGGATTTACACCAAGAGGTTGATTTTCGCTTTTAAGAGGTTGATTTAGATACCTTTCAAGACTTCAACCGCCTTCTCAAGATAAGGATTCTCCACCTGATAAAACTCTCCTTCGTCTGCTGCTTCTGCAGAAGCCGGATTAAGCGGAAGCTTACCTAATACAGAAATTCCCAGTTCCTGTGCTGTTTCGTCAATGTGGCTTTCGCCAAAGATCTTGATTTCTTTTCCACAATCCGGGCAGGAAAGATAGCTGAAGTTCTCCACCACACCCAATACTGGAATATTCATCATATTTGCCATATTGTAAGCTTTCTTTACGATCATCTTAACAAGCTCCTGCGGGGAAGTTACGATCACAATTCCATCAACTGGAAGAGACTGGAATACAGTAAGAGGTACATCACCAGTTCCCGGAGGCATATCTACAAATAAATAATCAATCTCTCCCCAAACGGTTTCATTCCAGAACTGTTTTACTGCCCCTGCGATCACTGGACCTCTCCATACTACTGGAGCTTCCTCATCCTCCATCAGAAGATTAATGGAAATCATCTTAATACCTTCTGGAGTTTCTGCAGGATACATTCCTCTTTCATCTCCAACAACCTGACCCTTTACTCCAAACATCTTTGGAATAGAAGGACCTGTAATATCTGCGTCTAAAATACCTACATGATAACCGGCTTTTGCCATCTGTACTGCTAAGGAAGCAGTAACAAAAGATTTTCCTACGCCTCCCTTACCACTGACAACACCGATAACATGCTTTACGTTGGAATATGGATTCATAGGTTCCTGCATACTCTGCGGTCCTTTACTTCCTGCACATCCTTCACAACTTTCTTTTGAACAGCTTCCTGCACTACTACAGCTTTTATTTTCTGACATTCTTTTTTCCTCCTGTCTGCCTCTCTATCATTAGCTTTTGCCTCTAATTCGTTCTTCGCAATTCGTTCTTTATAATTCTCTATGCCCTCTTATGCTGGCTTCTGGAAATCTTATCTACCTGAATTACAGTAAAATATTCCTGCCCCATTTCCTCTTTTACTCTCTTCCCGATTTCATCTGTTAATTCTTCATCAGACAAAGAAAATTCAAAAGGAACTACTACATCAAAAATCAGATTCGTATGGCTCTCGCCAAAAACAACTCTAAAATCATGCATTGTGATCACTTTATCTATTTTTCCTATAACCTCTGCCATCTGTTCTTTCAACTTCTTTACCTCAGGATTATTGTTAAGAACAGGATCCATGTGAATCGTTGCCACGCATCCCAGTTCTCTGGCGAGAGTCATCTCAAGATTATCTACAATATCATGAAGCTTTAAAATATCTCCATCTCCTGGCACCTCTGCATGAAGCGAAATAATTCTTCTTCCCGGACCATAATCATGAACCATAAGATCGTGCACACCGCAGATATTCTCGTCAAAATCCAAAACAATCTGTTCGATCCTTTCCACAAACTCATCTTCCGGAGGCTGTCCCAGTAAAGGATCTAAAGTATCCTTTGCAGCCTGTAAGCCGGCATACATAATCAAAAGACCTACTAAAACACCGCAGATTCCATCAATTTGCAGACCACTGAAATATCCCACAATGGCAGAAATTAACACCACCGTAGTGGAAACACAATCACTTAAACTATCTGTGGCGGTGGCTTTCATAGCCGCCGAATCAATTTTTTTACCAATCTTATAGTTATAAAATGCCATATAGCATTTTACTAAAATGGACGCAATCAAAATTCCTGCTGTTACAGCAGAAAATAACGGCTTCTGCGGATGGATGATCTTCTCTACGGAACTTCTTATCAGTTCAAATCCCATGATCAGAATAATTGCCGCCACTACAAACCCGGCAATGTATTCCATTCTTCCATGACCATACGGATGTTCAGAATCCGCCTTCTGCTCTGCCAGCTTAAATCCTGCAAGAGTTATCACGGAAGAACCTGCGTCAGACAAATTGTTCACTGCATCTGCCGTAATTGCAATCGAATTGGTCAATAATCCTGTCACAAATTTTCCCACAAATAACAGGATATTTAACAGTATTCCCACTACTCCACAAAGCATTCCATATGCGCTGCGCTGTTTTTCCGGGGGTAATTTCTCCAGAGAAAAGCACCTTGTTAATAAACCTATCATTGCTTAAACTCCCAGATATCTTATTCCAGAATTCCCATATGAGAAAATGGGTAGTAAATAAACAACGCCTTGCCTATAATCTGCTCCTCAGTCACATAGGTATTGTTCCAGAATCTTGCATCTTTGGAATTATTCCGATTATCTCCTAACACCAGATAACAGCCCTCTGGCACCTCAAATTCATATGGTCCATCATTTAAGACCCAGGCCTCTTTTAAATAGCTTTCCTGTAATGGAGCCTCAGAATCATTAATAAAAATCTGTCCATCTTCAATGGTAACCTTCTCTCCTGGAAGCCCGATGATTCTCTTAATATATTTCTGAGATTCATCATCTGGATATTTAAAAATAATAATATCTCCACGCTCCGGTTCAGACCATATATATGCCAATCTGTTTCCAAAAAGATTATCATTAATCTGAATCGTATTCTGCATAGAACCTGTTGGAACATTCGCATTGATAATTACATAGTTTTTCAACAATAATGCCGCCGCAATGGCTATCGCAAAAGTAATTCCCCAGCTTAACGGTTCTCTCCACCAAGATCTTTTCTTATCGGCCCCATCCTCTTCGCTGCTCTTCTCCATCGAATCCTTCTTTACCTTGGAGGGAACAAATTCTCTGGCAGTACCAACTGTTTCATTTTCATCATTAAAATCAATTAATTCCAATTCATCCTGTCTCTCGTTGTTCATCTACTTCTCTCCATTCTAACTTTAAACGTTTTTATTGTAACATATCAGTGTGGAGAATACCACCACTGAATAAAATCTCCCCTCTTAAAAGATAGATTCTCAATTCCTAACTCCCTTAATTCAATCGGTCGAAATTGGGTATGAATAAACTGATTCAATGCCTCTGGAAAATTCTCTTCCAGACTCCGCTGTGCTCTTATGGTTACTGGTTCCTGGAAAGTCCAGGGATCTACTCGGATTCCTCCAAAATCCATGATATTTTTCCACAGATTCTGGGAATACCTGATTCTATATTTTATATTCTCAATAATAATTCCATATAACCAGTTTACCCTAGGATGATGCTTCTTTTTTTCCAACAGTTGAACCATTGGATGCTTCCTGTTTAGGCATAAGTCGAAGCACTCTGACCGCTCATTTATCACATAACAAAAGATGTCTTTCAATGGACATTCTTTGGGATATAACTGATAATGATCAATAAACGGGACATAATCTGCCTTTTCCGAGAAATCAACTTCCATCTGAATATATTGAATTCCCGACAGTTCCGGCATAACATATTCTTGTTTTCTAACATATGGCGTCAAAAGCTGAGAAACCGCTTTAAAATTTTTCTCAAATAAAATAAATGGGTAAGTTCTGGTAAAACTTTCAAATGCAACAGGATACATTTTCTGATAAAATTGGAATAACGCTTTGGGCATTCTGACAATCGACATTTTTTTTCCATGAAGTCCCTTAAATATCTGCTCCATAGAAAGCTCGACCTCTTGATTCTCCCAATACCCCTCTGCATGAACAGCTTTGCACAAAAAATTCATCTCATCTTCGTACTCCGTCAGCATATTCCTTTCTCCATCTGCCAGATACTGAATCAGCGCAAAGGAATTATTTTTGAATGCCTTTAGGATCAATTGCCCGATTGTCTTTCGAAGAAATTTCCATTTTTCATTTTTAACGATTCCATCTCCAGAAAGGTTACGTGTCAAATAATGCTGATGAATATTCAGACAATAATGCATGGATCCAATCCAGTTCGGGCACAGATCCAGATCATCTCCATCTTCCAAAATACGGAATCCCTTCTCATACAGGGCAGACTGCCCTATCATATAGCGCTGTCTGGATGTGTATAATACAACATATCCTTCTATCCATTCCTCCCGGATAGAAATTCCTGTCACACCAAGAATATTTTCGTAAGGATTTAGCAGTTTTGGAACTTTGCTATCCAATGTAATCGTCTGGTCCCCAACTCTTACCACGATTGGAATCATCTGCTCCAGCATATAATGCTGTATGGTCTCTACTAAAAAATTGAGAGACATTTTTCTTGCAAAAGAACTCTTCAAAGCTAAAGAGATCCTTGTTCCCGCAGCTTCTCTATTTGATGTAATATATTCGATCTTGTTACTGTTTTCAAACCACTTAACGGTAATTGGATCTAATGATTGTTTTTCTTTCCCAAGCCATGCAGTATTAATCGAATAGTGTTTCTTTGATTCAATAAGAATTGCCCGTGACACCATAAAGCAACTGTACAGACCTACTCCATCTTTGGAAATTGGCTCATAATCCAACTGCTGTTTTTCAAATTCCTTACTGGTATAATAGCTTTTCCCGAACTTCGCCACATAATTTTTCAAATCAAATTCATTCATTCCAAACCCGTTGTCTTCCACGGTAAGCATCTCGGATTTGGAATCATATGTCACATAAATTCTGGGACTATACGACGTGTGCACGGTGGCTCCAGGTGAACTTATCTGCTCTAAAAAAGTATGTCCCCAGCTTTGTTCCAACTCTACCCTCATTCTACAGGCGTCATAGGAATTCTTAATAAGCTCCCGTAAAAAGATTTCTGGCTGAGAAAAAACCTGTCCCTGGGTCAGAAAAGAATTCATATTCGATTGTTCAAATGTAAGTGAAACTTCCTGAACCATCTTCTATACCTCTTACTGCATAATATATTAAGTATAGCATATGTTTTATTTTGCTTCTACAAAAAATTCGCAAAAAACGCAACCCCTTGCGGGATTGCGCTTCACTATGCTCATCTTTTATTCCTCCGGAATCTCATATTCAAAAGTCTTCTCTTCTTCTCCATCATAATAAGTTACAATGGCTTTTGTTTTATCCTCGTTCAATTCCACAGACTTATAACGATAGCCTTCCAATTCTGTATACTCAATTTCTTCGGCAGTCCCATATATGGAATCATGTCTGCTATCATAATAGCAATAGAAACAGCTTTTAATAATTTCCGTATCATTTTCATCCAGATATGTGCAGACGCTGAACCAGTTATAACTGATCATCACCGGATGATATTCTAACACATCAACGGTCCTGTCTCTTGTATAATCACAATCCCAGGATTCCACTTTACCATTTATCTCTTCTACACCTATCAGATAAATATTATAGCCTTCTGGTCCTTCCATTTCATCCTGACGCTTGTCATAATCCAAAGGCAGATACTTTGGATCAATCTTCTTTAATGAATCTGTATGCATAAATGCTGTATAGATATAGGTGATCTGTCTTTCCCCTGTCAATAATGCATATTCGTAAGCATAATTATAAGCATCCATCGCAATATATGCTGGATAGGAAAAACGCCCTGCCACATCATTTTTTAAGGTGCGCACAGTAGATCCATATTGTTTCTGCGTATTTTCCAAACGCTGAATTTCTGCCCGATAATCCTCTTCATCATAGGTACATTGCAGAAATACCTCCAGGGTTGGATCAAACAAGGTATCCTGATAAGAGTAATAAAAATCTGTATCTTTTGCACTGTCTGGAAGCTCCTCTGGAAAGACAATAAAAGCTGTCTGCAAATACTCTGTTTGACCAATGCTTTCTTCATAAACACTGATATCTGTGGTCACCTCTGCCGGACCACCAAAGAAAAATAGCATCACAAATACAATAAATAACATTCCCAAAGTCAGAACACTAATAACTGCTCCAACTATAATTCCAATCCACAAGTTTTTCTTTTGACTTTTCTGCATACGATTACCCCCATATAAAAAAACTAGAAAGCATTGTCTCAATATAGGTCAGAATGCATCGACCTAAGAACCATATTAAAATTAAGCCTATCGGCAGCACAAGTCCTATAAGAACACCCAGAATAAAAGAACGAATGCCTTTCAATTTATTCCAGAAGCTATTTTCTTTTATCTGCTCTTGCTGCGCGTCTAGTTCCCTTTGTTGTTTCATTTCATGATATCGGTTCATACAGTTTGAACAATTTTCCAAATGTTCCTGCAGCATTTGAGCAACTCCCTCACTAGTCAATCCATCACAATAAGATATCAATAAATCCTGCATAATTCCACAAGTTGGTTTTTCCATTTTCTATTCCTCCTGCTATATTCCCATTAGATATATAAATGTTCCTACAACAATTCCAAACATAAGCAGCGCATATCCGATCAATCCCGCTGCCAAGATCCATATCTTCTTTCTTGAAAAAAAGAATTTCTTTTTCTCCTTTTTCGGATTTGATAAAGCACTTTGTGAATCACTTACCTGATCTGTATAATCAGCGATCATCAACTGGTATGCCTTCTGACACTCTTTACACTCTGCCAAATGTCTTGCCAAAAAGAGATTGCTTTCCTGTCCCGTTTTTTGATCTATATAAAGGGGAAGTAATTCGAGAGCAATATCACATGCATTACAATTTTCACTCATCTTTTTCAATCTCCTTTCCGATTATCTGCTTTCCACGGTAAAATGTTACACGAGCCCAGTTTTCTGTCTTCCCTAGAATTTCACCAATTTCCCGAAAGCTCAACTCTCCTGACAGCCTAAGCATTAAGACATCCTTAGTTGGGCTTTCCAGCTTCTGAATCTTCTTATAGATCTCTAGCTTCTGTTCATTGGAAATATACTCTTTTTCCAACTGCTGCTTGGCAGCAGTTTCTATAACGGTATCCATGGACACTTCTTTTTTGCGATTTTTCTTATCAAGATACTGATAAAAGGTATATTTTGCAATCTGACAAAGCCAGGTAGACATTTTGCAGTCTCCCCGAAATTTGTTGGCATTTTTTATAGCCCGATAAAAAGTCTCCTGGGTCAACTCTTCTGCAAAATCATAATCTCTGCCTGTGATGGTAACTAAATACCCATATACAGTCTGATAATATTCCTCGCAAATTTTCTTCATATCCATGGTTTCACCTCCTTTTCCCTTTTCATTTGTTTTGTCCTCACATAAAGTAAGTCCATAGAAAAACCAATTCGTTACAGGATTTTAAAATTTTTTGAAATTTTATTAGATTTTACCATTCCAATGTATTTATGTCTATTTTGAGAAAAAAATTGCGCTATGGTTTCAAGCCTTCCTTACTGACCTGAAATCATAACGCTCTTTATGTTTTGCTAGAATTTTATGCAGTTTTCTCTTCTTTTTTCTTAAAGAGTTTCTGGAAGCAGCTTACTGCTACCAGTACACCAAGTACCATTAAAAGGATTGCAATGATCAACTGTAATCCATCTACCAGGAAGGTTGCATTTCCATTTGCCACATTTC
>JBGVLD010000054.1:0-30472 GCA_045124075.1 Agathobacter sp.
CATCCTGAGCCAGGATCAAACTCTCATGTTAAAAAGTTGATCTCCAGAATAAATCTGGCTTGTTTGAATTCTGTTTTATCAGAATCTACTGTTAAAGGTTGTTAATCAATTGCTTGATTACCTTGTTCGTCTAACCTTTCGATTAGTTGAATAATTCTCATTGAATCTTTCAAGGTTATTCACTGTTCAGTTATCAATGTCCTTTGTTGTCTCGCAACAGCTCATTTATTATATCAGACACTGTTTTGTTTGTCAACAACTTTTTTTATTTTTGTTTTTTCATTGTCAACCGCGACAACTTCTTAAGTATATCAGTTGTTATCTTGTTTGTCAACAACTTTTTTATTTTGTTTTTCTGGCAAGCCAGAAATGCATATTGTAATTGCCTTGGCGAACTCTCCAAATCAATGCGTTTCGCTGTCAGCTCGATTATAATATCACGGCGTGTTCCTAAAGTCAACCAAAAATCGACAAAAATTTAAAGTAGAAAAATTGTCTCAAAAAGCGTAAATCGTGTGAATTGTCTGTAAATTATCTACAACTCACACAATTCTTTCTCAGATTATTTTCCCTACGCATATTTTCAAATGTCAGACTCGCTTTTATTTTAGGAAATAGCCCCTAATGCTTCTTTTACATTACGCACTCCTACTAATCGAATGCCATCTTTATGACCAATGCTTTCCAAACAAACTTGAGGAAGTATGCAAGTAGTAAAACCTAGCTTTGCTGCCTCCTGTACTCTCTGCTCCGCCATACTGACCCCCCGCACTTCTCCACTTAGTCCCACTTCTCCAAAACAGATTGTCTTATCATCTATTGTAATATCTTTCTTACTGGAAATCACAGCCAACACAATTCCAAGATCAATTGCGGGTTCATTCATTCGGATTCCTCCTGCAATGTTTACATATGCATCACAATCTGACAGCTGCATTCCAAGGCGTTTTTCCAGAACTGCCATAAGCAGATTCACTCTGTTATAATCCGTTCCTGTAGCAGTTCTTCTCGGATTATTAAAAAAGCTATGACATACTAACGCCTGAATTTCTAATAAAATTGGTCTTGTACCTTCCATAGAACAGGCAACTACTGATCCAGAGGCACCTTCCGGTTTTCCACTTAACATATATTCGGAAGGATTTTCTACTTCAACCAGCCCCTCATTCCTCATTTCAAAGACTCCAATTTCATTGGTAGAACCAAAACGGTTTTTTACCCCTCTTAAAATTCGATAGGATTCATGACGGTCTCCTTCAAAATAAAGCACTGTATCTACCATATGTTCTAACACTCTTGGTCCTGCCACTACCCCTTCCTTTGTTACATGACCTACAATAAATATGGTAATCCCCATACCTTTTGCAACCTGCATAAGAATTCCTGTAGACTCTCTTACCTGAGAAACGCTTCCCGGTGCAGACCCAACTTCTTCATTATACATAGTCTGAATCGAATCGATAATTACAAATTCCGGCTTCTTACTCTGAATTACTTCTTTAATAATGTCCAGGTTTGTCTCACAAAACAACTGCAAACTATCTTTAAATTTGCCAATTCGATTGGAACGAATCTTGATCTGCTGTAATGATTCTTCTCCTGATACATATAGTACAGATTTATTTAAATCTGATAAATTTTTACATACTTGAAGCAAAAGAGTTGATTTTCCAATCCCCGGGTCACCGCCTACCAGAACAAGAGACCCTTTTACAATACCGCCTCCCAGCACACGATCCAACTCGTCCATTCCACTGGTTGTCCGATTTTCATCTGCCGCCGAAATTGCAGACAAGGGAAGCACTTTCACGTCCTGCATGGTCTTCTTGATTTTTCCAGCTGCCGCTGTGCTTTTCTTCTCTACCAGTTCTTCTACAAAGCTATTCCATTCCTTACATCCTGGACACTGCCCCATCCATTTGGATGATTCATATCCGCACTGCTGACAGAAAAAAACTGTAGTCTTTCCTTTTGCCATTATATTTCCTCCTAACAAAAAAGACCTGCCCAACTGATTAAGGACAGGTCTTCTAATAAATTTCGATTATTTCTTTAAGATCTTGATTGCAACCGCATCTGCATCAGCTAACTCTACACTTATACTGAGCTTGCCTCCAAGATTGGTCTTCATCTCTCCTGCAACAGTTCCATTAATGGAAATCTCATATTCACTGGAATCTTCCAGCTCTAATGTGATCTGTGCATCTTTCGGACCTTCTACCATAAAGGAAACTTCGCTTTCAGACTCCTGGAAAGAAGTTACTGCGGTTCCTGGCACAGATTCATATACAAATAATCCATTCCGTTCCAGCTTCGTAATCTCTGCAAATGTCTTTACCTTATAAATGTCTCCGTTATGTTCAAAATTATCCAACTTCGCTTTTGCACCAAGAGTATAATCTCCAAAACTGATTGTTCCGTCTGCCTCTGTCCGAATTAATTCACTTATCGCAGCCATTTTCTTCCTCCCGTAATTCCCTGATTATGTGTCAGTCTTTTGAATGTTTTATAGTGATATTATACAATATGACCATTTAGATTTCCAGTCATTTGATAAATCTTTACATAATTTTAAGGAAAATTTCCTTATTCTTTGTAGTGACTACTACCTGATCCCCAGATTTTATCTTTCCAGCAATTACCTCTTCTGAAAGTCTATCCTCAATTTCATCCTGAAGCTTTCGCTTTAATGGTCTTGCTCCATACTTCTGATCAAATCCTTTTTCTACAATATATGCCATAGCACTATCGCGAATGTTCAGTTCCATGCCCAGATTTTCTTTACAGCGATTTTCCAGCTCTTTGCAAAGAATGGCAACAATCTTCTTCATATCCTCTTTGTTAAGTGCTCTAAATACAATGGTATCATCAATACGATTCAAAAACTCAGGTTTAAAAATACGTCTAACCTCTTCCATGACACCATTTTTCATGAACTCATGGCTTTGTTTTTCATCTTCTCGGTTTCCAAATCCCAGCTTTTTCGGTTCAATGATAGCCTGCGCCCCTGCATTGGATGTCATGATGATAATGGTATTCTTAAAATCCACCTTACGCCCCTGGGAATCTGTAATATGCCCATCATCAAGCACTTGCAGAAGAATGTTAAAAACATCCGGATGTGCTTTCTCGATTTCGTCAAAAAGGATAACAGAAAATGGATTTCTACGGACTTTCTCACTAAGCTGCCCTCCATCATCATGGCCTACATAACCTGGCGGTGATCCAATCATCTTGGAAACGCTGTGTTTCTCCATGTACTCAGACATATCCACCCGAATCATGGCATTTTCACTGCCAAAAACTGCCTCTGCCAGAGCCTTGGATATTTCTGTTTTTCCCACACCGGTCGGTCCTAAAAACAGAAAGGAACCGATTGGACGTTTCGGGTCTTTAAGCCCTACTCTTCCTCTTCTTACAGCTTTTGCCACAGCAGACACCGCTTCTTCCTGACCAATGACCCGTTTTCTTAAGGTTGCTTCCAGTTTCTGAAGACGGGAAGCTTCATTTTCAGTCAAACGGTTTACCGGAATCTTCGTCCATGTGGCCACAACTTCTGCAATTTCATTCTCTCCGATCACTGGACATTTTTCCCTAAGAGCACGCTTGTTCTTTTTCTGCTGCTTCTCTTTATCCGTTTCCAACTGCTCTCTTTTTGCCTTTAATTCTCTGGCAAGTTCTAAATCACCTTCTGCCAGTGCATTTTCAATGTCTTCTTCCAAATTTTTCTGTTGTCTTCTAATATCCGCAATCAGATCCACTGGAGATAGTTTACCAAGTCTGGCTTTCGCTGCAGCTTCATCCATAAGATCAATTGCCTTATCCGGAAGAAAACGATCGTTTATATAACGGGCAGACAGTTTAACGGCTGCCTCCACTGCCTCAGCCGTAATAGTCACATGATGATGTTCTTCAAACAAATAACGAAGTCCAGAAAGAATCTCTACGGCTTCTTCTTCCGTAGGCTGGGCTACCACCACCGGCTGAAAACGACGTTCTAAAGCTGCGTCTTTCTCTACATATTTTCGATATTCTTCCATGGTAGTGGCACCAATAACCTGAATTTCCCCTCTTGCCAGAGCTGGTTTCAAGATATTCGAAGCATCCAGCGCTCCTTCCGCACCACCAGCTCCAATAATGGTATGAAATTCATCAATAAATAAAAGAATATTGCCTGCTGCTGCAACTTCACCGATAACTTTCTTAATTCGCTCTTCAAATTCTCCACGATACTTGGATTTTGCTACAAGACCAGACATATCCAAAGATACCAAACGCTTATCTGCAACAATTTCCGGCACCATACCATTTACGATTTTTTCTGCAATTCCTTCTACCAGGGCAGTTTTTCCTACTCCTGGCTCTCCAATCAGACATGGATTATTCTTATTTCTTCTACAAAGGATCTGAATGATCCGTTCTGTCTCCGCATTTCTTCCCACAACCGGATCAAGGCTTCCTTCTCTTGCCATCTGAGTCAAGTCTCTGGAATACTGATCTAAGGTAGGGGTCGCACTTTTATACTGTCCCTGACTACGACTTTTCTGTAATTCGTCTCTATATTTTGCTGGATCTTCTCCAATTGCTCCCAGCACCTCCACAAAAAGCTTCTGCAAGTTCACGCCAAGAGTATTTAGAAGCCTTGAAGCTGCACAATCCCCTTCTTTCATAATTGCCATCAAAAGATGCTCTGTCCCTATTTTCTCGCTACTAAAGCGCTCTGCCTCGGCATTTGCCTGTTCCAAAACTTTCATAGTTCTCGGAGAAAATACGTTTTTCTCTTCAATGGCCACAGCACTTTCTGGTGCAATCAGTTCCTCAATCATTTGAAGAAGTTTATCTAGTTCCACATTATTTGCACTTAAAACTTCTGCTGCCACACCAGTTCCTTCTTTTAAAAGTCCTGCAAGAATATGCTCTGTTCCCACATAATTGTAATGCATGCTTCTGGACAAACGCTTTGCCGCATCCAGAGATTTCTTTGCCTGTTCTGTATACTGTTTCAAAACTTCTGCCTCCAATTACCTATAATTACATATCATCCAGATCAATAATTTCCAAATCTTCTACTGGATTTGTTCTAACTCGTTTCCGCACCTGGAACTCTTCCGGCTGATCCGTTGGTTTCGGCTGTCTTATCTCTTCCGTCTTCTCAAGTTCCATCATTGGCTCTGACTGCCCAGATTCTTCTGGTTCATCCAGTGAAATCCTGGTTATTTCTCCTCGAAGTTCCTGTTCCAATCTCGATAGAAACTCGTCAGCTTCTTCTGCAAATTTCTCTTTCTTTCCACCCTGTTTGGTATCCTCTACCATTTTCTCAGGTTCTTCTTCCTGCGACTGGCCAAATCCGTCTTCTTCCTGCAGGCTGACTTCTTCTTCCTGTGGCTGGTTACATCCATCCTCTTCCGGCAGAATGACTTTTTCTTCCTGTGGCTGGTCAAATCCGTTTTCTTCTGGCAGGATGACTTTCTCTTCCTGCGGCTGGTCAAATCTGTCTTCTTCCGACAGACCAACTTTCTCCTGTAGCATTTCGAAATTGTTTTCTTTCGACAGATCTGCAAACTCATCATCTATATCCCAATTTGCCGATTCCTCTTTATTTTTTCTTCTTGTTGCTAATAAGAATATAATGATTCCCAATAATAATAGAAGAATCACCCCACATACAATAAGAACGATTTTGATTCGCTGCTGCATTTTTTCATATTCCTGCTGCATTTCTGTATCTTCAGTTACAGATGCTGGTACATCTTCCAATGTTTCCTTCTCTGACGACTGATTTGCATTGGTAAATCTTTGATAAGTCCCTTCACTGGCATCATATTGATACCAGTTCTTCTCTCCAGCCTGGTTTACTCCATAAAACAGATAAAATTCTTCTGAAACATTACCCGAAGATGAATTCTGATAAACCACTGCTTTTCCTTTTCCTTCAATGGTTAAGGATTCTTCTGAATAATTTTCAGAGATCTGATTTGTTTCTGGTCTAAGGAAAATCACAAATCCCTTTTCACTGTTCAAACGAATAAATTGGTAGACCTGTTTGTTTTCTGATTCATATACATAGAGAACTTTCTGAGACCTCTCTTCATCCGTCAAATACAATAAAGATATATCTCCATTATTATATTTCAGACATGGATATTCTTTTCCTTCTATGGAAATTTTATCCAGTAAAAAGTCAGATATTGCTTCTTCCTGAGAAATTTCTTCTACAGGAAACCATTTTGCACCATCCACTGTAAAAAATGTACTTCCTGGAACTTCTTCTGTCTGACTTTCTGATTCGCTGGTTGTTTCACTTTCAGAAGACGACTGTCCTTCTGCCTCTCTTGTAACTTTAATGGTATATGTTGCTGCCACACCATTTTCAGCCTTTACCACAATCTTAATTACATTTTCGCCAACTTTTAAGTTTTCATTCCCTGTTACAGACTCTACTTTTGCAGCCTTATGACTTGGTGTCGCTGTAATAGCAATGTCTGTAACTTCATAAGGAACTGTTGCTGTATAAGACACCACGTTATATTTAAAATTTGGAGACAATTTTCCTGTGGATAATTTCAAAGAAGCCAAGGAATTGTTTCCGGATTTTTCTGCTTCTTCGCCATTGTTATCTCCAGTCTGATTCCCACCTCCGCTGTTACTATTGGAGTTTCCATTACCACTTCCGCTATTTCCTGCTGAAGCCTCATTCACAACGGTAACAGTGGCACTAGCACCGCCAAGACTAATACTATTCAAATCAATATCCACTGCATCATCCGTAGAGATACTAATCTGACTTTTTCCCGCAGAAACTGCCTTAAAGGTCAGTTTATTACTGGATGAACCATTCGGGTCCCCCCAGGATCCACCAGTTATAATGACTGCTCCATTTCCTCCTGATGCATTATCACCAGAAACAAAAGTGATAACTTGAGGATTATATGACAATGTAATCTTTGCAGAAGTATTGTTCGGACATACGGTAGATATTGTAAAAGATTCCCCAATTTTAACTTCTGATGGAACACCAGAAAGACCTAAGGACGCTGCTTTTACCGCAATTGTAGGAATACACATGATTACTACAAACACCAAACAGCATATCATATTATGAATTACTTTTTTCATGATTTCCTCCTAATTTTAAAGTTCAATCATCTTAAGAATACAACGATTAATCATTACCAGATCCGCCATGGATATTGTTCCCCCTGACTGATTCACGTCTGCTGCCACAGCTTCTATCCCTGTTAGTCCACTTATATTCAAAAGATGCCGGTTGACCTTTACCAGATCTGCCATTCCGACCTTTCCATCTCCATTCACATCTCCGGTAACGATAATATCATAGGTCTTAACCAGAGTATTATTCTGATATACTGCCAGTTTATTTCCGGTACAAACTGTTCCAGTATATTCAGCCCCCTGGGAGTTCAGAATCTTAACTGCCCCATTGGTTACTGTAAATGCCTTTAAGAAATCTGCACTGCTGGTCTGCTGGGAAACGCCTGTCACATAGGTTCCAATCGTATACTTTTCAGAAGTTACATTCCATGCTCCTGTTGGAGCTTTTTCTTTCGCCACCTTAATGGTGTAAGTACGCTCATTTCCATTCTTTGCCCTACATACAATAGAAATGGTATTGTTTCCTTGCTGTAACGTATATTCTCCAGTTCCTTTAATCGTAGAAGTAGATGCAACTGCAGTTGCAGAAACATTGATTTTATCTACGGTAGAATCTACAACTAATGAATAACTGGTAGTACTTCCGCTAAATACCGGAGTCAAGGAATATCCGTTAATAGAAAGGGATTTCAAATAATTATTTGGATTTCCTGTATCTGTAAAAGTCACTTTTGCTTCTGGCATATTGTCATACACAGGAATTCGAAACACAAATTTCTGGTTTTTATCTGTATATCCCTTGGCAGTGGATTTTCCTTCCGTAATAGCGGCAGTAACATTTGCCATATACTGATGAGAATATAAGGAATCCTTGTTTACCACATTGAATTTCTGGAAATATAAAGTATCCTGGCCTTTTAAAATATAACTTTGTGCCAGAATAGTTGCTCCACCTAGGAGCGATTTGTATCTTGTATCCCATCCCTTGGTTTTTGCATAGGAAAGGCCGCTCCGAATGACAGTATCGGAACCTGATCCATAGGCTCCAAAATTAAAATAATTATAGTATCCTTCATAACCTTGGTATGTACCAGATATCATAGAACTGCTTCCAGAAGTTCCCTGTTCCTGTTTTACTCTTGATGCAAGATGATATGGACTTACTCCTACACTCTGACCAATTGCCATAAAGGTATCCGCATAATTTAAAGTGGTGCCATCTGCATCCACTACAGGATTTGCCATAAAAGTCCCTTTCAGAACCGCTTCTACCCCAGCTTTTGTATAATTCTGGCTATAGCTTAACTTCTCGAACTGAAAGATACTTTCTTCATCCAGGAAATTTCTTGGGTCCATACAATATGCAATATAGCCAGAACTTGCTGCAACCCAGGAAGAGCCGTCCAGAATGGTCCACGTATTTGTGGTCCAGTCATAGGCACCGGATGCAACAGATTTGCGGCTATCATCAAAAGACTTTGGAACCATATTCCAGCCAAGACGGCTCTCTTTTTCAATCACAGTATTCCAGTCAAGACCTGTATCCACAGCTTCAAAAGTCCATTCCGGATATTTCACATGTAATTCTACCAGATCCGAAATATAACTTTCTGGAAATCCCGCTTGCCTAAGGGAATTGGCATAGTCAGAATCCCCTGCGGTCTGCACGTCAATATATGTAGAAATTGTCCATCCTTTATATTCTACACCATTCACGATACATACTACATTGTACCAGACGCTTCCCTCTACTGTGGTCTCTCCAATAATTTCTACCGTATCCCCTTTGTATAAGGAAGTTAACTTATAACTTCCTGTATTCACTCCTGCAATATTCCGCACAAAAACATTATTTCCGGTAATCGTGCCTGTCCTTTTTGTATCCGCATAAATATTCTGATAAACGGAAAAACTACATATTACTAATGATATGATTATCGCAAGGGATAACATCATCTTATGTGTTTTTTTCAATTCTTTCACCTCATTTTTCTATAAAAAGGTACTTTTTTCCCATTTATCATTATATATAATATTGCAAGGAGCGTCAATCAAATTATCGTATTCAGCTTATTTCCTGTGACTGGAACTTGTTACCAGTATAATAATTGCAAATAAAAATCCTGTCAGTCCAAACAGCATTCCTGTCGTAGTTCCTACTCCCATATCATTAATATCAATTCCCATGATTCCGCAAATAAATGCCAGAATTCCAATTGCTCCCATTACAGCCATTCCACCAATCATAAATAGTGTCTCCAATTCTTCTCTACGTTTCTCATCCATATACATAAAAATACTCCTTTCATTCAGTCTTGCTTGATCTGATAAAAGGAGTATAATCTTTTCGCTGTCCCAAAATCCGGACAGTATTTATTTAATTTTGACCATAATAGGCATTTTCTCCATGTTTTCGGTAAAAATGCTTTTCTTTAATGCAATCTGGAGCCGGCTGCACCTGTGGATGAATGCTTTCTGTAAAACGCGCCATCTTTGCTACTTCTTCTAATACTACGGCGTTATGTACCGCTTCTGAAGCATCTTTTCCCCAGGTAAATGGTCCATGATTCGCACAAAGTACTGCCGGTGTATACACTGGATTGATTCCTCGCGTCTCAAAAGTCTCAATTATGACTTTTCCAGTATTCTTCTCATAGGCTTCCTCAATCTCTTCTGGTGAGAGATTTCTGGCACAGGGAATCGGTCCCAGAAAATAGTCTGCATGAGTGGTTCCATATAAAGGAATATCTCTTCCTGCCTGGGCCCATGCAGTAGCTTCTGGAGAGTGGGTATGCACCACGCCTCCAATGTCCGGATATTTTTTATAGAGTTCCAGGTGGGTAGCGGTATCGGAAGATGGTTTGTATTTGCCTTCTATCTTATTGCCATTTAGATCCATCACCACCATATCATCAGGCGTTAATGCATCATAATCCACACCGCTTGGTTTTATGACAAAATATCCTGTTGTACGGTCAATCCCGCTGACATTCCCCCATGTATAGGTAATAAGTCCTCTTCGAGGGAGTTCCATATTTGCCTCATACACCTGCTTTTTCAACTCTTCTAACATATTTTTATCCCCTCAATTGTACCATAGCCAAACAAATTATTTCATTTCTTTTACAATTCGCTCTGCGATGCCTTCTGCATCCAATTTGTATTTATGAAGAAGTTCTACTGCTGGACCAGATTCCCCGAATACATCATCTACACCGATGCGGGTAAGTTTTGTAGGACATTGTTCAGAAAGAACTTCTGCCACTGCTGCACCAAGACCACCAATGATAGAATGCTCTTCTACTGTAAAGATTCTTCCAGTCTTTTTCGCTGCCGCAACTACGATTTCCTCATCTAATGGCTTGATGGTATGGATATTAATGACCTGAGCATCAATTCCCTGCTCCATAAGCTTCTCAGCTGCAACTAACGCTTCATTTACACAAAGTCCTGTGGCAATAATAGTGCAGTCTCCTCCGTCACGAAGCTCTACACCTTTTCCGATTTCAAACTTATAGGAAGCTTCATCATTGATTACTGGAACTGCCAATCTTCCAAAACGAAGATAGACTGGTCCATTATATTCATAAGCAGCCTTTACTGCCGCTCTTGCTTCTACATCATCACATGGATTGATAACTACCATGCCAGGAATGGCACGCATTAAAGCAATATCTTCATTACACTGATGAGTTGCTCCGTCTTCTCCTACGGAGATTCCTGCATGAGTTGCTCCAATTTTAACATTTAAATGTGGGTATCCAATAGCATTACGAACCTGTTCAAAGGAACGTCCTGCTGCAAACATAGCAAAGGAACTTACAAATGGTACATAACCACAAGTAGACATACCTGCTGCAATACCAGTCATATTTGCTTCTGCAATACCACAGTCAATGTGTCTTTCTGGGAAAACTTTCTTAAATACACCAGTTTTGGTAGCAGCTGCAAGGTCAGCATCTAATACAATAAGATTGTCATGTTCTTTTCCAAGCTCCACTAAAGCATTGCCATAGCTGTCTCTTGTTGCGATTTTCTTTACATCTGACATAATGCTTCACCTGCTTTCTTTAAGTCTTCCATTGCAATTGCACATTCATCATCATTAGGGGCTTTTCCGTGCCAGCCCACTTCATGTTCCATGAAGGATACACCTTTTC
This sequence comes from Agathobacter sp., assembly GCA_045124075.1. GTDB lineage: Bacteria > Bacillota > Clostridia > Lachnospirales > Lachnospiraceae > Roseburia. The sequence continues at coordinate 11,274 of JBGVLD010000054.1, forward strand.
CTTTTACGGTGTGGGCGATAATTGCGGTAGGCATTCCTTTTGTAGCTTTTGCTTCTGCAAATGCCTGGCGGATTGCTTCCATATCATTTCCATCGATATTAATTACATGGAAATTGAAGCTTTCGAATTTCTTATCCAATGGGTACGGAGAACACACTTCTTCCACAGTACCATCAATCTGAAGATTGTTGTTATCTACGATTACGCAAAGATTATCCAATTTGCGGGCTCCTGCAAACATTGCAGCTTCCCAGATCTGTCCCTCCTGAATCTCTCCGTCACCACAAAGACAGTAAGTACGATATTCTTTGTTCTGTAATTTCGCAGCCAAAGCCATTCCAACAGCACAGGATAATCCCTGTCCTAAAGAACCAGAAGACATATCTACACCTGGGATATGTTTCATATCTGGATGTCCCTGTAAATAAGAACCAGTATGACGAAGGGTCAGCAGATCTTCTACCGGAAAGTATCCCTTTTGAGCCAAAACAGAATAGAGTCCTGGTGCTGTATGTCCTTTGGACAATACAAAACGGTCTCTGTTCTCATCTTTTGGATTTTTTGGGTCAACGTTCATTTCTTCAAAGTATAAATATGTGAAGATATCTGCTGCAGAGAGGGAGCCACCTGGATGTCCGGCTTTTGCACTGTGTACAGAGGTAATGATTCCCTTACGAACCTCAACAGCTTTCTTTTGAAGCTCTAAATTGTTCATGTCTGTTCCTTTCTTGCAAATTGCACTGTTTTTCTTTACCATATGCCCATTTTTTGCACATGGCATGTATTTTTGGCGGTATATACCGCTTTATTGCCAACAAGTGCAGTGTATCACAAACAATGGGGTCATGACAAGTGATATCTTTCCTGATTCTACCAGAGATTATTTCCAAAATCCCATAATATATGCTTCAAAATTAGCGATAATAAATACTTCCAAGCATTAAATCTTTCTTGAAATCTCTAATATTTGTGTCTTTATCGATGTAAACCGCTTCTATACCCATAGCATTTGCCCAGTCTCCCATCTGCTCTGCCGTCAAATCATAAGTAAATGCAGTATGATGTGCACCACCTGCCAGAATCCATGCCTCTGCTCCTGTGTAGAAATCTGGCTGTGGAGTCCAGAAATTAGTAGCTACTGGAAGTTTTGGCATAGATTTCTCACATTTCTTGCAATCTACGTCATTGATGATCAAACGGAACCGGTTTCCAAGGTCAATTAGAGAAGTTGCGATTCCTTTTCCTTCCTTGGAGGTAAAGACCAGTCTTGCAGGATCTTCTCTGTCTCCCATAGATAAAGGCTGACACTTAATGCTGATTGGTCCCTCTGCGATACTTGGGCAGATTTCCAGCATATGAGCCTGCAGGATTCCTTCTTTCCCTTTTACCAGATTGTAAGTGTAATCTTCCAACATGGAAGTTCCTTTTGCATCTTTCACGCCCTGGGTCATGATCTTCATAAGACGTACCATGGCTGCCACTTTCCAGTCACCCTCTGCCCCGAATCCATAACCTTTTTCTTCCAGTCTCTGAATTGCCAGACCAGGAAGCTGTTTTAAAGATCCTAAATCTCCAAAATGAGTAACAATCGCATGGTAATTTTTCTCTTCTAAGAATCTCTCAAATCCAATTTCGATCTGCGCCTGAACTGCTACATGTTTTTTGAACTCTTCTGGATCTCTTCCTTCTAATAAAATGTCATATTTGTCATAATATTCATCTACTAAGGCATTGGTATCAGATACCGATACAGAATCTACACACGCAGCGATTTCGTTGACTGGATAAGTGTCTACTTCCCATCCAAATTTCAGCTGTGCTTCTACTTTGTCCCCTTCGGTAACCGCAACATTTCTCATGTTATCTGCCACACGCATGACACGAATATGGCTGCTTTCTATCACACCAACAGCGGTACGCATCCATGAACCAATTCTGTTTTGTACGTTTTCATCAGACCAGTGGCCTACTACGATTTTTCTTTCCATGCCCATGCGGCTTACAATGTGTCCCCATTCTCTGTCTCCATGTGCTGCCTGGTTTTCGTTCATAAAATCCATATCAATGGTGTCATATGGAATTTCTTCATTGAACTGGGTATGAAAATGCAGTAACGGTTTTCTTAATTCTTTTAAACCCAGAATCCAGGATTTTGCTGGGGAGAAAGTGTGACACCAAACGATAACTCCAGCACATTCTTCATCCATATTTGCTTCATTAAAAGTCTGACGAATAACCGCATTTGTAATTAAGGTTGGCTTCCAAACTACTTCATATGGAAGCAGACCAGACTCATTTAATTTTCCTACGATAATTTTGGAGTGTTCTGCTACATTTCGTAAGCACTCATCTCCATAAAGATCCTGTGAACCGGTACAAAACCAAAACTTGTAATTTTTTGTTGTTAACATAATTTTCCCTCCATCATTATTATTTCAAAAATGTTCTTTCTAAGAACGTTCTTTAAAAAATTAAGACCTAACTCGAATTCCTGCCTGGAATTACAGTGGAAGTGCTTCTACTGCCGCCTTTTCTGCTTCCAGCGCGGCTTTATAGCTTTTCACGTAAGCATCAAATCCTTTCACATCTTCTGGATCAGGCTGCATTACTGTGCCATTCTGTCCTGCAAATACTTTATCATCCAGATAATCGTCAAAAGCTTCCTTCTCTTCTTTGTTTACCATATAGGCTGCAAGAATTGCCATTCCCCAAGGGCCGCCTTCTCCTGCAGTTTCCATAACTGCTACCGGGGCGTCCATAGCTGCCGCTAAAATGCTCTGTCCCACGCCTCTTGTTTTAAATAATCCACCATGTCCATACAAAGTATCTACTTTTACTTTTTCTTGTTTAAAAAGAATGTCGCAACCAATTTTTAAGGTGGCAAGGGAAGAATACAGATGAGTTCTCATAAAGTTCGGTAAAGTGAAATTTGCATCGGGTTTTCTTACCAAAAGCGGTCTGCCTTCCTGTAAGTCCACCACTGGTTCTCCGGAAAAGCAGTTAAATGAAATAAGACCGCCACAGTCTTTCTCTCCCTCTAGCGCTTTCCGATATAAAGTTCCATATAATTCGTTCATATCCAGAGACATCCCAAAAGTCTCTGCGAATTCCCTAAATAAACCTACCCATGCATTCAAATCCGAAGTACAGTTGTTACAGTGAACCATGGCTACTGCATCTCCTACCGGGGTTGTTACCATATCCAGTTCTTCATGAACAGCTTTTAATTCCTCTTCTAAGACCACCATGGCAAATACAGAAGTACCTGCTGAAACATTTCCCGTGCGGACTGCTACAGAATTGGTAGCGGTCATTCCCGTTCCAGCATCTCCTTCCGGTGGCGCTACCGAAATTCCTGCTTCCAGATTTCCTGTCACATCCAGAAGTTTTGCCCCTTCTTCTGTCAGTACTCCGGCTCTCTCTCCAGCAGATAGTGCCTTTGGAAGAATTTCTGATAATTTCCAAGGATATTTCTGAACTTTTTCTAATGCGTCAAACTGTTCTAGCATTTTTGCATTGTAATTTCTTGTTTTGGAGTCAATTGGAAACATTCCAGAGGCTTCTCCAATTCCCAGCACCTTCTCTCCTGTAAGAGTCCAGTGAATATAACCTGCTAACGTGGTAAAAAACGTAATATCTTTTACATGAGGTTCTTCATTTAAGACCGCCTGGTACAAATGGGCAATACTCCAACGCTGGGGAATATTAAAAGAAAAGGTTTCTGTTAATGCTGCTGCTGCCTCTGCAGTAATAGTATTTCTCCAAGTACGGAATGGAACTAATAACTCATTTTTCTCATTAAATGCCATATAACCATGCATCATCCCGGAAAATCCAATAGCTGCCAGTTTTTTTATCACCGCACCATATTTTTCCTGAACATCTTCGGTCAGTTTCTTATAACAGTCCTGAAGCCCTCCCCAAATGGCATCCAGACTGTAGGTCCAGATTCCATCTACCAGCTGATTCTGCCAGTCATGGGCTCCGGAAGCAATTGGCCTGTGATCCTCATCAATTAAGACTGCTTTGATTCTAGTGGAACCAAATTCGATTCCCAGCACCGCTTTTCCACTTTCAATCCATTTCTTTGCGTCGCTCATTGTAAAAACCCTCCGTGTTATCCTTTTTATTTGTAGGTATAGGTAATTTGTATTTCATTTCCTTTTACAGATACATCTGCTGTACTGCCGCATACGATTGGCATCATCGGAGCTAAATGCCCAATATCCGCATCCAGAATAATTGGCACATGAAATCCCTGCAGTAAATCAGTTACTGCACGATACTGATCAATGCCAAACATTTCTTCTCCAAAGCAAAGAGGACGTCCAATTAAAAAACCTCTTACATGGGAAAACCATCCAGCTTCTTTCATCTGCCAGATTGCCCGGCGGATAGACATGATATTTAACTCACAGGATTCCATGAACCAGATAAATCCATCCTCTTTATATCGTTCATTAAATTCTTTTACTTTATCAAATCGAGTTCCCAAAAGATTTACCAGACAATCCATGCACCCGCCAATTAATCTGCCGGAAAATGCCGCATCCTCATCCGGAAAACACTTTAAAATTCTTGGTTCTGTTACATGATATGGAAGCAGAGGATGTTCTTCATCTTTTCCTCCTTCTTTCTCCCAGCGGTCATAGCCTGCCATGGTATGTTTTTCTCCACATAAAAGCTCCCATGCGTCAGAAATTGCTTCATGCCAGGGTTCCATTCCAAAGGCAGGAGCACATGGACCATAAATTGCCGCTGTATCCATTAATGTAGCAGAAAGAAAAGTAAAGTTCGTATTATCAGAATAGCCCATATACCACTTTGGTGGCAGCTTAGCCAGTGCCTCAAAATCCATATGGTTCAATACCTCGCACATTAATTCTCCTCCACCACAGGACATTAACACATCATTATTCATGCTGGAATAATATTCCATCAGCTCTCTGGCACAGGCTTCTGGCGTATTGCTGATTCCAATTCCTTTTCCCTCAAAACAATTCGGTCCAATGTCTAATTGATATCCCAACTCTTTAAAATGATTCAATGCATTGCAAAAAGCGGTATGATAGGGCTCTATATTGCAGCCAAAAGATGGTGCAACAAAGCCAATTGTTCCATTTTTCTGTAAAAATTTCGGATATCTCATTTTGATTCCTTCCTACAAATTATTTTACAAAAGACACCCTGAAAATCAGGATGCCTTCTCTATTATTGTTCTATTCAATTGCCTTACACTGCTTCTAATCTAAACTGGTACTTATGCTTCTGACTAAAATAGCGAACATAGGACTTCATATTCTTCCACACAGAATAATTTCTGTGATAATTAAATCTGGTGTCATAAGCAATTCCCTGCCGGTTGCACCACTTATAAATATCGATCAGACTTAGACTCTTAACATTGCGGATATTCCTCATGAAAATCTCCACCTTTGAAACCTCATCTTCGTTATGTACATATAAATGAAAAATTGTATTCGGACACTCGATCATAATCCGACCTGCTGCATTCCCTTGCACTCCTATCTTCCACCTTTCCTATTATGGAATTATAGTACTACAAATTGCCTAAAAAATCCAGTAAAAAATGCGTTTTTCTATATTTTGTAACCAAACCAGGTTTCAAGACAAAATATTGTGGATTTAGACTCCTTCACAATTAAAATCTGGGATAAAACTTTCCTCTGCTACATCCTCTTCCTGGACAAAGCCTCTCTCGACTCCCAGTTCTATAGCATACTCTACATACTCCTCGTATTCCTCTCTGGTCACTTTACGGTTCAGTTCCGGAAATGCTTCCACATGTGGCAGCGGTGTGAACTGGCTCATAAGACTTAAATAAATTTTATCTCCATAAGTTTCATGGAGATACGAAACGATCCTTTTCGCATCTTCTAAAAGTCCTGGTAAAAGAAGCTGCCGGACAATGACGCCTTTTGCCATAATGTACTCTTCTTCTGCTTCATATGCCCAGGTACTTCCATCAATAGAATTGCTGTCCGTTTTTCTCAATTTTTCTTTTAAAAGAGGAATATGTTTTTCCCGTACAAAAACGGCCTTGGGCTGCTGGCGTACCATTTCCCTAATTGCCTCCTTTGCACTTTCAGGATAATCCGGTGCATGGGAATACTTTGCTGCAAAAGTACCATCAAAATATTTAAAATCCGGCAGATACACATCCACGATTCCTTCCAGACTCCGAATGGAATCTACATTCTCGTAACTGCTGGTATTATAGACAATAGGAAGAAATAATCCCTGATTTCTGGCACTCTCCACTGCCCAGATAATATGAGGCAAAAAATGCCCCGGTGTGACCAGATTAATATTATTCGCTCCCTTCTCCTGTAATTCCAGAAAAATTTCCACCAGACGTTCTTTCGAAATCTCTTTTCCCTGAATGCCTCTTGCAATGGGTTCATTTTGACAAAATATACAATGAAGAGAACATCCAGAAAAAAACACAGCTCCAGAACCTTTCACACCAGAAATACAAGGCTCTTCCCAAAAATGCAATGCAGCTCTGGCAGCTTTAATTTTTTCTCCCATCTGGCACACTCCCCGCTCTTTTGTGTAACGGTTCACACCACATTTTCTCGGACAAAGTGTGCAATTCTCAAAAATTTGATTTTCTATGCATTTTTTCATGGTTTTTTCCTTGCTAATTTTATATTTAGATAATAAAATAATTATATCATACAAAAGAAACTGGAGGATTTATTTATGGAAAAAAAACAGAAAAAATTTCTGCCTTTTCCACTGATTCTTTCTTCCATTTGTATTTTCATTTTACTGATATTGTATCTGGGTATCTCTTGGTATTTTCGTGGACATTTTTTTCCAAATACTACCATTGGAACCATTGATTGTAGTGGCAAGACCGCTGAATGGGCAACCGGACAGAACCTTACGAAAGCAGACGATTTTCTTCTAACCATATACGACCGAGATGGAAGCAAATATCATTTACGAGGTATGGACTTTTCCTACTCCTATGAAAATTTTGGAGAAGAAGAAGCTGCGCTAAAGGCTCAGTCAGCCTATGCCTGGCCTCTTGAATTAACCAAAGATCATTCCTACTCTTTACAAGCCGGATTTGTCTATAATCACTCCCTGTTGGTGGAACAAATTATAAGCCTTCCCATTTTTGACAGTGCCAACTGGATTTCTCCGGAAAATGCTTCCATTCAGATTACTGAAGCTGGATACGAAATTATTCCAGAAGTGAGTGGAAACGTTCCTATCGAAGAAATGATTATTGCAGAGATTACAGAAGCATTGAATCAGGGGTATACAAATGTTACTTTGACTGACAATTGCTATAAATCCCCTGAGATTACCCAAAGTAGCCAGTGTATTACCTCTGCGGCTCAGCAAATCCGCACTTATTCCAATTCCACAATTCATTATGAAATCGAAAATACAGATGAGAATCTTTCCAGAGAGCAGATTCTTTCCATGCTGATCATTGATGAAAATTATGAGGTTTCCATTGATACGAAACAAATCGATCGCTTCGTACAATCTCTCGCCACCAAATACAATACCTATGGTGATATCCGGGAATTTAAAACCTCTATGGGAGACACCATTCAAATTGGCGGTGGAGATTATGGCTGGGTCATTGCCAAAGCCAAAGAAACCCAACAGATTTTAATTGATCTGGAAGGAGGAGTTCCGATTTCCAGAACCCCCGTCTATGAACAGACTGCTCAGGTCAGCGGACTTTATGATATAGGCAATACCTACATTGAAGTGGATTATACCAATCAGCATATGTGGTATTACGAGGGAGGATCTCTCGTTCTGGAATCTGATTTTGTATCAGGAAATATCAACAAGGGGAATGGTTCTCCAGATGGAATTTTTAAAATTGTTTATAAACAAAGCCCTGCCGTACTAAAGGGCGAGGATTATGAATCCGATGTAACTTATTTCATGCCATTTGCTTATAATGTTGGTTTCCATGATGCAAGCTGGAGAAAAGAATTTGGTGGAGAGATCTATAAGAAAAGTGGTTCGCATGGCTGTATTAATATGCCACTAGATACAGTTCAAATACTTTATGAAAGAGTTGAGAAAGGAATTCCGGTCATTGCCTATTACCGGGAGACGATTGAACTTACCTCAAAAAATGCACAGATTTCCAATGCTTTTTCTTATGTAGAACCAATAGAAGACCATAAAACAGCTCAATAAAAAAGGTGAAAGCCGCTTGGGTGTGCGGGCTTTCACCTTTTCTTTTCATTTTATTTCGAGAACTGACTGTTATACAGATTTGCATAAAATCCATTCAATTCTAAAAGTTCTTTATGACTTCCCTGTTCAATGATTTTTCCTTCATTCATGACCAGAATTACATCCGCTTCCCGGATTGTAGATAATCTATGAGCCACAATAAAGCTGGTTCTTCCTTTCATCATTGTTGCAAAAGCTTTCTGAATCCTCATTTCCGTTCTGGTATCAATAGAAGAAGTTGCTTCGTCCAGAATTAACATTGGAGGTAAACAAAGCATGACCCTTGTAATACACAATAACTGCTTCTGTCCCTGGGACAGACTTCCTCCATCCTCTCCAATGAAAGTATCATAGCCTTTTGAAAGACGCTTGATAAGGCTGTGGGCATGGGCAGCCTTAGCTGCCGCAATAATCTCTTCTTCTGTGGCATCCGGTTTTCCCATAACAATGTTTTCCCGAATGGTTCCGCTCTTTAACCAGGTCTCCTGCAATACCATTCCGTAGTTTTTCCTGAGACTCTGACGGGTAATATTTCGGATATCTTCCCCTTCTACGGAAATGCTTCCACTTGTTACATCATAGAAACGCATAAGAAGATTGATCAATGTTGTTTTTCCACAGCCCGTCGGTCCTACGATAGCAACTCTCTGCCCCGGAGAAACCTGCAAGTTAAAGTTCTCAATCAGCTTCTGCTCTGGCATATAAGAAAATGCCACATCAGAGGCTTCTACCTTTCCATCTACTTCTCCCAATTCTACTGCATCTTCTGCATCCGGAACTTCAGCCTCTTCTTCAATCAGCTCAAAAATACGGGCAGCACAGGCTAAAGCGTTCTGCAATTCCGTAATAACGCCTGAAATTTCATTAAATGGCTTGGTATACTGATTTGCATAACTTAAAAAGCTGGATAACTGCCCTACGGAAATTCCTCCTGCAATAGCAGTAAATGCACCAACAATCCCCACTGCCGCATACACAATGCTGTTTACAAAACGAGTGGAAGGATTGGTAAGGCTAGAGAAGAAAATTGCCCGAAGGGAATACTTTCTTAACCTTTCATTAATTTCTTCAAATTCCTCTAAAGCTTCATCTTCATGAGTAAAAGCCTGAACCACTTTCTGATTTCCAATCATTTCCTCAATAAGGGCGGTCTGCTCTCCTCTTGTCTGAGATTGCAGATGGAACATAGAAAAAGTCTTCTTTGCAATATAACTTGCCACAAATAAAGATAATGGAGTAATCAGTACTACTACCAAAGTAATCTTGATATCAATACTCAGCATAAAAAGCAGGGTTCCAATAATAGTAGCCACACCGGAAAACAGCTGAGTAAATCCCATTAAAAGACCTTCTGCAAAGGCATCCACATCTGCAATTACACGGCTTACCAGATCCCCATGAGAATGGCTGTCAATATAACTAAGCGGAAGCTTTTCGATTTTATCAAAAGCATCTTTTCGGATATCTCTAACAATATGATAGGTCATCCGGTTATTACAGATATTCATGAGCCACTGAGCAATAGCGGTAAGCATAATTACAATCAGAGCTTTTTTTACAATTTCCAGAATTCCAGTAAAATCTACCAATCCCTTTTCCACAATCAGGTCTATGGCCTGCCCTGTCAGAATTGGAAAATACAAAGTCAGAATTACCATAATTGCTGCCAGCACCAAAGAAAGAATCAAAAGCGGCAGATAATGCTTCATATAAGAAAATACTTTTTTTAAGGTTTTCATCTTATCTGCCCCCTTTCTCTTCTGCTTTGAACTGCGAGTCATATATTTCCCGATATACATCACAACTATGAAGCAGTGTGTCGTGGTCTCCAATCCCCGCCACCTTACCATCATCCAATACGATAATCTGGTCTGCGTGCTGAATAGAAGAAGTTCTCTGAGACACAATAAATACCGTCTTGTCTCCTGGTAATCCCTTTAAGGCTTTCCGAAGCCTTGCATCCGTAGCAAAATCCAAAGCGGAAGCACTGTCATCCAAAATCAGGATATCCGGGTCTTTTACCAGGGCTCTGGCGATGGTAAGTCTCTGTTTCTGTCCTCCGGAAAGATTTTTTCCCCCCTGCTCGATTTTATAGGAAAGCATTCCTTCCTTTTTCTCCACAACCTCTTTGGCCTGAGCCGTATCCAGTGCTGCCCAAAGCTGCTCTTCAGTGGCATTTTCATTACCCCAGCGAAGATTTTCTTCAACGGTGCCTTTAAACAGCACTGCTTTTTGCATGACAATTCCCACCATCTGACGAATCTGTGTTAATGGATATTCTTTTACATCTTTTCCATTTATTTTTACAGTACCGGAAAAAGCGTCGTAAAATCTGGGAATCAAATGCACCAATGTACTTTTTCCAGAACCAGTTCCACCAATAATACCAATTGTCTGGCCCTTTTTTGCAGCAAACGTCACATCACTTAATGAGTTTTCGGCTGCCCCCTGATATTTCACAGATACATGATCAAATTCTACTGCAACAGAGCTGTCTAATCCGTAGATTTCTTCCACTTTTCCAGAGATATCCTTTTCCATAGAAGGATTTACTTCAAAAACTTCCTGGATTCGGTTTCCACAGGCAATGGATTTTGTAATTAATACAATCAGATTCGCCAACTTCACCAGTTCCACCAGAATCTGGGACATATAGTTTACTAAAGCTACCACCTCACCTTGAGAAATAGTCCCTTTGAACACTTCATCTCCAGCCACCCAGATAACTGCAAGAGTGGCGGCATTAATAATGATATAAGTTGCTGGATTAGTAAGTGCAGAAATTTTTCCAACCAGAAGCTGTAAGTTCATTAGCAGAGTATTACTTTCCCGAAATTCCTCTCTCTCCTGTTCCTGCCGGTTAAAGGCACGGATGACTCTGGCTCCTGCCAGATTTTCCCTCGTTTTTCCAAGCACTTTGTCCAGTGCTGCCTGTACCTGTTTAAATTTTGGGATACTGATCAGCATTACTCCAAAAACAACAATGGACAAAAGCGGAATCGTCACTACAAAAATCAAAGCAGCTTTCACATCTACTGTAAACGCCATAATCATGGCTCCAAATACAATAAATGGAGAACGCAAGAACAACCGAAGTACCATATTGACACCTGACTGTACCTGATTAACGTCACTGGTCATTCGGGTAATCAGTGTAGAATTTCCAATGGTATCCAATTCTGTAAAGGATAAGCTTTCAATGTGCTTAAACAAAGCATTTCGAAGCTTTGCAGAAAAGCCCACTGCTGCTTTTGCCGCAAAATACTGAGCAGTAATAGAACAAACCAGTCCCACTACAGCCAGAAGCACCAGCACCAGACACATTTTCATAATATAAGAAGAATCTTCACTGGCGATTCCCTGATTGATAATTGCTGCCATGACCAAGGGTACAATCAATTCAAAAGAAGCCTCCAGCAATTTAAAAAGGGGAGCAATTACCGTTTCTTTTTTATAATCTTTTAAAAAGATTAGTAATTTTTTCATATTCATTTCCTGCCTATCTTTACATAATTTCTCCTCATTATACTCTTTTATTCATAAAAAGGGAAGCACCTGCAAAATATTGCAGGTGCTTCCAGAGGCACACAATATGTAAAAATTAGTGGCATCCATGACAGTTCTAATAGTTACTGCCGTAGGAAATGTACTTTCCATTACTTTCTGATTCACAGTTAGTATACGCTAACTTCAATTAGTTGTCAACAACAATTTTTAGTTATGTCTTTTGCTGGCATAATTCGGATACATATGGTAAAATATTTCTATATACAAGAAATTGGAGAAAACTATGCATTACAACGAATCATCAGAAAATTATTTAGAAACTATTCTTTGTTTAAGCAAAAAACTTCCAGTTGTCCGTTCTGTGGACATTGCAAATGAACTGGGCTATAAAAAATCCTCCGTTAGCATTGCCATGAAGAACCTTCGCGAGAAACATCACATTACGGTTAGTGACGCTGGTTTTATCACTTTAACAGATGCAGGAAGAGCAATTGCTGAAATGATTTATGAACGCCACGAAACTCTTACCAACTGGCTGACATCACTCGGGGTTCCTGAAGAGATTGCTTCCGAAGATGCCTGTCGAATCGAGCATGTAATCAGTGCAGAAAGTTTTGCTGCATTGAAGAAACTCTATTTGTCTCAAAACAAATAACTTTATGACTAAGTGAACCACCGCCCAATGTTCACTCCAGTATTCCTGGAAATGGGCACCGGCAGGCTCACATTCTAAAAGGGGATTTTTCAGTAAGGTAAACTGAAAAATCCCCTTCTTTTTTCTATTCCGCCATATATGCCAGAAACTCTTTTCTTGGCATTGGCTTTCCATAATAATATCCCTGAATATAATCTGGACCTAAAGTTTTCATTGAATTTAATTCTTCAATGGTTTCAATTCCTTCGATACAGATACGAATACTCAAACTATGCACCATCTGAATAATATTGGCCAGCAGGTTCCACTGGTATTCATTATTCAATGCTTTTAGCGTAAATCCACGGTCAATTTTTACTACGTGAGGAGTCAGGCTGCTAATGCTCTGCAGATTAGAATAGCCCGTTCCAAAATCATCCAACGCAATGGAAACACCATATTCCTTCAGGCAGCCCCATACTCGTTTAATTGCTGCCGTAGACTCTAAAAATCCACTTTCTGTCAGTTCAACCAAAAGACCATTCGACTCTACTCCACTTTCTTTTAAATCTCCCATTATTTCCTCTGTAATGGCACTCTTTAAAATCTGGACATAGGACAGATTGACACTCACTCTGAAATTCGGGTCAAGCTTCCGACACTCTTTACACATGGAAAGTGCCTGTCGAAGCACCCATTTTCCAACGGGAATAATAAGTCCGCTGTCTTCCAGAATCGGTATAAACTCTACCGGAGAAATCATTTCTGTATCTGACATATGGAATCGAAGTAATGCTTCTGCTGCATAACATTTCTCTGTGACAGTATCCACTACTGGTTGGAAATACAATTCAAACCCTTCGCAATCATTGGCTACTGACTTATGCAATGCCACCAGAATCTTTCTTCCTCTGATAAACTTGCTATAATCCTCTGCACAGAACCGATATACCTGATTCCTTCCTCTCTCTTTTGCCTCACTTAAAGTGAACTGGGACATCTTCAAGATTTCTAAATATCCAGTCTTTTCCATATCCTGCGTATCAAGAATTCCCCCCGAAATGGTATAAACAGCCTCATAATGATTTCGTTCAATGAGACGATCTACTTCAACACGAATAGCCCGATAGAGTTCATTTGCTTCACCGACTGTTCCACCCATGAAATCAATAATAATAAACTCATCAGAAAATACACGGTAAACAGCCTGTCCCGGTTTTAAACAACGGCTGATACAATCAGCAATCTCATGCAGAGTCCTGTCGCCATACTCCATTCCAAATCGCTCATTAATCTTCTTAAAACCATCTACTCCTACTCGAAGAACAAAGCCCTTTGGATAACAATCCTTATAGCTGTTCAGCATCTTCTCCACTACAGTAGTCTCTAAGAGTCCGCTGACATTATCTGCTATCTTGCGTCCTCCAATTTCATTGACACAGCCAACCAAATATTTCGGTCTGCCTTCTTCATCTAGAATGATTCTTCCCTGACAGTTAATCCAGATTATCTCCTGCTGTTTTCCAAGCCAGCGATAACGGATATTATGTTCCATTTTGTCCCCATTTGTAAGAGCTCTTAAGTCCTCATCCAACACATCCCAATCCTCTGGATAGACAAACTTTCTCATAGTATTAGAGACATCATTAAAACAGTTGCAGAAAATATCAAATCTCTCTACTGCTTTCTCAGAGATATAGAAACAATCGCCCTTTAAATCATATACATAAAGATAATCGTCCATGCAAGGAGCCAATTGCTTTATGACTGCACACATATTTTCAAATTCAAAATTAAAATCTACTTGATCCATAGAATCTACCTTCTTAATTTTTTCTGTAAAACACAGTTGCGCTCCTTTTTGGAAACGTTTCCTTTTTTATTCTACTACAAAAAACGCAAAAAGAAAAGTTCTATTCATATTTTTTATAAAAACTCATAAATTTTTATTGAAACTTTGTGTATTATTCACTAAAAACAGGAGTATCTATGTGCGGAATAGCTGGATTTGCTGATTTTACAAGCGATTTAACAAATAAAGAACCCTATTGGAGAAAAATATTGAAATCCATGTACGAGAGTCTTGCCCACCGTGGCAGTGACAATTTCGGTACTTATCTAAAAAAACATGCTGGATTATCCCATGCCCGTTTAAGTATTCGGGATATTGCCAACGGTTCCCAGCCTATGGTAAGACATCTGGGAAATCGAGAATACACCATTGTCTATAATGGAGAAATCTACAACACCGACGAGTTGATTTCCGACCTGAAAAAAGCTGGATTTGTTTTCCACACCACTTCCGATACGGAAGTCATTCTCTATAGCTTTATCCATTATGGACCAGATTTTGTTACCAAATTAAATGGGATTTATGCCTTTGCCATCTGGGACGAAGCGAAACAGGAACTCTATCTTTATCGTGACCGGGTAGGGGTCAAACCTTTATTTTATACGGACCAGGGAAAACGACTGATTTTCGGTTCAGAACCCAAAGCTCTTTTCTGCCATCCTGAAATTTCTCCGGAGCTTACTATGGAAGGTCTTCAGGAAATTCTTGCCATTGGACCGGCAAGAACCATGGGAAATGGTATTTTTAAAGGGGTAAAAGAAGTTCTTCCCGGTCATTACCTACGCTACACAAGACAAGGTTATTATGATTATGTTTACTGGGATCTTACAAGCAAGGAGCACTCCGACAGTTACAAAGATACGGTAGAAAAAGTTTCCTTTCTGATAAAAGATTCTATCCAAAGACAGATGGTCTCCGATGTACCTGTATGTACTTTTCTGTCCGGTGGAATCGATTCTTCTATTGTAACGGCCTGCGCCAGCAAGTATCTACAGGAAAAAGGAGAAACGTTAAATACTTTTTCCTTTGACTTTACAGGGAACGACAAATACTTTGTCTCCAATTCCTTTCAGCCGGAACAGGATCGTCCTTATGTCAATATAATGCTCAAGCACTATCCTACCAATCACACTTATCTGGAATGTGATGAAAAGCAGCTCTTTGACTGTCTCTTTCCAGCAGTGGATGCCAAGGATATGCCCGGTATGACAGATGTTGATGCCTCTTTGCTCTATTTCTGTGGGAAAGTAAAGGAGCATAATAAGGTAACCCTTACAGGAGAATGTGCGGATGAAATATTCGGAGGATATCCATGGTTCTACCGTGAAGATCTGCTGAATAAAGACGGCTTTCCATGGTCCTGGGACATTGACGCACGAAGTACTTTTTTAACTCCTGAATGGAAGAAATATTTAAAACTTTCGGAATATTCCTATGATCATTACAAGACCTCTCTTTCTCAGGCACCACTCCTGCCAGAAGAAACAGAGGAAGAGAAAAAAAGAAGAGGGATTGCCTACTTAAATATTAAGTGGTTCATGCAGACCCTCTTAGACCGTATGGACCGCACCAGTATGTACAGCGGGCTGGAAGCCAGGGTTCCTTTTGCCGACCATAGGATTATTGAATATGTGTTTAATGTTCCATGGCATATGAAATACCAAAACGGTGTGGAAAAAACACTTCTTCGGGACGCCACAAAAGATCTGCTCCCACCGGAACTTCTGACTCGAAAGAAAAGTCCTTATCCAAAGACCTACCATCCGGGCTATGAACAACTACTGGTAGAAGAGTTGTCAAGAATTCTGGAAAACCCTTCCTCCCCAATTCTGCCGTTGTTAGATAAGGAAAAGACCTTACAATATATGAAATCACCAAAAGAATATGGCAGGCCATGGTTCGGCCAGCTTATGGCTGGGCCACAGCTTCTGGCTTATTTTATCCAATTGAATTACTGGATGGAAAAATATCATATTACTCTTTAATTTCATTAAAATTCTATCAAGCGTTGCGATGTATAATATTTCCCAAAAACAGCCAGAAGCATATGCCTCTGGCTGTCAACAAAACCTATTAATAATTTTCCTGTCTTACTTCGAAGAAACTCTGTGGATGATTACATACTGGACATACTTCTGGAGCTTCCAGCCCAACTACTACATGTCCGCAGTTTCTGCATTCCCACATGGTCACGCCGCTTTTCTTAAATACTTCCATAGCTTCTACATTGTGAAGTAATGCACGATATCTTTCTTCATGTAACTTCTCGATAGCAGCTACACCTCTGAACTGTTCAGCCAGATCATGGAAGCCTTCTTCATCAGCTTCTCTTGCCATACGGTCATACATATCTGTCCACTCTGCATTCTCTCCTTCTGCTGCATGAAGAAGGTTTTCTGCGGTATCTCCCAATTCGCCTAATGCTTTGAACCAAAGCTTTGCATGCTCTTTCTCGTTCTCAGCAGTCTTTAAAAATAATGCAGCGATCTGCTCATATCCAGCTTTCTTTGCAACAGATGCAAAGTATGTATATTTGTTTCTAGCCTGGGATTCACCTGCAAAAGCTTCCCAAAGATTCTTTTCTGTTTTAGTTCCTGCGTATTTGTTAGCCATAATATCCTCCTTCTTCGCCACAAGATTGTGCTGCACTGTAGCAAACTTCTTACTTTCACAATTTATATTGACGGCTCTATTTTACCATCCTGGAAAGGGAAAAACAAGTAAAATTCTCTTTCTCTATTCACCTACCACATTTTCCTTAAATGCCCGCTTTTCAAATTCCGAGATTGGCATCGGCTTTGCAAAATAATATCCCTGAATAAGATCACAATTCAAATCTGCAAGGAAGTCCACCTGTTCTCTGGTCTCAATTCCTTCTGCAACAATTCTCATATTCAGTTTCTTTGCTAGTGAAATGGTGTCTTCTACGATTAACTTTCCACGACCACTTTCACCTTTATCCCGGAAGAATTCTGCATCTAGTTTTACCACATCAAGAGGCAGTTCTTTTAAGGAATTCAGAGAAGAATATCCTGCGCCAAAATCGTCCATGGAAATCTTAAATCCATACTCTTTTAACTTCTTAATTGTGTTCAGCAGTACTTCCTTATCGTCAAAGAATGCGCTTTCCGTCAATTCCAGTTCAATGACATCATGAGGTACTTTGAACTGATCTACTAACTCACAAATATGTTCTGCCAAGTCTTCTTTTACAAAATGTACCCTGGAGACGTTTACAGATATTGGAACGACTTTTTCCCCTTCTGCGATCCATTTTGCCTGCTGTCTTGCAACTTCTGTCAGCATATAATCATCTAACTGAATGATAAATCCGTTATTTTCAAAAATCGGGATAAAACGGTATGGCGGAACAAATCCTTCTGTTGGATGAATCCAGCGCACCAGTGCTTCTGCTCCGGATAATACTTCTTCTTTGGTACTGTATTTTGGCTGGAGATAAACCTGAAATTCCCGGGCTCTGAGTGCTCTTTCCATGTCATTCTCCACCGTACGATTCCAGAGCTGTTCTTCATGCATTTTATCATTGAACCAGGCAATACGATCCTCGCTGTCCTCTGTAATCTGATTTCTTGCTACGCCGGCATAATTGTACATTCCATCGATGCCGTTTTCTGCCCCGGCGACTCCGAAAATTCCCACACTGAAATATTTCTTCTGCTCTCCTTTGACCCCATTCATCATAATCAGCATTTCTTTCAGACGCCACACCAGTTCTTCTTCTGTCTGATAGGTCAAAAGCAATGCAAAATCTGCTTTTTCTGCATGGGAAAGGAGTTCTTTTTTTGATAGACCTCTATTTAAAACCTGATAGAAACTCTCCATCAGTTCTTCTCCTTCTTTTACTCCATAGCAGGAACAGAAATTCCGATATTTTTCCATCCGAATGGTCACAACTGCATAATTGTATTTTCCCTTACGATTCTTTTTCAGCAATTTATTTCCTTTTCTAATAAAATACTGCAAATTGTAACCGCCAGTAACCACATCTGTATCCAGAATCTGGGCGAGTTTTCTTCTCTCAAGAACCAGACTTACAAGCGAAATCAAATAATACATAATTAGTACAAGCGCCAGTCCCACAATCACATCCACGATCATCATAACAAAAACAAGTTCTGCATTTCTTACGGGAACCGCATTTTTTATGCAGACCCTGTGGCCATCATCTGAAATAGGAATGTCATACCAGCAATCAACGGTTATTATTTCTTTCTGCGCCCAGAAATTCTCATTCAAAATATATGGAGCATTCTCTAATTGCTTAACCATTTCAAAAAATCCAAAGTCTATCTCTCCATCCTTGATATAGATCAAGCTGTCTTCATCTTCGGTCAGTATAAGTGCAGTTTCCTGCATCCCCATATTTGGCATATAAAATTCGAAATCCGGTATATTCGCTCCTGACTGATAAAGAATCTCATTTTCTTCATTCACAATACAGATGTCTGTTGTATTTGGCAAGAGCCTGGAAATCTCCTCTTGAACTGTATTCATACTGTCTGAATTTGTTCCATCCCATTCTTCGGCAACAATTTTTGCTACCAACTGGGAGGTATCATACCCTTGTTGCACTTTCTCATAAACAACATTTACTACAAAAAATCCCATCATCATGGCTGCCAATATGGTAAAAACTACTACCACCATAAATATCCCCAGTATGTATGGCCATATTCTTTGCTTTTTCAGCTTCTTTAACCTTTTCTCTTTCCGGCTGCTCATAACTTTCCCTCCAAAAATTTTCCGAATAAAATATCACTGGTTATTATTTTATCATTTCAAAAGAAAATAATCTATCTTTTCATAAAAAAGATTGCGCTTCGCGCAATCTCCGCGCGCGAGCGGTGTTGCAAAGCAACAAAATTCTTCTCCGCGAGCTGCGCATTGTTGACACGAAGTGTCTTTTATATATCAGAAAGACTTTCACGCGTTAGCGTGACAAGG
>JBGVLD010000055.1:0-2783 GCA_045124075.1 Agathobacter sp.
GCAATTGCAGAGGAAACCGACTATACAACATATACGTTCTCTATCGAGTAATAACATTTGAAAGGAGAAAAAGATGCATAACATAGGCAGTCGACGCGCAAGGTATCTTTATGCAATAATTTTTGTGGGGTTTGCCCTTCTACTTGGATTATGTGTGGCTTTTGTAGTAAAATGCAGGGACGGCGCATTGCTTATGGAACAAGCCTTTCTTCCGACAGAAGTGATGCCCACCGCTCCAGAGCAATTAACTATAAGTTTGAGCAATGATCAATATTTAAGAATTGAGATAGAAGCAGCAGACGGAGAAGAATATACTGAAATCTTATCTGCTGGAAGCGGAAGCGACTGCAGAACTGAGATTCATTATGTTGATGTTTGTGATGTTCGTATTGAAGTCGATGGCATGGTCTATTATTTGGAAGATGCCATTAGAGAAGAATTAATCTCGCTGGAGCAAATTTATGCGTATTCCAGAATAGATGCAAGACTTGGTTACTGTGAAACTTTCACAAAAGTTCGGAATGGATTGACTTTTCTTGTTTTCCGTTATCCCGAATATGAACTGTGGTTTACTTATGATTATTACTTCTTATCTGATGGGGAACACCGTTTGGTTAATGAACTATATATAAGTAAAAATCGCTATGATGTAAATAGTAGCGCTAATAGAGTGGTTCAAGAAGACTGGGGACTGGCATTTGAAGTAAGTGAAGTTAATTCTTCTTCCATTACTTTGTGCTGCACTCAGCATGGTGGACAGCAGCTGGGGGAACTAATCATCGACTTTTTCTACATAGAATCTATACGGGAACAAGATTTAATTAACATGGTAAATGACTTTTCTGATATAGAGTCCTATCAGCAAAAGATAGTAATTCCTAGAGACACAGTATCTGAAATTACTTTGGACTGGACGGATATCTATGGAGAGCTTTCACCTGGCGACTATTTGATGAGTCTTAAGGTGAGAGATGTCTATGATCCAGCAGATACCCATCCATTAATGTCGAAGTTTGAAACACGCCAGAGTTATACTATTCCGTTTGTGATTTCCTGATAAACAAGGACCACTTTTGAATAATAAGACTGAGACCGATACATCCTATGCTGAACTTGGATACGAACTCCATTTCCAAATTGGACCGACGGGATATTACACTGTGGATTCTGTGTTAATCCTGTGGGTGGGAGAAGACACCGCAGTTCTGGAACATATCGATCATAATGATTATGTTTAAAACTTGACAGATAGCCAAGGGTGGGTATGCCTACCCTTGGCTATCTTTGATGGAAATGTGTCAAGAAAGAGGAAAATGATGAATATTTTACGTTCTTATGTAAAAAAACAAAAATGTTTTTTATTAGTGCTGTGTATTGCGTGCACCTTGATGATCACACCTTTTTTGATGAAGAGTGAAATGAGCGCAGTATCTACATCTCAAAAATTGAAGTTTAATGTAACGGTCGAGGATGAAGCGGGATTAAAGACAATATTTGCTGAGAAGAATAACGAAAGGCATGGAACCAACATCACTTATCTGGGAATAAGTGATGTTTCAATCGACATTGATGGAACTACATGGGAGTTGGACGATGCTGTTAATGAGGGAAAGATTTCTTCTGCAGAAATGATTGCATATGCAAGATTGGATGTAAACAATGGTTTTTGCGAAGAAAAGTGGGAATCTCAAAATGGTCTTGCAAAATTTACTTACCGTTACCCGGAATATGATATTGTATACATATATGATGTTTATGAAACTCCAGATGGAAAGCAACATATTATTTCGGAATTGGCGGTTTGTGCCCCAGGTAGGAGTCCTTCTTTTTTCTATGTAGATGAGGAAACTGGAAAACCCATTGACTACGAGGATTGGGGACTGAAGTTTGATGTAGTTGAAGCGAATGACGCTGAAGTTATTCTGAAGTGCACACAAATTGGTGGGCAGCAGATAGGAGAGCTTTATGTAGAATATTTTGATCTGTATAGAAAAAACGTCGAGGATGGAACTGAGGAATATATTGAACCTTTGGTAAATGATTTTTTAGGAGAATCAAATATAAATTGTGATATTGCCATGGACGGTGGCTCAGATATTATACTTGACTTGTCGAAGAAGTACGGAGATCTTGCTGCGGGGGAGTATGTTGTGTATCTATCTGTTAAAGACAGATATAGCGAAAGTGATGGGCATCCATTAATGCGTAATTACTACGATAGACAACGTTTTGCTGTATCTTTTGCAGTATGTTCTTAGCAAAAAAGCAAGGCGGCACATGGGCTGTGCCGCCTTGCTCTTTTGCTTCCAAGGCATCTGGAGCTGACGCCAGTTATCAGCGCAGTCCCTAAGATAAAGGTTAATTAAGATCTGATAGGGGATACCTTTGTTTCAACCGTGGATTTGAAGTAGTCGATAGTTCTGCCATCGATGTTGATGGAGATCTGTTTCTTCAGCAATGGATGTACCTCCCGTTCTGCTTTCATACTGATACTCAATAAAAAACTTTCATTCGAATGAATTGAAGTTTTTTATATGAGGATCATAATGAGACGGAATTGGAGAATATTCTATTTCGAATATTCTCCAATCGGCAACGCCTTTAGAGGGTATAAAAATAGGCGTATCATTATCTCTAATGATACGCCTATTCTAATTGTCGTTTCAATCAAGGTCGATATACACCGTTACCGTGGTATCCCGCCATTGATTTTTTCGTAAGATTCGGCCATTGGCCTTGCGATAGCTTGCAGCTTCTTTGAATCCCAGCGGTAATTCAAAGGA
>JBGVLD010000056.1:0-2235 GCA_045124075.1 Agathobacter sp.
CAGCCGAATTTTAATCTGTTAGACCGATTTTTGTGCATGATGGAATTTCAGCATGTACCAGTAACGATCTGTTTTAACAAATTAGATCTGATTACGGAAGAAGAGCAGGAACGTTTGAAGCAGATTTATGAGCCTGCGGGATATTCAGTCATTTTTACCAGTGCCATGGAACAGTATCATATAGAGGAATTAAAGAAGCTGTTGTCGGAAAAGACCACTGCAGTAGCAGGGCCTTCCGGTGTTGGAAAATCTTCGCTGATTAATGCACTTCAGGATAATATCCAGATGGAGACGGGGCAGATTAGTGAAAAGATTGAACGAGGAAAACATACCACCAGACATTCGGAGTTGATTCCAATTTCAGATCATACCTTTATCATGGATACTCCGGGGTTTAGTTCTATGGATGTGCCAGGTTTTGAAAAGGAAGATCTGTGGACATGTTATCCGGAATTTGTGGAGTATGAGCCTTTTTGCCGGTTTCAGGGATGCAGCCATATTCATGAGCCGGACTGCGGCATTAAGAATGCCTTGGAAGAAGGCAAGATTTCAAAAATACGCTATGAGAATTATGTTCTTTTATATGAGGAACTAAAAAATATCCGAAAATATTAGGAGGACGTTATGAATTGTCTTTCACCATCAATTTTATCTGCTGATTTCTCTATCTTAGGAGAACAGCTTGCCCTGTTAGATGAAGCAGGAGCCCAGTATGTTCATATTGATGTTATGGATGGAAGTTTTGTGCCAAGTATATCTTTTGGAATGCCTGTTATTAAGACCATCCGTAAATGCACCGATCGCATGTTTGATGTACATTTGATGATTGATGAACCTATCCGTTATATTGATGAATTTGCAGAGGCGGGAGCGGACATCATTACGGTTCATGCAGAGAGTTGCAAACATCTGGATCGTACCATAGAGGCAATCAAAGAGAAGGGAATTTTAGCAGGCGTAGCCTTAAATCCTGCAACTTCTTTATCTGCCATTGAATATATTCTGCCAAAAGTGGATATGGTGCTTATTATGACGGTTAACCCTGGTTTTGGTGGTCAGAAATTAATTCCATATACCGTGCAGAAGGTCGCCCAGCTTAAGAAGATGATTAAACAAGCTGGATGCAAGGTAGACATTGAAGTGGATGGTGGAGTAAATTTGGAAAATGTAGAAACCTTAATGGATGCAGGAGCGAATATTATTGTAGCTGGAAGTGCTGTGTTTAATGGCGAAATTGAGGAAAATGTAAAACGTTTCTTAAATATTTTAAATGCATAGAGGGATAAGATGAAAGCATTAATCGTAGCTGGGGGCAAAACAGATGAAAACTTTGCCAGAGAAATGATCCTGCAGGGGGGCTATGAATTTATTGTAGCCGCAGATGCTGGTCTGAACTTTTTTTATCAGGCAGGAATTGAACCAGATATCGTAGTAGGAGATTTTGATTCCGTAGGAGAAGACGTACTGGATTACTACCGAGATCATGAATATGTAGAAATCTGTATGCTAAATCCTGAAAAAGACGATACAGATACAGAATTTTCTATCAGAGAAGCCATTCGAAGAGGCGCTAATAAGATTACTCTGATGGGAGGAACCGGAACCAGAATCGATCATTTGTTAGGTAATATCAGTTTGCTGGGAATTGGTCTGGAGGAAGGGGTAAGTATTGAATTGGTTGACCCGTATAACAGAATCCGTATGATCAATCAGGGAATGGAAATCACAAAGAGGGAACAGTTCGGTAAATTTTTATCCATTATCCCTTATAGTGATAAAGTAACAGGGGTAACCTTAGAAGGGGTAAAATACCCTCTTAAGAATCATACCATGGGAGGCTATAACTCTCTGGGAATCAGTAATGAAATTGTAGAAGACACAGCAAGAATTTCTTTTGATGAGGGAATTCTTTTAGTAATTGAATCGCAGGATTAAGAAAATGGGAAAAGTAAGCGGCAGTCAGATTGCAATTCCAACGCTGTTAAAAGTGGAGAGCGGAGCACTTGGCAGTATTGGAAATTATTTAAGAGATAATAAATTAAACAACGTAGTCATTTTCTTCGGAAATGGACTGATTGATATGTTCGGGGAGACGGTTATGAATTCCCTGAAAGAAGCTGGAGTGGAAGCATTAGAGTATCAGGAACTTGATACGGTAGCAATTGAGGATTTGATCGAATTGGCATTTTCTATGCCAACTGCAACACAGGCAGTTATTGGAATTGGTGGTGGAAA
>JBGVLD010000057.1:0-6610 GCA_045124075.1 Agathobacter sp.
AACATATCTACAATTTCTTTCAAGTAGTACTTCGGATAGACCTCCTTGATAATCTCCTGTACAAGTATATATACCTGTTCCGCATCACGATTCTTAGCTAACATTAATTCCATATCCTTTTCCTCCTTTTAAATATAATAAAAGCACCATCAAACAATATTTCTATCATCTGATGGTGCAAAAATTACTTGCAATATATTTATTATGAAAAACTTCCCTAAGATCAATTTAGTTTCATCCTATAGGAAATCGAATTCTCACAATGCAATATTTTTCCATCAGCAATAAATCCCAACTGCCAGTTATAGACGGGATTGACAACATAATTATTTGGCTGTGGAAATCTATAACTATTCTGCATCGTGCTAATTCCTTTCAAAATATTTTAATAATTGTTATTGATAGTACTCCTAATCATACACATTGTCAATAAGTTTTTTGAATGAATTCGGAGTAGTCTTTAATCCTTCCTCTGCCTTTGTAGAGTCAATCCTCTCTTGTAAATGTATTTATCTTAAATATTCTTTTACCTCTAGAAGATCCTCAAGAATCACTTCTGCCAATTTCTCCATTTCCTCGTTCTTTGGAAGCAGATCCGGAACCATAATTGGATGTAATTTTCCTCCATGAGCAGCTCGTATTCCGTTATAAGAATCCTCAATTCCATAGGTTCTCTCCGGTAATACTTGAATTTCTTCACAGGCCTTTAAAAATATATCCGGTGCCGGCTTACTTCTTTCTACCATGTCACCACAAACTACGGCATCAAAATAATCCAATATACCGGCATCTTTCAGTTGACTGATAACGGTCTGTCTGCGTGTGGATGATGCAAGTGCAATTTTCTTTCCTTGCTCCTTTAAAAAGGTAAGTAATTCGATTACACCTTTTTTCATAGGAAGCTTTCCACCATCATATTTATTATGATACATCAACGATGCTTCCTTTGCATATGCATCATATGGAAAGGAATCTCCATATGTCTCCAGCATTATTTCTCTGGTTCTGGCCATAGTTGTCCCCGTACATGCCAGATAAGGTTCCTCAATATTCAAAATCCCATATTTATCTGCAAGTTCGATCCAGCATTTCATTGTAGCTCTTTCAGAATCAAAGATTACGCCATCCATATCAAAGACAACTGCATCATATTCATTTTTACCAATATTTCTATCTGCATTAAATTTCATACTCATCATCATAATTAACCGGTGCCAGGCTGCCTTTCGTTTGTCTTAAAATCATACCCACAGTACACGCTTCCGGTGCATTTTTAAGTATATATCCCCCTTGCGGCCCTCGGATACTCTTAAAAAAACATCCCTTGCTAAGCATAGGTATAATCTGCTCCGGATATTTTTCTGATATCTACTGTCTTTTTTCTACATCTTTTGTAACATAGTTCACATATTTATCTTATCATTTTTCCAGACTTTTAAATTCCTGCCAGATCTTTAATGACTTCCCCTGCAATGATCAGACCTACTACAGATGGCACAAATGCATTTGATCCCGGAATGTCTCTGCGTTCTGTACATTTATGTTTTGCCCCCGGTGGACAGATACAGTTCGATCTGCAGCTGTTTGCCATATCATCAATCGGACGAGTTGGTTTCTCTTTTGAATAAACTACCTTAAGATGATGGATATTTCTTTTTTTCAATTCCCTACGCATTACTTTTGCTAATGGGCAAACTGATGTTTGATAAATATCTGCAACTTCAAATCCGGTTGGGTCCAGTTTGTTTCCCGCCCCCATACTACTGATGATTGGTACTCCGGCATCTTTTGCTTCCAGAACCAGCTGAATTTTTGCAGTTACCGTATCTACTGCATCTACCACATAAGAATACTGGCTAAAATCAAATTCATCTTTGGTTTCCGGAAGGAAAAAACATTTATAAGTATTTACCGTAGCATCCGGATTAATATCTAAAATTCGTTCCTTCATTACATCTACTTTATATTTTCCAACCGTTTTTCTGGTGGCAATAATCTGACGATTGATATTTGTTAAACATACTTTATCGTCATCGATCAAATCAATGGTTCCTACTCCGCTTCTGGCTAATGCCTCTACTGTGTATCCTCCAACACCTCCTACTCCAAATACGGCTACTCTGGAATTTGCCAACACCTCCATAGATTTCTTGCCTAACAATAATTCCGTTCTTGAAAATTGATTTAACATTGCTCGCCTTCCTTAATTCAATAATCTATTCTATATTTTCTTGTTCTAATCTAGCAATTTTTGATTAGCCGACAGGTTCTCGCCTTATCCTTTTCAATTCCAAATGCTTTCAATAGCGGCATATATATAAAAGAAAGGCCAGTCCCCCATTCAATTATAGAACTGTCCTTTTATGATGATCCTTTTTCAATCAGATTACATAACTGTCTGAATTAGAATCTATGAGATCCTGAAGTGTGATATTTTCAAAATAATCTGTTACAACTTTTTGCAATCCTTCCCATAATTTCAAGGTCTTACAATGAGCCGCTCTTTCACACTGATTTGTCTCACTTTCCAGGCATGCTACTGTTGCAAAAGAGCCTTCCGTCACTTTAAGGATACTTCCAACGGTGTATTCCTCTGGTTTTTTTGTCAATTTATAGCCTCCGCCCTTCCCTCTAAGAGCTGTCAGTAAACCATTTCGAACCAGCATGGATACAATGATTTCCAGATATTTTTCGGATATATTTTGTCGTTTCGCCACATCAATTAAAGGAGTATATTCCCCTGTATTAAGTTCTGCCAAATCTATCATCACACGAATTGCATAACGTCCTCTTGTAGAAATCTTCATATGACCCACCTCCATATATCCTATATTACCATAGGATTATTATGTTTTTCAAGGCATAGCATGGATAGAATACTCCTTCCGACTTCTCCAAAATAGGTTTCAATTTCATCTCTTATAATACTTTTTCCTTATACTTCAATACCTCTTCTATATACTTTTCTCCCAATCTGCTTAAAGGCATTCTCTTATGCTTAATGTAACCAATAGTCATAGTCTCTTCTGTATTCAGAGGAACTGCCGCATATTCATCTCCGTTCAAATCGGAACAAATAATGCCAGAGCATAATGTATACCCATTCAACCCTACCATTAAATTGAGAAGGGTTGCCCGATCATCTGCCTTAATAATCTGTTTATAATCATAGGTACTTAATACTTCCTCTGCAAAATAGAAAGAATTGTTATCCCCCTGCTCAAAAGAAAGACATGGATACTGCTGCAAATCTTCAAAATCAATCATTTCTTTTTCCGCCAAAGGATTTCCCTTGCTCAGATACACATATATATGGCAGTCAAACAACGGAATAAATTCCAGTCCATTTTCTCTTAAAATCTTATCAATAAATTTAGAATTAAATTCATTTTTATAAATGATTCCAATTTCGCTTCGGTTCCGCCGAACATTCTCAATGACTTCGCTGGTCTTGGTCTCATGAACTGCAAATTCATATTCTTCCATACCAAATTCTTTTGCCATTTCAATAAAGGCTTCCACTGCAAAGGTATAATGCTGCATGGACACACTGAATTTTTTCCGGAAAGAGGAATTTTCCACATAACGTTCTTCAATCAAACGATAGTGATCAAGCATCTGTCTGGCATATCCTAAAAACTCCTCTCCTTCCGGGGTAATTGAAATTCCTTTATTAGAACGTTCAAAAATCTCCGTATGTATCTCATTTTCCAGGTCTTTTAGTGTATTAGACAGACTTGGTTGCGTTACAAATAACTCTGCCGCTGCCTTATTCATAGATTTATGATCGGCAATTGCCACTGCATATCTTAACTGCTGTAATGTCATTTTTAATTGTCCTCTCCATCAATCTCTAAAAAATTTCCGTCAATTTCTGATAAACTGCATCTGCCATTTTTTCATGTCCAATTTCATCTAAATGTTCCCTATCTATGGCACTTGCTTCTGCATATTTTGATGCATCCAGAAAATAATAACCATTTGCTTTAGCTATCTTTTCATATTCCGATGCAAGCCTCCTTGATATCCGTTCTGATCCTTCATCAAACTCCGGATCAAATTCCTCTTCACCAACTCCTTTTCCCAAAAGGATCGGTGAAATCACCAGTACCTTCATTTCCTTGGAAGCACTCCGTTTTGCCTGTTCAATGACCTGTTCTAATCCTCTTGCTATGATTCCTGCTGATGCTTTATTTCGTGTCTTACAATCATTGGTTCCTAACATGACCACAAACAGATCAATCGGATTATGAGACTCAACAATAGGACCTACAATGTCCAATCCTCTTCTCCCAATTCGAAGCTCATCAGCAAAAATGGTAGTTCTTCCACATAATCCCTCTTCTATTATATGATAATCTGCTCCAAGCCGATTCTGTACTTTTGCTGTCCATCTGATATTTTCATCGAAACGTCCATTTCCATCTGGTTTATATCCAAATGTATTGGAATCTCCAAAACATAAAATTCGCTTCAAAACCAATCACCTCTTTGTAGTTTATATGCTATCTTTTCATTCCCTACTATTTCAATAGGCTTAATGTGTTATTATATTACTGCACTCTTTTTTTACTGTCAATGGGTTTTTCGTTATTTGTCATATAAATAACGAATGACTGGCTATAACTTTTTCATATAATAAAAAGGAGCTATAAACCGTTCTTTCCGTTTATAACTCCCAAACTTTCTCTACTTGGATAATTCCTCTGTCAATGCCAGTATCTGCGGTGCAAGTTTTTCTCTTTGCATTTCTGTGACCTTCTTAAACACGGGATAAGCTACTGCCATAACAGCGATTCCCACACATCCTACAATAACTCCCAATAGGAACAATGTTTCTGCCCACACCATAGTGCAGCACATTCCAAAACCAAATAAAAGGCAACCTGCTATGCCAATAACCAATGAACATATGGTTCCCGGTTTTGTTACATCCTTATCCAGCTTTCTAAGAAGTTCCATTTTATCTTCTTCTTTCGGAAGATATTTCTTTCTGATCTTTTCAATTTCCTCCTGCTGCACAGCAGAATAGGTATATTCAAAATTTTCATTTTCTCCCATTGTTATTTTCCTTCCAAAGAATTTTCTTCCACTTATCCATCGATCCTCCTCCTTAGTTTCACTGTAAAGGTACTTCCCTCTCCCAACTTACTGCTTACGGAAATTTCGCCTTCACAAATATCTATGACTCTTTTTACTAACGCCAGTCCCAGGCCATTTCCCTGTGCAGAATGAGAAGTATCTCCCTGATAGAATTTCTTAAAAATATTCTGTCCTGTCTGAGGATTCATGCCACATCCGGTATCTTTTACCTGGATATAAGCATACTCTTCATCTCCCAAAAGAAATAAAGAAACTTTTCCTTCCGGCTCTGTAAATTTCAAAGCATTCGATAATAAGTTATTCCATACCAGACTTAACAGTTCCTTGTCAGCTTCAACATGAATTTCTTCTTCAAGATTTACATCCAGTTCAATGTTCTTCTCTTCCCATACAGATTCAAATTCCAACATACATTCACAAAGCTGTTCTCCCAGATCGAATTTTTCTACATTTGGATAAATTTGCTGATTTTCCAATTTGTTTAGTTTTAGAATATTCATGACCAGATTTGACAATCGCATTGTCTGCTCCTGAATAGCCTTTCCATATTGAATTCTCTGTTCCTCACTTAAATCAGGATTCTGTAAAAGAGTTCCATAATTCTGAATTACCGCCAAAGGAGTCTTTAATTCATGAGACACATTGGCAATAAAATCGGTTCTTAAAGTCTCTACTCCTGATAATTCTTCAATCATTTTATTTAATCCCACTATAATGGTATCAAATTCATTTTCGCTATCCTCTCCATAAAGGTATTCCACTCTGGTAGAAAAATCTCCACTTATAACCCTGTCGATTCCCTCTTGAATCCGCTTTACCGGTTTCGTGATCATCTGTCTTTTTCGAATCGTATCAAGAATCCAGAATAAAAATGTCATCATCACGATGTTTACCATAGTAATGGGAGCAGCTCTTTTTACGTCTTCTGCATTTAAATCCATAAATTTTAAAAATAAAAGGAAATTACAGGTTACAACAAAAGCAATTAAAATGAAAAAAATCATATATTTCCATATGTCACTGCCTATTTTCCTGCTATTCATTTTATCACCGCCTTATAACCCAGACCATGCACCGTAACAATTTCAAAATCACTACACTCCCGAAACTTGTCCCTGAGTTTTGTCATATACACATCCACCACTCTTGGTCCGGATGCCGACTCCACATCCCAGAATTCATCCATGAGTTGGGAACGGGTAAAAGTCTTTTTCGGATAAGACAAAAACTTATACCTGAATCCGTGAAGTTCCATTTTTATAAAAAATAGCCTATAAATGTAGTTATATTTTTATAGGCTGCACACTAATTACAGTCAATCATATAGGTCAAAAGGGCATACCATCCCCTTGAATTTCAATAACCAGTTTATAATGACTTATTGACTGCACAATTCACAGAAATCTGCAAATATATGCCGCCATACATTACTCTTCCCAAGTCCCATAATGAGTTGTCTGGCGTGGGATGTTATATGACATGCCATCATAATAAGATTGCTGATTAC
>JBGVLD010000058.1:0-4898 GCA_045124075.1 Agathobacter sp.
CATGATGTGCTCTGTGTCCATAAGAATCTACCCGCATAGCTTCTGGATATTTCTCATCCAGCCAAGCTGGTCTTGCTCCGGAAGGTGTTGCAAGAATCGTATAAATTCCATTTGCGTAGAGATTGTCCATAATCTCTTTTAACCATTCAAAATGATACTCCCCCTCATTTGGTTCATACGTGGACCATGCAAAAACTCCCAGAGTCGCGCAGTTTACTCCTGCTTTTTTCATCATGACGATATCTTTCTCTAAAATATCCGGGCGATCCAGCCACTGCTCTGGATTGTAATCCCCTCCATGCATGATGCCACCGATTTTCTCAAATAATGCTGTCTTCTCCATTTTTTCCTCCCAAAATATGTATTATTTATAGTATACACAATTATAGCAGGTAAATCAATTTCTACCTGCTAAAAAATACCCTGCTGATACTGTTTTTTATCCAGTCCCAGCAGGGCATATTCCCCATGAAATTATTCATTTAGATCTGTGACTGTTCCCATAAAAACAGGCAGATTGTTCTCATTATCCCAAATCATATAGAAAAATGGCCGATCCAGATGTACAATTTTTGGTTCTTCCAGTGCTGCCCCCTCAGTATAGATTTCTACGATTGTTGCAGCCCCAGCCTTTGTTCCCAGCTCATCTACCGTGATAAAGGTCTTGTGAAGAACTTCTCCAATATAGAGATTTCCTTCGTTAGAGGTTCCTAGTTTAGAAAAGTCCGCTTCTTTTGTATCAAAAGCCGCTTCCATTCCCATGGTCTTTAAAATTTTCTCCATAGAAACACTGTACTCATAACTGAACTTCGGAAGATTAGCAAAAACCATTTTATTCTGCACATTGTCTAAAGTCGTCTGCAATGTTTTCGAATCCAGGCCGGCAACATACTCCTCCAAAGACATTCCTTCTTTGGGCAAAAGCGCCACAAAACTGTATTTTCCATCCTTATAGTTCTTGATAAAACCGGTGGAATTCTCATTTTCCAGATAATAATTTTCTGAAGAAGACATCATGGAAACTTTCTGTTCTTCCCCTTCTTGCGTAGTAAAGATTCCATCGAAAATCTGATCTGTGTTATAGACTTCTGCCCATTCTCCCTCGAAAGCCAAGGCATTGATCAGGCACATCACTGAATTTTCATCCAGTTCTTCTAACATATTCTCAATCATACCATCCGTATTTTTACTGATCCACTGATTGATATCCGCCACCGTCTGTTCATCAAAAGCTGCTTCAAAAATTCCTGCATCATAGTAACTGGCATTGGTCTCTAAAAAGCTTTCCTCTACCTGAATCTTCTGTTCATCATCCCGAAACCAGATAGAATTTGCAATTTTCAGCTGAGATTTATCTTTGCACTCTCTATAAGCATACAAATATTTATTTAATTCCTCTATGGTCATGCCTTTTGCCAAAACATCTTCCATCTGGGATTTCGTCTCTCCATCCGCTCCATTTGCAGTCATCGCCAGAGCAAGTTGTACGGAAAGCGGAGAAATTAACAGATTCTTCTTTTCACTATCCTCTAATGATTTCCGAAACAGTTCCAGTGAGAAATCCAGACAAGCCTCCTCAAATTTCTCATCTGCCTCTTTCCCAGAAACAGTTTTCGTTTTCACATCTTTCATAAGATTTTTTGCCTGAATATTATCGATTCCACTCAGACCGCTTTTTGTCTCCATAGAACTCACAAGACCATTCTGCCATGCAAATATGCCACCTGCTGCCACAACACAAAAACAACTGAAAGTCACAACGGCTTTTTTGACTATTTTTCTGCGCTTTGCCATTTTTTTCTGATATTCATCTCTCCGCCGAAACACATCCTGTGCCACTTCTTCATAATTTTTCATACACGAAGCCCTCCTTCTCTAATTCTGATTTAAGGGATAGCCTTGCCCGATACACAAGATTCTCTATCTGATGCTTACTTTTTCTCATGACCTTTGCCGCCTGCTCATTGGAAAAATCCTCAAAATACTTTAAATATAAAATCTGCCTATATTCCGATTTCAATTTTCCCAAGGCCTTATGAACTACAATTTTTTCCGTCTCCCATATGTAAGATTCTTCCAAGAGCTGCTCTTCTTTTAACAGTTCTTCACTTTCTTCCAGAGGCAGATGAGAAATTCTCTTTTCTCGCCTCAAATAATCCAACGCCCTGTTCCGCCCAATGGCATAAAGCCAGGTCTTAAAGGAGGATTTTCCGGAAAACCTGGGTTTCTTCGTTACCAGCTTTACAAAAGTATCTTCCATAATTTCCTCTGCTGTATGAATATTTCCGGTGATTCCGTTCAGATATAAAATCAATCCATCTTTATAATCCCTTATGATTTCAACAATTCCCGTGTCATCTCCATTCAGGAAACGGCGGTAGCTACTTGCACCATTATCCATGAACAACTCCTTTCTGAAAGAGACTTTCTTCCCTTTCTACTTAATAGACGGAGGAACTTCCAAAAACTCCCAGTTATTTTTACAAAAATTTTTCTACTCCCATATTACCAAAAAAATAACTTCCCATAAATTAGATTTTGTGTTCTAATTCACAGGAAGTTCATTTTAACTTTTATGCTGTTTTCCTATCCCCTGATTAACAGCCCATTTCTGAGCATGGATCTGCCATAACGCTGACTACTTTCTGTTCCTCTACATATCCACAGGCTTTTAAGCCTTCTGAAATGACTTTATACCAGTTCTGGGCAGAAAGCTGGCAAACGGTATCATCATCCAACTCAATAATACAGGCATTTTGCTTATTACAATCCATACTACAGGATATTTTATACATGTTTTTTCTGCTGATAGCGCCAATTTCCTCTAAAAGATTGATCATGCGATATACGGTAGCAGTACCAATCTTTTTATCTAATGAGCTTGCTTTATAATAGATTTCCTTACAACTGGCACATTCTTCCTGCATAATCACATTCAGGAGCAATTCTCTTTGTTTTGTGATACGGCATCCTTGCTCCCGCAGCTTCTGTATAATGATTTCTCTTTTCATTTCTGTTCTTTGAAAATTCGTATTTTCTTCTCTATCTCTGCTTTCACAAGCTGGTTTTAATCCCATTAATTTCTCCTTTATTCTGCATCTTTCAACGCTTCCACCATATCGATCTTCTTATTCTTTCTCGCCACCATCCAGCTTACCATCAGGGACACCCCGAAAGTCAGAAGGATACTAACAGAATAAGTAAGCACTCCAACAGTTAGGCTCAACTCATATTCACTTACCAATGAAGTAATCAAAGCATACAGCACTCCAAATCCTGCTGGAAGTCCCACCAGTACACCAATGACTGTCAACCAAATATTCTGACTGATCAAAAGTTTCCCTATGTGCTTATCACGGACCCCAAGTACTTTTAAGGTCGCAAGTTCCCGATAACGCTCCACATAACTCATCACTCCAAGATTGTAAAGTACTACTGTTCCCAGCATAATCGCTGCTACCACAAAGATCATTACCATAAGATTCATTATTTCCATGAAGGAATCATAAGTTTCCATAATCATATCCTTATCCTGTTTGCCGGAAATCAACACAGAGTCTTCAATTTCCTCTGAAGTTTCGTCTGTATAGATGGAACCAATACGGTAAGATACACCAATACTGTCAGCATAGGTATCCGTCATAACGATACCTTCTGTCATAAGAGAACGAATATACCCTGCAACTTTTACTTGATAGGTCTCTTCGCTTCCATAAGGTGAAAATTCAATTGTTTCTCCAATTTTTGCAGTGTCTTCAAGACGCAGGCAAAGATATGCCCCGTCGTCTGTCAGCTCTATTTGCTCATTATCTTCTGTCAAGAAGCAAATTTTATTGTTGTCTGCCTGATAAATTTCCAGTGTAACGGTTTCGCCCTCATAACTAATTCCAGCTGATGCCTGCCAGTCACCATTTACACTTTTTGCAAGCTCTTTTATTTCATCATTATCCGCTGATTCAGACAAATTGATTTTTGTAGTATAGTTATTTACATCCACATCTAACATGGTCACAAATCGGTCCATGGTATCTTTCATACCAAGCCCGCCTACCATAAGAAGCATACAGCCAATGACACCGATCAATGTCATTGCGGAACGGGATTTATGGCGGAGAATATCTCTCACATTCCATTTGGTACCGAAAGGCAATTTTTCCCAGAAAATGAATTTCTCAAATACACTTTTCTTCATAGCTTTCGGTGCATAAGGACGAAGGGCATCTGCCGCCGTGCCTTTTAACATCTTTTTCACAGAAAGATAACTGATCAGTGTTAAAAATAAGACCGTTACAATAATGACCGGAATGCAAAATGACGGCATAACCAGTGCCCATTCCGGAAGGTCAAAATAGGTACTCATCATTCCAGTCGGACTAATTACAATGGCAGCGATTGCATAACCTAGTACGATACCGATTGCCGTTCCAATGAGTCCGATGAACAAACCATAAGAAGTATAATGACGAAGAATTCTACGATCTCGAAAACCAAGAGCTTTCAATGTTCCGATCTGCACTTTTTCATTGGCTGCAATTCGATGCATCGTGGTAATCATTGTCAAAATTGCAATTGCCAAAAACAATACCGGCAAAATGGATCCCATTGTCTTGCCTTCTTCTGCTTCACTTTTTGCTCCTGCATAAGAAATATGCTCATCTTTTGATGTTACCAGGATTGTCTTGCCAAGAGCATCTTTTACCGCTTCTTCCAGTTCCGCTTTTTCCATATCAGAAATCACATTAATCTGCGGATAAAACGCTGTTCCCAGACACGCTTCTAATTTCTCCGGTGAAATGTATGCAAAACCAAAAGATTCATAATCCGGCATAAGCTGGTTCTCATCCGCCACACAGATCATATGCTCTCCGCTTCTGATCAGTCCAATGACTTCTCCTTTT
>JBGVLD010000059.1:0-31415 GCA_045124075.1 Agathobacter sp.
TGCTCATGTACGGCTTTCGCCGTATGTTGGTACATCAAAAAAGACTTCATGGTAAGCAAGCTTTCCAGAAGTCTTTTTCTCGTCCCACCGCACGTTCTCAATGCTCCAGCATATTCTCTATAAAAATCCCATATCCTCTAGCTGGATCATTCACTAAAACATGTGTCACAGCACCCACAATTCGCCCATTTTGAATAATTGGCGAACCCGACATTCCCTGCACAATCCCTCCGGTCAGTTTCAACAGCTTAGAATCCGTCACCGTGAACCTAATCCCTTTATTTAATTCCACCGGTTCATAATCCACTCCTGAAATCTCTATTTCATAAGAAGTCACTTCGCCGGAAATATCCGATAAAATGTATGCTTTCCCTTGTTTAATCTCCTGCTTATATGCTACGGGATACAGTTGATCCTGAATACAGAATTTGTCCAGATCGTCCTCCTGCAGTGTCCCATAAATTCCTTCTTTACAGTTCGTGGAAATAGATCCCAGCGTATTGGTTTTTCCATAATAGATCAGTCCCTGCAATTCTCCGGGCTCTCCTTTTTTTCCTTTTTGGATTCCAGCCAGTGACATGCGATAAAGCGTTCCCTTTTCCGTGTTTAAAATCTGCCCAGTTTCCCCATCTGTAATCCCATGGCCTAATGCTCCAAAACTGCCATCCCCTTCATAATAAGTAAGGGTTCCAATCCCTGCCATATCATCCTTGACCCAAAGCCCCAGCATGTACTTATCACCTTCTACGGCAACAGGGGTCACCGCCACATCAATACTTTCATTTTTGCGAATTAAGGTTACTGTCATCTTCTGGGCACCATTTTCATTGATCAGCTCGATCAGTTCCTCTTTATTAGAAACCTCCTCATGGTTCACATGGGTAATATAGTCTCCTTCCAAAATGCGGTTAACAGCAGGCTCATACTCCACTCCATTTAAAGCTTCCACCGAAGTCGTCTGCAAAACCAGAACTCCATTGGTCTCTTCATAAATCCCCACCACTCGTCCACTGGCATAAACTGCCTGTTCTGCCACAACACTGACTTCAATTTCCTTCATCGGAATAAATCCAAGTAAATAACATACCGCAGAATATTCCTTTGCTTCCTCCTTTATTTCATTCCAGATAATTTCACGCATAACCTCTTTCCCCGATGTTTCCTCTTTTACACGAACGGTAACCGGAAGACTGGCCTCAATTTTTAAATCCTGCCCCTCCGACAGATAAATTTTATCTGGAATTTCCGAAAGAAAAAGCTGATATCCAAAACATATCAGCCCACAAGCATAGATCCAACATAAATTTTTATATAAACGGGTAAAAAAAGACCGCATACTATGTTCCTCCTGTCTTTCGTAGCTAAACATAGTATGCGGAAAAATTATTTTTTCATGTAAGCCAAATGTTTCATTTCTTTAGCACTTTCTAATACGGTATCAGTAATTTCCACACCGCCTAACATTCGGGCCAGTTCTTTGACAGAATCTTCCTCTCCCAATTTATGAATTCTGGAATGGGTATTTTGATTCTCTACGAATTTTTCAATGAGATAATGACTGTCTGCCATAGCCGCTATCTGAGGTAAATGAGTGATGCAGATAATCTGGTGGGATTTTCCCAGAAGATTCATTTTTTCAGACACCATCTGCGCTGTACGTCCACTGATTCCACTGTCAATTTCATCAAAGATCAAAGTACCAATATGGTCATTTCCGGCCATTACAGTCTTGATCGCCAGCATGATTCTAGAAAGTTCACCACCGGAAGCAATTTTTCCAAGTGGTTTCACTGGCTCTCCCGGATTGGTAGAAATCATGAACTCTGCATCATCTACTCCATTGGCAGTAAAATCTCCCAGAGTCTCAAAATTCATGGTAAACTGCACATCCAGGAAATTCAGATCCTTTAATGCATCTGTAATTGCCTTGCAAAGAACCACTGCATATTTCTTTCGAATTTCAGAAACTTCCTGACACACCGCGGATAATACTTTTTTGGTCTTATCCAGCTGCGCTTCCAACTTTGCCAAATACTGCTCATAATCACTTAAAACCTGAATTCTGTCCTGTTTCTCCTGCAAATTCTGCAAAATTGCAGGAATATCAGCCCCATATTTTGATTTTAAGTGATTGATCAGATCCAGCCTTTTTTCTACTTCATAAAATGTCTCATCATCGAATTCTGCATCTGACAGATAAGCACTGAGCTCATGATTAAAATCACTGAGCAGGTTATCGATTTCAATTAATTCCTGCTCCATAGTCTGGATTTTTTCATCGTATCCAGAGACAGAAGCCAACTCCCGAAGGGCTCTGCTCAATAACTCTGAAGCTGACTCCATTCCTTCGCCAGTTAATCCATAGGACTCCTGCATTGCTTCCATAATTTTCTTCCCATTGGAAAATTTTCGGAAATCTGCTTCTAACGACTCATCTTCTCCCACTGCCAGATGAGCGTCCTCGATTTCTTTGACTTCATATTCTAAAAAGGAAAGTTCACGGTTTCGTTCTTCCACGTCCACATTGGAGTTTGCCCATTCCTCTTTTTCTTTCTTATACTGCTGATATAACAGAGACATTTTTTCTTTCTTCTCTGCTAATTCTTCCTTGGCATATTCATCCAGAATATCCAGATGTTTCTTCTTGGACAAAAGTGACTGGTGCTCATGCTGTCCATGAATGTCAATCAGCACGGAAGCAATTTCTTTCATCCGGGATACCGAAACTGCTTCTCCATTCACCCGTCCTACTGCTCTTCCTGCTGTAATTTTTCTGCTTAAGATGACCTGGTCATCCTCTAACTCTATATCCAGTTCTTCTAACGCTTTTTTTGTTTTCTCGTCTTCTACTGAAAAGATCAGTTCCACAAAAGCACTTTCTCCGTTATCCCGAAGCATTTCCTTTTGTACTTTTTCTCCCAGTGCCAGGTTGATAGAACCTATGATAATGGATTTTCCGGCTCCAGTCTCTCCCGATAAAATATTCATGCCATTAGAAAATTCCACTTCTGATTCATCAATTAATGCAAGGTTCTTCACATGTAGATTTTGTAACATTTTAACTCCTTCTACTCTCCCGCCATCGGCCAAATCAAAGTTGCGCCTGCCAGCGCTTACATAAAGTTTTCCAAGTTTACATAGAAACCTTATGCTTCTACAATTTTGCGCAATTTCTTCATAATAGATACAGTATCTTCCACTGTTCTTACTGCGCACATAATGGTATCGTCTCCGGCAATGGAACCCACAATTTCTTTCATATCCATAGCGTCCATGGCGGCACATACTGCACTTGCCATGCCAGAAACGGTCTTAATTACCAGAATGTTCTGTGCCATATCCATTGATACAAAACCATCCCGGAAAATCCGATTATATTTATCGGTCAGATCCTCTCCACTGTCATTTATCACTGCGTATTTTTGTTTTCCATTACTCATGGAAATTTTGGTCAACTTTAATTCCCGAATATCTCTGGAAACGGTTGCCTGGGTCGTCTGAAATCCTTCTTTTACAAGATAGGCAGACAATTCTTCCTGAGTCTCTATCTCATATTTTCTGATTAGCTCTATAATTTTTGATTGTCTTCTGGTCTTCATATTTGCCCCCTAGGTATAGGTCTCCATTTTTTTACGCATGATTTCCAAAAAGCTTCTTTTATTTAACTTCATTATTTTGGTCACAGACTCTGCCTTGGAAATCACGAACCGATCTCCCACTTCCAGACAATTCATATGATCTCCATCAAAGCTGACTGCAGCCTGTTCATCCTCTTCAAATCTGCGGTTGGCTATCTCGATTTCTACTTTATCCTCTGCTCCCAGCACAATGCTCTTAGAATTCAGATTATGAGCATTGATTGGGGTAAGAAGCAGCATCTTCGCCTGCGGCTCTACAATCGGCCCGCCGGCGGACATGTTATATCCAGTAGACCCTGTAGGTGTTGCTACAATCATACCATCTGCATGGTATGTACTTAACAGTTCGCCATTTACATAGACATTCAGTTTTAAGATAGAAAGGCTTCCGCCTCTATGGATAACAATATCATTTAAGGCACATTTCCTCTGGCTTTCTCCCTCTTTATGACCAGTCAGCATCATACGCTCTTCCATCATATAGGAATCTTCCATTAAACGGTCAATTGCCTGAAATACTGTAGTCTTTTCCAATTCGCACAAATAACCTAAGGTTCCCAGATTTACTCCAATTAACGGAATAGCCCGTTCCTCCACTTTTGTAGCGGCCCTTATCAAGGTTCCGTCGCCTCCTAAGACCAGAATCCCTTCTGTATCTTCTGAAATATCAGAAAGCTCAAAGGTCTCTTCTTTGGAACCGGCATAGCTGGCTAATACCGTAACTTTTCCGCCTCGTTCCCTAATATAATCTGCGATTTCATTTGAAAACTGCATGCCTTCATCTTTAAATGCATTGGTAATTACAGCAAAATTTTTCATTTTTATTTATCAAGCTCCCCATGTGCCGCTTCGACCACAGCATGGATATCCACCTGCTCAGCCTGCACCGACTCTTCTGATTTTTCAATATAGACCAGATATTCAATATTTCCTTCTGGTCCTTTGATTGGAGAATATTCCAAAGCGTGAATGGAAAATCCATTGGAAAGTGCAAACTGGGTCACATTTTCTATCACCTCTTCATGCACCTTCTTATCCCGTACTACTCCTTTTTT
This sequence comes from Agathobacter sp., assembly GCA_045124075.1. Classification (GTDB taxonomy): domain Bacteria; phylum Bacillota; class Clostridia; order Lachnospirales; family Lachnospiraceae; genus Roseburia. The sequence continues at coordinate 4,694 of JBGVLD010000059.1, forward strand.
CCCAACTTTCTCTCTGCCTGCCTCAAACTGTGGTTTGATGAGGCATACCATTTGCCCATTCTCTTTTAACAGTTCTCTTGCTGGACCTAAGACCTTAGTCAGAGAAATAAAAGAAACATCCACAGAAGCAAAATCTAATGGGTCATCAATCTGATCTGGTGTTACATAACGGATGTTGGTCTTCTCCATACAAACGACTCTTGGATCCTGACGAAGTTTCCAGGCAAACTGCCCATATCCTACGTCTACCGCATAGACTTTCACTGCTCCATTCTGCAGCATGCAATCGGTGAACCCTCCTGTGGAAGCACCAATATCCATACAAACCTTACCTTCCAGTTCCACACCAAAATGAGTCATGGCTTTTTCCAGTTTTAAGCCTCCCCGACTTACATATTTTAAGGTCGTTCCATGAATTTCAATCACACAATCCTCTGGAAATGTAGATCCGGCTTTATCTTCCCTGTTATTATTTACAAAAACATTTCCTGCCATAATCATGGTCTTGGCCTTTTCTCTGGAAGGTGCCAGACCTCGATTTACTAATAACACATCTAATCTTTCTTTCATTACTCTTTATCCATTCCATCTATTTCTGTTGCAGCGCTTTTAAAATTCTAAGAGAAGCTGAATCTGCATCCAGACCTAACTTTTCTTTTAAAATACTTACATTTCCATGCTCTACATATCCATCTGGTATGGCAATTGGAAGAACAGAAATATCCAATTCCTCTTCTTTTACAAAAGCACAAATATGTTCTCCAAACCCACCGCTTGCCACGTTTTCTTCCATGGTCACAAGAAGATTATGCTCACCTTCCAAATCCTGAATTACTTCCTTGTCAAAAGGCATAGCAAAACGTGCATTGATCACAGTGGTCTCGATTTCATATTCCTGCAGCATGTCCCGAACCTGACATGCCACTGGCACCATACTTCCCAATGCCATAATTGCGACCTGACTACCTTTGAAAATCAGTTCGCTTTTTCCCTGTGAGATTACCGCTCTATGCTCTTTCAGACCATCGTAAGCCTCTCCTCTTGGATACCGGAGTGCTACCGGTGCTCCCAGCTTTACCGCATATTTCATCATATCGGAAAGCTCCCATTTATTTTTCGGAGCCATAATCGTCAAATTCGGAATCGTAGACAAATAGGACAGATCAAAAATCCCCTGATGTGTCTCTCCATCGCTTCCTACCAATCCTCCTCTATCAATGGCAAAGATCACTGGCAGATTCTGAATACATACATCATGAAGTACCTGATCATAGGCTCTCTGTAAAAAGGAAGAATACACTGCAAATACAGGGATCAATCCTGCTTTTGCCAATCCCGCTGCAAAAGTCACCGCATGTTGCTCTGCAATTCCCACATCAAAAAACCGGTCTGGATACATATTCGCAAAACGTTTTAATCCAGTGCCTTCCGACATAGCTGCCGTAATAGCCACTACCTTCCGATTTCTCTCTGCAAGCTTATGCATGACCGTTCCAAACACATCTGTATAGTTTGCCTTGGCACGACGGTGTTTTGGAAGGCCTGTCTCAATCTCAAACGGTTCTGCTCCATGAAAACGGGATGGATGACGTTCGGCTGGCGCATATCCTGCCCCTTTCTTGGTTATAACATGAACCAGAACCGGTCCTTCCACTCTCTTGGCCTCTTCCAAAATCCTCCGCATGGCAGAAATATTAGTTCCATCTACAGGACCTAAATACATAAGTCCCAATTCCTCAAATAACATGCCTGGAACAAATAACTGTTTAATGCCGCTTTTGGCATTACGAATTCGACGCACCATGCCCTCTCCATAAACTGGAATCCGATTCAAAGAATTCATAACTCCATTTTTGAAATCCTGATATGCATTGGCAGTACGAAATCCTGATAAATACCGGTTTAAACCGCCTACATTTTTAGAAATAGACATATTATTGTCATTTAACACTACAATAAAATTGGTCTTTAATCGAGAAGCATTATTTAACGCTTCAAAAGCCATTCCTCCCGTCAGCGCTCCATCTCCAATAACCGAAATCACATGATATTGCTCTCCTGTTATTTCTTTTGCCTGGGCTAATCCCAGCCCTGCAGAAATGGAAGTAGAACTATGGCCTGTATTAAAACAATCACTTTCACTTTCATTGGTCTTTGGGAAACCGCTCATTCCCCCATACTGTCTTAAAGAAGAAAATCCCTCTCTTCTTCCAGTAAGGATTTTATGAGTGTAAGACTGATGCCCCACATCCCAGATAATCTTGTCTTTTGGAAGATCAAACGTTAGGTGAAGAGCTATAGTAAGTTCTACCACTCCCAGGTTCGAAGCCAGATGTCCCCCGGTTTCAGAAATACTTTCTATCAGAAAGTTTCGAATTTCTTCTTTCAGTAAAACAAGTTCTTCCTCTGAAAGTTTCTTTATATCGTTTTCCTTCTGTATCTTATCTAAAATCATATTACACCCCTAAAGCTTTACTTTGTACGGTGAATCAGATATTGGATCAATTCTTTCAAAAATTCTGTATCTGCATCAATAGACTCCAGTAATAAAACTGCATCCTGGGATAACCGTGCAACATCTTCTTGTGCCTTTTTAAGGCCTTCAAAGGTTACATATGTAACTTTGTTGTTCTTCTCGTCACTTCCAATTGGTTTTCCCAGTTCTTCTTCGTTTCCAACAACATCTAAAATATCATCCTGAATCTGGAAAGCAAGCCCTATCTTTGCAGCAATCTGCTCCATTTTTGTTACATCTTCTGCAGATGCATCTGCCAAAATCGCGCCAATCATCATGGAAGCCTCAATTAAAGCACCTGTTTTAAGGCGGTAAATAAAATCCAATCTTTCTCTGGTCATTTCCACGTTTTCCAGCTTCTTTTCACCTTCAACATCAACAACTTGACCACCTACCATTCCATAAACGCCAGCTTTTTTTGCAAGCACCATCAACGCCTTTCCAACAGCAGGATTATCTGGTTCAATTTCAAAAGCCCCCGCAGCCGTCTCATAGGCAAAATTCAGAAGTGCATCTCCTGCTAAAATCCCCATGGCTTCTCCATAGACTGCATGTGTTGTTCTCTTTCCTCTTCGGAATTCATCATTGTCCATTGCTGGAAGGTCATCATGCACCAGTGAGTAGGTATGAATCATTTCAATGGCCGCCATAAAAGACATGATTGCCTGAGATTTACCTTCAAAAAGACGATAGGTTTCCTGCATCAGCATTGGTCGTAACCTCTTTCCTCCTGCCAACATACTGTAGTTGACAGCTTCGAAAATCCGTTTCTGATATCCTGTTTCCTCTGGAAGATAACTTTCCAGGAGCAAGTTGATACTTTCTCCTCGTTCCATGATTTCCTTTTCTATATTCATTAGAACTCCTCCAAACTTCCTTCTTGGCTTATCACAAGCATTTCTTTCTCCATGGCATCTAACATCTCATTCACTGCTTTAATTTCCTTAATACCATTCTGATATAACAAAAAAGACTGATCTAGGGAAATATCTCCCCGTTCCATTTGTTCAATGGTTTCTTCTATCCTTGAAAAATGTTCTTCTACAGAAATTTCTTTATTTTCCGCTTTCTGGCTCATTTTCCTTAACCTCCGTTACCGTTGCTTTCAGACTTCCATCTGTTAAATATATGGTCAGCTCTTCCTGCGGAGCCACCATAGCCACCTTAAGCAGGGGCTTATTCTCTGCTGTCTGAATATAAGCATAACCACCAGACAGTTTCTTTACTGGAGAACAGCCCTCCAGTCTTCCTGCCAAGAGCTGCAGTTTATGCCTTTTCTCTCTGAACTGCCATTTCAGGACTTCTTCCAGCTTTTCTTCCCATCCCATTAACCGCTGTCGTTTTTCATTCAACTGATTGACAGGATTTAAATACCGAATTCTGGTATGCATAAAATTCGCCCGTTCTCTGGTACGAATCAGTTTATCTTTCATCTTTCCGTCTAAGCGTTCCTTTGCTGTCTGAAGTTGTCTCATTACAAGTTCATAATCAAACACTGCCAGTTCTGCTGCTGCGGAAGGTGTCGGTGCTCTTAAATCAGAGACAAAATCAGCAATGGTCCAGTCTGTTTCATGCCCCACAGCAGAAATAATCGGAATAGAGCAGTCAAAAATGGCTCTTGCCACAATTTCTTCATTAAATGCCCATAAATCCTCAATGGAACCTCCGCCTCTGCCAACAATGATAACATCCACTTTCATCCGTTCCAATGCCCGGATTCCATTTACAATACTAGAAGCTGCTCCTTCTCCCTGCACCAGTGCTGGATATAGGATCAACTGCACGTAAGGATTTCTTCTGGAAGAGATATTACGAATATCCTGAACCGCTGCTCCAGTTGGAGCCGTTACCACTCCTACAGTTCTAGCATACTTCGGAATAGGACGCTTATATTCCTGAGCAAACATCCCCATTTCTTCCAGTTCCCTTTTTAAGGTCTCAAACTTAAGATATAAATTGCCCATACCATCTCTTGTAATTTCTCTGGCATAAATCTGGTATTTTCCGTCTCGCTCATAGACTTCGATGGAACCTGTCACTACTACTTTATCCCCTTCTTTCATAGGGAAAGCCAGCCCTCTTCGGTTTCCTGCAAACATAATAGCGCTCATAGCGCTTTTCTCATCTTTGATAGTAAAGTATATGTGCCCACTGGTATGATATTTACAATTAGACACTTCTCCCTTTACAGAAATCTGCTGCAGAAGAAAATCCTGAGAAAACATATTCTTGATATAAGCATTTACCTGTCCAACGGAATAAATATTCTTTGTCATGCAAACTTAGCCAAAATACCATTTACAAAAGAAGATGAAGAATCTGTACCATATTTCTTGGCAAGTTCTACCGCTTCGTTAATTGCAACTTTTGTTGGTATCTCTTCCTCATATTTAATCTCAAACACTGCAAGCCGGATTATACTTAAGTCTACTTTACCCATTCTGCTGGTCTTCCATCCCTCGGAGACTTCATTAACCGCCTTGTCAATTTCTGGTATACGTGCCAGGATCTCATTGCTTTTATTGGTCATATATGCAAGTTCATCTTCTTTTGCCTCAGATAACTCTTCCTCAAAAAAAGATACCTGCTCATTCATTTCTTCCGCTTCATGAAATTCTGCACGAAACAGCATTTTAAAAACATTTTCACGTATTTCTCTTCTGGTCATGACTATTCCTCACTGTTTGTATTAATTCAGAAAAGCACACAGAATCTGCGTTGCTCAATCTTATCAAAAAAGAGTGTCTTAAAATCTAAGACACTCTTTATTATACTACAATTTTCTCTAATAAAAAAGTATTAATTATCACCAGTCATATCAACACTTGCAATTCTTACATTAACCACAGCAACGGTTAATCCTGTCATATTCTCAACAGCAGTCTTAACTCGATCCTGTACCTTGGAAGATACTTCTGGAATACTAAATCCGTAAGCAATATTAATTGCCACGTCTACTTTTACCTCTTCATCAAGAATTTCAACCACAATTCCCTTAGAAAGATTCTTCATTCCAAGTCTGCTTACAATCTCATTGGTTATATTACCAGCCATGGAGCTTACACCGTCAACTTCTGTTGCAGCAAGTCCAGCGATGATTGCAACTACTTCATCAGCAATCTTAACCTCTCCTAACGGATCTGATTTTATCTTAAATGTTTTCCTATTCTCAGCCATTATTAATGCCTCCTCGGTGTTATTCTCCAATTATTATAACAGACTATTGGCAATTTGGAAACCCAAAAAAGAAATTATTACTTCACAGCGCCGCTTCCTCCGGGGGGGGTGCATTCAGTCCATTTTTATACTGTCTGATTCTTTGCAACGTACACCTGGAAAGAGTCATTACCAGTTAAGGATTTTCCTTCGGAAATCTTTACATTCTTATCAGTAATAACATACTCTACACTAGCATTTGCTTCCACTACGGTATCCTGCATCAGTACGCAATTCTTAACTTTTGCACCTTTACCAACATGAACACCTCTGAATAGAATACTATTTTCTACTTCACCTTCAATCACACATCCGTCGGCAATTAATACGTTCTTTGCTTTAGATCCGTTGACATAACGTGTCGGGTTATCATCACGAATCTTCGTATAAATCTGATTGCCTTCAAACAGCGACTGAAGATTCTCTTCTTTCAGAAGTCTCATGTTCTCTTCAAAGTAACTCTTCATATCATGAATATGAGCTACATATCCATCATAACGATAACCTTGAATATTTAAAGTATCTACCTGTGGGCACAAAATATCCCTGGTAAAATATGACAATCCATGCATATACGCTTCTTCTACAAGCTCTATCAGTTTCTCTCTATCCAGCACATAAATATTCATACTGAAATTTGTTATACCAGACTGCTTGGAATTAATATAGATCCTTTTGATTCTACCATCACAGACATCAAATGAATAATATAAATCTGAGATGTTACTGTTCGGTTTCTTAAATACTTCTGGAATCTCCTGCTCGCGATATACAATAGTAACATCTGCGCCGCTCTTCATATGCGCATTGATCAATGCATTAAAATCAAAGTTCACCGCAATATTTGCATCACACATTACTACATATTTCTCACTCTGTCTTTTCAGATAGTTCTTGATGCTCTCTAACGCTTCAATTCTTCCTTCATATACTTTAACGGATTTCTGCGCAAATGGTGGAATGATATTCAAGCCACCTTTTTTTCTTGCCAAATCCCATTCACGTCCTGATCCCAAATGATCCATTAATGAGTGATAATTCTTACGAACGATCAAGGAAATATTATCAATTCCGCAATGTACCATGCTGGAAATTAAAAAGTCACACATACGATAACGTCCTGCAAAAGGAATCGATGCCATCAGACGTTCGGTAACCAGTTCTGGAACAAGGGAATCATAACTGTTCGGGAAAATAATTCCCAGAGCTTCTGCCTTTGAATTTACCATTGTTCTTCGCCCTCCTTAACATCTTCATATACCATAGCATTTGGTCCGATCTTGGCATTTGCACCAATCTTAACATGAGATGCAATGGTAGCAACTTCACCAGCCTCACCATCAGCAGGAGTTTCACCTACAACTGCATTTTCCCCAATTTCAGCTTTTTCTGCTATAATACAGTGTTTTACAACTGCACCAGACTTAATTACAGTCTTGCCCATGATAACTGCATCTTCTACTAATGCACCTTCTTCTACTACTACACCAGAGAAAAGAATGGAATGTTTAACAGTTCCTTTAATCTTACATCCATCGGTAATCATGGAATTCTCCACCAAAGCATTTTCTCCCACAAAATGACCGGTCATACCACTGTTACGGCTATAGATCTTCCAATCTTCATCAAACAAATTGATGCCACTATGTTCTGGATCTAATACTTCCATATTTGCTTCCCAGAGAGAACGGATGGTTCCAACATCCTTCCAGTATCCACTGAAACGATAAGCATACATCTTACGATTATCACGAAGAAGATTCGGGATAATGTTATTACCAAAGTCATTCTCGGAATTTGGATCTGCTTCGTCTTCGATCAAATATTTCTTCAGAATATCCCAGTTAAATATGTAAATACCCATAGATGCCAGATTGGATTTTGGCTGCTTTGGTTTCTCCTGGAATTCTGTGATACGATCCGTATCATCTGTAACCATAAGTCCGAAACGAGAAGCCTCATCCCATGGTACCTCCATAACTGCTACAGAGAACTCAGCTCCTTTCTCTTTGTGGAATCTCAGGAAATCACTGTAATCCTGTTTGCAGATCTGATCACCAGAAAGAATAATTACATACTCTGGATCATATCTCTCGATAAATGAAATGTTCTGATAAATTGCATTTGCAGTTCCCTTGTACCAATCGGAACCTGAGGCCTTCTGATATGGTGGTAGCACATGCACACCACCGTATAAGCGGTCTAAATCCCAAGGCTGGCCATTGCCGATATATTCATTCAGAACCAATGGCTGATACTGGGTTAAAATGCCAACTGTATCGATTCCGGAATTCACACAATTGGATAATGGGAAGTCGATAATACGATACTTTCCTCCGAATGGAACCGCCGGTTTTGCAAGTTTTTGTGTCAATGCATACAATCTGGATCCCTGACCACCAGCAAGAAGCATTGCAACAAGTTCTTTTGCCATAAATAATGTCCCCCTTTATGTATTAAGTTACATTTGAACTCATCTGTATTTATGTTATCACATCTTCAGTTCTTTGTAAATTGTGCACTTAAAAATTTATGAAAATTTCAAAAAAAATTGTCACTTTTACCATAAAATGAAAATTAACTCTTTACACAATTCCAGAGAATTTTATAAAAATCCTCTTTTTTCCAGATAGATCGTTGCATTAGTCCACCTTGATTTTCCTCACATTCCAAATAATCCTGACTAATAAAACGAATTTTATCTCCAGAGCTTGTCAGAAACTGCGGTCTCGTATCTACGACATAAACATAAGCCGTCTCTTTGCAGACATTTGCCGCCTGATCCTTTGCCACATAGGTAATAGGTACAACAGCCCCTTTTTCCAGGGAAAGAAACTGATACGCATCAAATTCTTCCACTCCAAAGATTGTCCCACTATGATTTCCAGTCTGAAGTTTCCCTTCTTCTTTATCCCAGGCTTCCGCCATCGTAAGAAGCTTTTCCTCTGTAATTTTTCCTTTTCTTGCCTCTTCCAAAGAAAAATAAGAAGCAAATGCTGAAATTTCCGGTGGTTCTGATGTCCACCATGCATACAATCGTTGACTTTTATTCTGGGCATACAGATCATTCATAAAATTCCCTTTGGAATCTATATATTGTATCCCAGATCCATTTTTTTCTGTAAAATACCCTTGGAACGCAAAGCCAAATTTTTGAGGAATCATAATTATCTCAAGTGCACTATTTGTCCCTACCTCTTTATAATATGCTGGTTTACAAATTGTATGACATATTTTTTCTGTTCCTGGGACAGTCGCCCCCTGTGAATCCAGAATCGTTTCATACCAGGAAGTAAAAACTGGAACGATCCACTGAGTCTCCCTTATAGTTCCTTCTATAGACGCTTCCTGTTCTACTTCTTCCGGCCAGGACTGCTCCCCTTTTTCCCCAGTTCTTATTCCATCCCATGAATACAGCATGTCTTCATAAATTTCTCCCGCAATATTCTGAATTTTCCACTGTGTCCCATAAGGAAGCCTCTTGCTGTAATCGGTCACATGAACCGCATCCTGATACCAGTCTTCTCCTGTTTTTTTTATCCACACATCAAAAGATCCTATATTTCGATCAGCTTCTGTATCATAAAGACTTTCCAACAAATGTTTCTCCTCTGTTCCATTTAAGAAACAACTAACTGCCAAATAATAGGCTTGCTGTTCCCAATTGGCATAAAAGTCCAGTGTTCCAGTAGTTCCTTTTTCAATTGTAGCCACAATCTGAGGATCCTCTCCATTACTTCCCGTCCAGCCTTGAAATTCAAATCCTTCTTTTACCGGATTTTTCAATATAAAAGTATCTTCTATTGTGTAATGTTCCTTATTTCCAGTGACTGTTCCTCCATCCAAATGATAAACTATGTCATAAGAAATCAAAACAGCGCTGGCTATCATATCCACATCTTCATCCGGCATTATAAAAGAATAATTCTGTTCACCAGATGGGAGAGTCCCCGTCCACCCCGCAGACGAATCCCATTGATAACCATTTTTTACCAAAGCGCTGATCGTTACATTTTCGCCAAAATATATATCCTGTTTTTGTATACTTTTACCATTTATCTGTACATCATCAATCCCATATCCTGGCGATACCTTCAACTGATATTTTAGTCTCTCGTAATATAAATAAATCTCCGTAGTGTCCTCTTCTTTCAATGTGGTGCTTGTCACTTTTTCCTCATCTACACCCATTTCTTCTGGTACACGAAACCCTTTTGGAGAAAGAACCAGATCCGAAATCTGTAAAATACTTCCTCCCGCTTCCGTTCCTTCATCAGTTTTCCAGAGACTATAGTTTTCTCCATCAGGTTCCATCAGATAATGATATACCTTGTACGCAGCAGTAGAGTTTGCCGGTTTAGGCGGACGAACCATATACAGATCTACACTTGGCGCATTACTATTAATCCACCAATCCAATACATCGTTACACAAAGCAAATGAGCACGTTTCCGCTGTGGAAGATCTTGCCCAGCCTCCTCCATGAGCATAATCTCCCGGATAATAATATCCTTCTGGCGACCAATTCCATTTTGCCCAAGCTGCATATTCTCCTTCCAATGTCATTCCGAACTTCTGCCCACTTACTCCATAGGTATAGGTCTCACTATATACCCCTTGATCATTTTCTCCATAATTTCTATAAAAATTTACGGTTACCTGTTTCGGCGGACGCACCATATACAGATTAACACTTGGCGCATTGCTGTCTATCCACCAGTCAAGGACTTGGCTGTTCAAGGAATATGCACTTGTATCCGCGGTTGCAGACTTACCCCATCCACCTCCATGATCATAATCTCCTGGATAATAATATCCTTCCGGTGACCAGTTCCATTTTGCCCAGGCTGCATATTCCCCTTGCAATGTCATTCCGAACTTCTGCCCACTTACTCCATAGGTATAGGTCTCACTGTATACCCCTTGATCATTCTCTCCACAATTTCTATAAAAATTTACTGTTACCTGCTTTGCGCTGGCATTTACCGTCAACGTGACATTATTCTTTCCAATAGTATAAAAAGAATTCTGGATGATACTAGAATATCCATCTGATCCAGTCCACTTGCTTCCTCGATTGGCATTCCACTGATACCCAGTGGACAAGGTTGCTATAATTGGTACTTTGGTTCCATACAAATAGGTTCCAGATCCAGATGTACTACTAATTCCACTTCCCTTTGTAATTGTAATTTCATGAAACAATCCATCAATGCTTTTATTAAAATAAGTCTGTAGCGTTGTTTTAGAACTGCTTGACCAATTGGCAGCATTGCTAATCCCATCATAGGTCTTATATACCGTTCCCGTAGTGTTTCCATTATCATCAATTGTCCCTTTCAAAACGCCATTAACCACCGTAGTCATACAAGCATTGACTTCTAATTCCACTTCTCCTGCTATAAAAGCGTTTTCCCAACTGGAATCAAGCCTTTCTTTCAATCCTTCGTTCAAAGTAATGTAATACAAGTTATAAGTATATCCATCAGAAGAATGAACACTATCCCCAACCTGATTTATTTTACTTCCATGAGACGCATAATAAAGATATCCATTTGCGCCCGTTCTGGTATTATAAAGATGAAACTGCCATCCAACGGTTCGATATTTTATACCACTTGTGGAAGCCGAAGTTTTTCCTCTTGAACAAAAATAGATATTACCATCTGTGGCAGAAATCGAAAAAAACTTCATATTATCTGCTCCATACTTATTGTAATAATTTTCAGCATTTCCAGAAAAAGCTCCATCAAATGCAAACACTTCCTCTTTTGGCAGACCTGCCAAGATCACGAAAAGAAAAAAGACCGTAAACAACCCTTTCATGAACCAGATATCGACTAAACATTTGTTTTTTAAACAAAACATAAACTCTCAATTGCCTCCTTACAGTATTTCATTTACTGCAATATTAAGCAAGCAATACCACTTCCCTATACAATTCAACTTACTATTGGAAATATCAGACGAATGTCTGCTTGGAAATGCAACAAAATTAACATAAGAACAAAATTATTATATCCCTATCTTCTATTCTTGTCAACGTTTTCTATTCTTTAAAGTCATATATACTATATTTATGGTTTTCATTCCAAGGAAACACTATAATTTGTGTCTTATTTTGGATAATTTTGCCAAAAAATATTTTACGTGTGTAATTTTGTAGTTGTTTGTTATATAATTGGAATGTTTGATACAATAACTCAGGAGGACGTATGAAAAACAACAACAGCACGGTAAGAAAAATCAAAGAACTGGAAATCCAAAACAATCTACTAAAACATATTATACACGTTCAAAAAAGAACAATTAATCGCCTGATTAATCAATTTATAATGAACGATTCGACGAATACAAAAGATAACGCATAGAATAGCTAAAAAGATATATTGTATTGAACGCTAAAAAAACAGCATCCCATCTATGGTTTGCTGTTTTCTTTTTCTGTTTGTGATACATGTATTCAGTTCTGTATTGAATGGTTACTGACTTTTTTTGTTCTTTTCTTCCTCTGCTCGTTCGCACTCTGCTAACATATCATCCAGCATTCGTGCCACAATATCTCTTTCCTCTTTCGTAAACATATCAAGTTTTATCAGAAAAGTAAACATACTGAAAAGATCTCCCTTGAACCATACATTCATTGTATCCAACATCATGGCTTCCTTGAAAGCTTTCTCACTCTTAATTGGAGTGATATAAGTATATCGACCTCTTTTTTCCTGATGAATATATTCTTTTTCTTCCAATCTTTTTAAAAAAGTAGCAATTGTAGTTCTGGCATACTCCTTATCATATTTCTCCTTTAGTTCTTCTGCCACATATTGCAATGTTATTTCACCTGGTGCATCCCAGATGACCTTCATAATATACAGTTCTGATTTGCTTGGTTTCTTGTCTATAATATCTTCTTTTCCCATTTTCCCTCCTAATGCTTTTACAGATAAACTTGAACAGTTATGTAATAACAACCTAATTGGTTTTGTTTTACTACATCTTTAGTGTATCAGTTTTATCATAAAAATTAAAGCAAAACCTGGGAAAATTTATTTTTTTTTAATTATACAATAGAATCATGAAGAATTTTTAATATCGTTCCTAACTTTTCACTGGCGATCTGTCCAGGCGCACTTGCCTTTGCTCCTGCCCCGAACGTAATGCAGGAACCAAAATATTCTCCTGCCACTCTGGAAATTCCCCCCATTGCCCCCATTGACATGGTAACAAGAGGCACATCTGAATAATTTTCTTTAAATTCTGCAGTGACTTCCAACAACGCCAATACATCAAATCTTGTTTTTGGCATAACAGCCAGCTTTACAATATCTGCTCCTCCTGCCAGCATTTTCTCTAACAGAATCCCCATAGTATCCTTGTCTGGCGTCTGCTGAAAATCATGATGAGAAGCAATAATAGAAACTCCCATTTTCTGCAGCTTCTGGATTTCTCTTTTCTTGTTTTCTGATGTAAAAAATTCGATATCCACCAAATCCACCACTTTTGACTCTGCTGCAACCTCATGAATATCTATGATACTTTCCTCATCCAGTTCCACCAAACCGCCTTGAGCTTTAGAACGAAACGTATAGACAAAAATAGTTTCTGTAAAAATTTCTCCCAGAGACTTTAGTACATCCCGGATTGCATTTAGACTATTCACTTCTTCAAAAGCATCCACCCGCCATTCTACCATTTCCGTCTGCACATCCGCCAGCCTCTTTGCCTCTGCCAGTATCTCCTGTCGACCTTTCTCCATAATTGGAACACAGACCAATGGCCTTCCCTCTCCAATGACTTTACCTTTGATCACTAATTTTTTATTCATAAAACAATTCCTCGATATTTTTTGATGAGTTTCATTATAGCATTTCCTGTTTAGAATGCAAGAAATCCCCTGGAAAAATTGACAGAATGTGGTTTTTCGATTAAGATGTTGTATACATGAATTTATTACAGGAGCGAAAAGATTATGAGTTTTCATTTTTTAAAAGAATTACCAAGTCCAGAGGAAATCAAAAAAGAATATCCTCTTTCTAAAGAATTAACAGAATTAAAAGCCAAAAGAGATCAGATGATCGCAGATGTAATTACTGGAAAAGATGACCGGTTCCTTCTAATTATCGGACCTTGTTCTGCCGACAATGAAGATTCCGTCTGTGATTATGTGAACCGTCTGGTGAAAGTTCAGGAAGATGTCAAAGACAGTGTTATCATTATTCCTCGTATTTACACCAACAAACCACGTACCACTGGCGAAGGTTACAAAGGAATCGCTTCTCAGCCAGATCCAGAAAAAGCACCTGATATGCTGGAAGGTTTGATTGCAATGAGAAAAATGCATATTCGTGCCATCTCCGAAAGCGGACTTACCTGTGCTGACGAAATGTTATATCCAGAGAACTGGGGATATGTTGAAGATCTTCTCTCCTACGTTGCCATTGGAGCCCGTTCTGTAGAGGATCAGCACCATCGGCTTACTGTCAGCGGCTTTGATGTTGCATCAGGAATGAAAAATCCTACCAGTGGAGACTTCTCTGTTATGTTAAATTCCGTTTATGCGGCACAGCATCCTCATCATTTTGTATATCGTGGACATGAAGTACAGACTACTGGAAACCCACTGACTCACGTAGTGCTTCGAGGCGCAACCAGTAAACATGGAAACAACGTTGCAAACTACCACTACGAAGACCTCACCCGTCTGATCGAAATGTACGAGAAAATGGATGTCGTAAACCCAGCAGCTATTATTGATACCAATCACTCCAACTCTGCAAAAAAATATAAAGAGCAAATCCGTATTGCAAAAGATGTAATGCATAACCGCTCTCTTTCACCAGAAATCAAGAAACTTGTTAAAGGATTAATGATCGAAAGTTATATTGAAGAAGGCTGCCAGAAAATCGGCGAACATGTATACGGAAAATCCATTACCGATCCTTGTCTTGGCTGGGAAGATTCCAAACGCCTGATCTACGATATTGCTGAAATGAATAAATAATCAGTATTTTAACTGAAAAATGCTTTGCATTACCCAGGTTCCTAAGGTTGTTTCTAAAAAACATCCAATAAAGAACAGGAAAAGCACGCCAGATCCCAGGAGGAAAAAGTATAACTTTTTCCTCCTGTTTTCATATTTAAAAATATTTTTGCTTCGAATCAAAAAGATCAGAACAATCAGATAGAACCCTCCATGAGGAATCCAGGAACAGGCTGGTACCAAGATTCCAAAAATCCCCATCTGCATAGCACAGACTACTTCTAAAATTCCGAAAGAAAATCCGCCTAATATCATAAGTGCATATGGCATGAGTTTCGAAAAAACAGTAGAAGAAAGCAATAATACTAAAATCAGCAGTTTTCCTCTTTGCCACACAATATTCCAGAATAAGCTTACTTGATCCATTTCATAATACGCAAAACTTTTCAAATTGTATTCGCTGAAAAAACCATAGGTCGAGAAAAATTTCTCTCCAATAATCAGTGCTACAAAAATGCCAGCCAAAACGGAAACAACGCCTGTCCATACCAATCGCTTCATACTTTTCATCCTTCCATACATACAATGATACTGCAGCCCCTTTGTCTGCCTGTACTCATTTAACTGTATGATAAGTATGATACGGTTATGCCTCTTTTTGATGATTTTGTTTTCCCCAAAATCGTACCTGACTGCTAATTTCTACAGCCCCCCACGGCTTTTTGCGGCATATGCCATAATAGCTGCTACGGTCTTGGAATCCTGAATTTTCCCCTGATAGATCATCTGGCACAACTCTTCCAGGGTATACGTTTCCACTTCAATGGATTCTCCATCATCTAAATGCTGTTTTCCCGGCTCCAGATCCTCTGCCAGATATACATCTACGAACTCATCACAAAAAGCAACCGTAGTACGAAGAGATAATAAAAAACTGACTTTTTGGCTACGATAGCCAGTCTCTTCCTCTAATTCACGAACTGCGCTGACACTGGTGTCTTCTGTCAAGGAATCCCTGCATCCTGCTGGAATCTCAATCGTCTCCCGTTCCAAAGCATTCCTATATTGTCTTACCAGAAGCAGTCTTCCATCTGGAAGAACTGGAAGAATGGCGGCAGCTCCCATACGATGGGAAACAAAATCCCACTCTTCTCTTTTTCCATTGGCAAATTCCATCGTATCCTTGTAGATATCCAGAATCGTGCCCTTATACATTAATTCTCTATTCACACGTTTCATTTTATCGATCATATTAAGACTCCTTTCATTTTCATGGTAAATCAAGTAACAGAAAATTTTTCTATTTTTTCACACCTACGTTTAAAAGCATTGTTGACACGAAGTGTCTTTTATATATCCGGAAGACTTTCACGCGTTAGCGTGACAAGGTCTTTCTGATATATAAGAAAAACCGCTATATCTTCACGAATATAGCGGTTATCTTCACTCCTAAAAAATATTAGTTAATTATTTTGCGTAATCAACCACACGTGACTCGCGGATTACATTGACTTTAATCTGGCCAGGATATTCTAATTCAGATTCAATCTGTTTAGAAATATCACGAGCCATTAGTACCATATCCGCATCACTGATCTGTTCAGGAACAACCATAATACGAATCTCTCTACCTGCCTGAATAGCAAAAGATTTCTCTACACCCTTATAACCATTTGTAATGTCTTCTAACTGTTTTAACCGATTAGAGTATGTCTCTAAAGTCTCTCTTCTTGCACCTGGACGTGCCGCACTGATCGTATCAGCCGCCTGCACTAAGCATGCAATCAAAGAGGTTGGTTCAACATCTCCATGATGTGATTCTACTGCATTAATCACAAGATTGGATTCTTTATATTTCTTACATAATTCCATACCAAGCTGAATATGGGAGCCTTCCATATCATGATCTACGGCTTTACCAATATCATGTAAAAGTCCTGCACGCTTTGCAAGGCGCACATCCTCTCCGAGTTCCGCTGCCAACAGTCCAGTCAGCTGAGCAACTTCGATAGAATGCTTCAATGCATTCTGTCCATAACTTGTACGGAATTTCATCTTACCAAGTAAACGAACTAATTCTGGATGAATTCCATGAATTCCTACTTCAAGAGTAGCCGCTTCACCTTCTTCGCGAATCATGGTCTCTACTTCTTTCTGAGCTTTCTCTACCATCTCTTCAATACGAGCTGGATGAATTCGCCCATCCACAATTAATTTCTCCAGAGCAATTCTGGCAACTTCTCTACGAATTGGATCAAAGCTGGATAAAATAACAGCTTCCGGTGTATCATCAATAATTAAATCAACTCCGGTCATGGTCTCTAGTGTACGGATATTACGTCCTTCACGACCAATAATACGTCCTTTCATCTCATCATTCGGAAGCTGAACTACTGAAATAGTAGTTTCTGCTACATGATCAGCTGCACATTTCTGAATGGCAGTAACCACATAGTCTCTCGCCTTCTTGCTGGCTTCTTCCTTTGCTTTGTTTTCCAATTCTTTAATTAATTTTGCAGTATCAAGCTTAACATCTTCTTCAATGGTCTTTAAGAGGTATTCTTTTGCTTGTTCAGAGGTTAATCCAGAGATTCTCTCCAGTTCCTGTATCCTCTGTTCATTTAGTTTCGCAATTTCTGCTTTCTGCCGATTTAATTCTTCTTCTTTGACCGCAAAACTTGCTTCACGCTTCTCCATTGCTTCGGTCTTCTTATCCAGATTCTCTTCCTTCTGGACAATTCGACGCTCATTCTTCTGGATTTCACTTCTACGCTCTTTAATCTCTTTATCCAGCTCATTCTTTGCTTTAATGGACTCTTCTTTAATCTCAAGCATAGATTCGCGTTTTTTTGCCTCAGCAGCCTTTACTGCATCATCAATAATTCCACGAGCTTTCTCTTCTGCATTTCCGATTTTGGAATTAGCAGAATTCTTCTGGTAATTCATGGAAATAAACCAAACAGCAACAGCAGTAACAATAATTGCAGCAACTATCGCAATAATTGCAACTTCAATTGGCACAGGAGCACCTCCTTTATTAAATTTTCATTGTACATATAACAAAAGAAACCTTTTCATATGTCATAGATTACAACATATAAATTGTATACTTTTTCCTAAAGTCTGTCAAGCAATATCACAAGTTATATGGTAAAATCACAGATTTTTTTGTACAAAAAATACAATATCTTGTATTATTTCATTGCACTTAGAACATCACTGCTTTGAAACCCTCTTCGCATCAAAAACTGATAGGTCCGCTGAAATTCCTTCTGCTGACAGTTTTCTCTGGAGAATCCCCGCTTCTGTAATAGCTTCTGAATCTGCTCAGATTCATCCCCCCGATACTGCTCTTCTAGTACAGAATCGATGATTTCTCTGGAAACTCCTTTGGCAGAAAGCTTCTGTTTGATCTGCATACGGCTCATCTTCTCCCCCTTATACCGGACATAATTCTCCGCATATCGGGTATCATCCAGATAATGAAATTTCTTTACATAAGAAATTGCTTCATCAATGCACGCTTTTGGATATTCTCCAGCTTCTAACTTCTCTCTAAGTCCTGCTTCTGTTCGATCCATCTGTTCCAATAAATGCAAGGCACGCTTCTTCGCCCGCTTTCCCAGGACTTCTGTCATAATTTGTTCATAATCCAACTGACTGACAGCCCCTTCCGGCACCAGACGAAATTGCCGTGCTTCGCCTTTATAAAGAAGACAGGATACTCCTGTATCAAAGGTGATTCGAATCTTCTTATTACTGGAGGGTTCCCATTTTGTAATGCAGACTTCATTCTCTATGTACTGAAACTGATTATTCTTCTGCATTCTCTTCTTCTACTTCGGAATCAGAAACCAGCTCTGCTTCCTCTTCCTTTGAAAAATAGTGTTCGCGAACTTTCTCTTCGATCATCTGCATAAATGCCGGATTCTCTTTCAGATAATTCTTGGCATTCTCGCGTCCCTGACCAATCTTCTCCCCTTCATAGGCATACCATGCACCAGATTTATTAATAATATTCACATTCGCGGCTAAATCAAGGAGATCTCCTTCTCTGGAAATTCCCTGTCCGAACATAATATCAAACTCTGCCTCCCTAAATGGAGGTGCTACTTTATTCTTCACGACTTTGACTCTTGTATGGTTACCAATGACTTCTCCTGCCTGCTTTAAAGCCTCTACTCTTCTTACATCTAAACGAACGGAAGAATAGAATTTAAGCGCACGACCACCAGTTGTCGTCTCTGGATTACCAAACATAATACCAACTTTCTCACGTAACTGGTTAATAAAGATTACGATACAGTTCGACTTACTGATTACACCAGTCAGCTTACGAAGTGCCTGGCTCATAAGTCTTGCCTGTAATCCTACGTGAGAATCTCCCATATCACCATCAATCTCCGCCTTTGGAACTAATGCTGCAACAGAGTCTACGATTACAATATCTACTGCACCGGAACGTACCATAGTCTCAGTAATCTCTAAAGCCTGTTCTCCGCAATCCGGCTGGGAAATATATAAGTTATCAATATCTACACCAATATTTTTAGCATAAACTGGATCTAATGCATGTTCTGCGTCAATAAATCCTGCGATACCGCCACGCTTCTGTACTTCTGCCACACAATGAAGCGCTACTGTAGTCTTACCACTGGATTCTGGTCCATAAATCTCAATGATTCGTCCCTTTGGAAGTCCCCCCAGTCCCAATGCAATATCTAAACTTAAAGAGCCTGTTGGAACAGTCTCTACATTCATGCTTGCAGAGCTGTCTCCCAGTTTCATAACTGAACCCTTACCATACTGTTTCTCAATCTGTGCAATTGCGGCATCTAATGCCTTTAATTTATCATCCTTCGCCATAATAATCTCCTTATCTCATATATACGAACGAGTGTTCGTTTCTCTGGTAATATAGTATTATACTTTCGATTTCTTGTCAACCTAAAAATAAAAGAAAATTTCATGGGGAATCCTGTTCTGAAAAGAACCATGAGATCAAAGAAAAAGACAGCCGCCTTAAGCAACTGTCTATATTATAAAATAGAAACTATTCTCCGTCAATAATGGAAATCAATGTATCTTCAATTGTCTTTTTATCTGTAAGTCCAATCAGACGTTTCTGGAAAATTCCATGATTCATAAATACCAAAGTGGGGATGCTTGCAATACGATAGTCCATTGCAATAGAAGGCTGTTCATCCACATTGACCTTGCACACCTTTACTCTATCCTTCAGCTCCTCCGCCACTTCGTCCAGAATTGGTCCCTGTGCCATGCATGGTCCGCACCAGGTGGCCCAAAAATCAATTACTACCGGAACCTGGGCTTTTAATACTTCTTCTTCAAAATTTGCCTTTGTCACTTCTACTACGCTCACAATAAACTCCTTTCGTACTTAAAGCAATTACTAACCAAAGAGCCTTTTAATTTTTGCTGAATTCAGCTAAAACAAGCCCTTCATTACGATCTAAGGTCATGCCTACACTCCATGCATTTACAAAGAGCAGTAAAGGATTTCCCTTCATATCGATTACCTTCTTCATATCAGATGTACCAGTCAGGTTATCCACATCCACTTCATCTTTGTTTTCGATCCATCGAATATGCTCATATGGAAGATTTTCCAGACGGATGTCTACATTATATTCATTTTCAAGACGGAACTTCAATACATCGAACTGCAGCACACCTACTACACCTACAATGATTTCCTCCATTCCACCTTTATATTCCTGAAAAATCTGAATCGCACCTTCCTGGGCAATCTGGGTCACACCTTTTACAAACTGTTTTCTCTTCATGGAATCCACGAGACGTACTCTGGCAAAGTGTTCCGGTGCAAAGGTCGGAATTCCTTCGAACTGAAACTTTTCTTTTGAAGTGGTAAAAGTATCTCCAATAGAGAAAATACCTGGATCAAAAATTCCAATAATATCTCCGGCATAAGCCTCTTCTACCATTTTTCGTTCATCTGCCATCATCTGCTGTGGCTGGGCAAGCTTGATGTTTTTTCCACCTTGCACATGGAATACTTCCATTCCTGCATTAAACTTTCCAGAACAGATTCTCATAAAGGCAATCCTGTCTCTATGATTTTTGTTCATGTTCGCCTGAATCTTAAATACAAAACTGGAAAAATCTTCTGAGAATGGATCGATCATTCCTGTATCTGCTTTTCTTGCTAAAGGTGCATAAGTCATCTGCAGGAAATGCTGTAAAAAGGTCTCTACACCAAAGTTCGTAAGAGCAGAACCGAAAAATACCGGAGACAACTCTCCTTTACTGACCAGATCCATGTCAAATTCCGCACTTGCACCATCTAAAAGTTCAATCTCATCTTTTAACTGGCTCATAAAATCCTCTCCGATTTCATTTACCAGTTCTGGATCATCAATGTCAATGATCTTTTCTGAGCCTTCTTTTGTACCTTTTAAAGTATCAGCAAAAGTCATGACTTTTCTGGTATTTCGGTCATAAACACCTTTAAATTCCTTTCCTGAACCGATTGGCCAGTTAATTGGACAGGTGGCAATTCCCAGTTCATTTTCAATATCGTCCAAAAGTTCAAAGGTATCGTTGGCATCACGATCCATTTTATTAATAAAGGTAAAAATCGGAATATGACGCATCACGCATACTTTAAACAATTTTCTGGTCTGCGCTTCAACACCCTTGCTGGCATCAATGACCATGACTGCAGAGTCTGCGGCCATTAACGTACGATAGGTATCTTCTGAGAAATCCTGATGTCCAGGAGTATCCAGAATATTAATACAATATCCATCATAATTGAACTGTAATACAGAAGAAGTAACAGAAATACCTCTCTGTTTCTCGATTTCCATCCAGTCGGAAACTGCGTGTCTGGCAGTTGCCTTTCCTTTTACAGAACCAGCCAGGTTAATGGCACCTCCATACAACAGGAATTTCTCTGTTAAAGTAGTCTTTCCTGCGTCAGGATGGGAAATAATGGCAAAGGTGCGTCGTTTCTCGATTTCTTTTCTCAGGTCGCTCACAAAAATATCCTCCATGCAAATACATATTTTTTCGCATATGAAAGATAGTATAGCCTAATTCTGTATTTTTTTCAATCCCCTAAACCCTTTAATCTAAAGATTCCACGGTAGAATTTTCATCAGTATGAATTGCCGTAATAATGATCTTATCCGCAGAAATACCAGTTTTTCTTTTTACAATGTCCTCGATCTGGGCTCTTTTTGCGTCAGTGACTTCTCCCATATCCAGCACCACATCACAGCTTTCTTCATCCATGCTGACTACCACGCTGGAAAATCCCTTTGCTTCTAACATCATTTCTGCTGCAGCTTCTTTTTCTGCAAAATCAGTCATCTGTACCATTTCATCCACCGCGCTCTGTTTTTGAGCTTCATCCAGGGTTGCATTATCAATAATTGTCTGCAGAGTTTCCTTATTTTTTGAACGAACCTGCTCCCGATTCAGCTTGATTTCTGCAGCATAATCTGCGGTATTTACTTCAGCTCCTGTTAAAACAGTTTCTCCAGGATTTGTAATTTCTGTGGAAGCAGTTTCCAGACTTTGTGTGTCTTCTACTTTTGAAAAAAGCTCAAATTGTTCTTTCCGCTCCTCCACCTCAGCGGTTTGCGCTCCAGTTGATGCATCCTGCGCCTTTTCTCCATGAGTTCTGTCATAGCTTATGTAGCCTGCGATTGCAATTAAAAACGCCAGTGTCGTAATGACCACCTGATTTTTTCGGAAAACTTTTTTCACAATGTTTCCTCCTGATTCTATTTTTACTATTCTAATATTATGAAAACTTGCTTTCGTTTATTCCTTATCCATAGGGACAATTTTTACTTTATGGGTCTCCACCGGAAAAAGTGCAATAACCATTTCAGTCAGGTTCGTCTTTACCGTTGCGTTTGCACCTCCTTCTGCAACCACCACTATCCCTTCTATAGAAGGTTTTTTTCGTTTTGTTACATAGGGATTTGTTTCATCATCCTGTTCATAAATAACGGTTTCCTGCTCATAAGATGTCTCATCGGATTTTATATCTTTATCTATAATTTCCTCTCCCTCATCCTGCAGCGTGACCATAACTTTTACTTTTCCAGCCCCTGAAACAGTCCCAAGAATTTCTTCCAGTTTCTTCTCCAGCGCTTTTTCGTAATCTTCTATCTCACCATTTCCCCCATCTGAAACAACCTCTGTT
The DNA here is from genome assembly GCA_045124075.1 of Agathobacter sp. GTDB lineage: Bacteria > Bacillota > Clostridia > Lachnospirales > Lachnospiraceae > Roseburia. Next base: position 27,605 of record JBGVLD010000059.1, read on the forward strand.
TCCTCATTATCAAAACTGCCAGACTCCTTTGAACTGGGCCAGGCAATCACCAGAAGAAGAATCCCCCCTAAAATACAGATCAGCCAGTCTGTTTTACTCCATTTGCGATTTTTCCATTTCTCTAGAAATTCCGAAATAGATTTCATACATATCCTCTCCTTCCATATCAAAAGAAATCTTTTCCAGCTCCCTTTGCAGTTCTTCTAAATTTTCCATTGGCGCTTCATCTGTAATGATCCACTCTGCCACCGGACGAATGATCATAACTCCAAGAAAAATCCCCACAAAAAACTGCATATATTTTTTGTAACTTTCCTTGGGCATTAAATAAGAAAACACCAGAAGAACCAGAACTAAGGCAAAATAACTCTTTAACAGCTCAAGAATACTTTCCATTACCTCTCCTTTCGCAATCACCTATGAACGCTCAAATCCTACATAAAGAAACTAGTAGTGGCGGTAATCATGGCAATAACCAGAAAAAACAATACAAAACTGTTGAATACCACTTTTTCATAAAGCCGGCTGGCACTTTCCACTCCTTTTATCCCACTAATCAGCCGCTTGTCTGCCACTGGCATGAGAACTGCTCCCAGTACTTTATAAAGCAAAGTGAAAATAAAGGTCTTTATAACAGGCATTAGGCTAACAGCTAAAAGAAAGATCAGAGCTGCAACTCCAACACTATTCTTAATCAACATCCCACAGCTTACCAGTACCTCTCCTGCTGTCCCAAAAGAATTTCCAATTCCTGGAATAGAAGACAAACCTTTTAAGACAGAACTCTGATTAACCCGGTCCTGAGCCGGAGTAAGCAGAGATTGCACTGCTGTAAATCCTGCCACTACAGTAAAAGCAGCTTTTTGTAAAAACGTAAGGATATCTTCCAACAGCTGACATATTCCTCCTAACCTCTCCTCCCCCAATAATGGATCTAATAAACGGAGAAGTAAAAAAATATGAATACCTGGAATAAATAGATATTTCATTGCCCACTGAATTACCGTAATCAGTACAAATGCTACCTCATAGAAAACTGCTGCCGTAGCGGTACACCCTGTAATGAGCAGAGTTCCCGCATATACTGGAATTAGTGCGGTCATGAAAGAGAGCATAGCATCCATTCCCTCTATTGCCTGCTGACTCATAAGAGAGAATGATTTTAAAAGCAGGGTCATAATAGCAGCATAAATCATAAGAAAACTGATATCCGTTACATAGGAATTTTTTATAACCAACAACTTTTGCAACATGGCAAATAGAATGGTAAAACATAAGATCTGTACAAAATATTCTTTTCCATTGGCGATTTCATAGAAGAAAATTTCGTAAACATATGTTGTAACTTTTTCCCTGGTGTCGGTTCCCAGTCCTTCAGAAAAAAGACTTTTTGTCACCTCTTGAAAAGATACTTTGGAAGGGAACTCCTCAGCCAGATATTCATCTAATTCTCCATAGTTCAATTCATCTAAAATCTGCTCCATCCATTCCAGATTCTCTTCTTCTTCCGCCCCATAAATTTGTTGATGACCTGCAAAAATCCCTAAAATCAGGCAGACTCCAGCCAAAGTTATTTTTTGATACCACTTCATATCATTTTCTCACTTTCACAGACCTCACTATAACAATTCCTCCACCACATCCAAAAGGTATGACAAACCTGGCAGAGACAATACCACAATAGAAAGTCTTGCAAACATCTCTATTTGCCCTCCAATGGAGGAATAGCCACTATCTTTGCAGATAGTGGAAGCAAATTCTGCCACATATGCAATTCCAAGCATTTTTAGGATTGCCCATAAATACTCCTGTTTGACAGGGAGATATCCCATAATTTTCTCTACAAACCCTACAATCACTTCAATTTGTGCCATTGCATAAGAAAAAATCAGCACCCCTGAAAAAATTCCAATTACAATGCCAAACTCTGGCCTTTCTTTTCTAAGATACAGCCCCAAAAAAGCAGCCACGATTCCAGCCAAACCAATTTTTATCATAATGCCCCCTATAAAGCAAACAAGGATTCCATTGTTTCGAACAGATCACTGATATATGGTACTACCCAAAACAACACAATCACAAGCCCTGCCAGACTTAAAAGAAAAGCCTGTTCTTCCCTGCCGCTGTGTTTTAGTACCTGACTCAATACTGTAATAATAATTCCCACTGCTGCTATCTTAAAAATAATTGTTACACCCATATATTTCTCCCTATATCAGTAGCAAAATAATGAAAAAACCTCCAGAAATACTAAGAGGCATATAGATTTTTCCTTTTTCCATCATCTGGCTTTTATGTTCTTGTTTCAGCTGTCTTATCCTTTCTTCATAGACTTTCATCTGAGAAGCCATTTCTCTTCTGTCCCGACCAAAAAACACCTCTCCTACGGAAAGAATCACCTGCCACTCCTCTTCTCTGGGCTTCCACTGACTTTTATATTTCTCCCAGGCAGCCTGCCATGCCTTTTCTCCCGTAGAAAAAGTATTAGTGTCAAGATTACGCTCCAGTTCCTGCAACACCTCTTGAAGTATAGGGCTTCTCACATCCCATTCTATGTACTCCCGAAAAAAGATCCGGCTCTGCTTACATTCTTTTTCTATCGAAAAAGTCCCTTTCCGTAAAAAATGTTCCAGTTCTTCTAACTGCAAAATCTGTTTTTTTTCCTGTCTTTTCCACTCCAGAAACAGTCCTGCTGCCCCTGCCAAAATTCCCCCACAGCCTATGAGTTTTAACATACCTCTTCCAGCCTTTCATCATATACTTTTACCGTTCGTTCTCCATTATCCGCTTTCTGGATCCACACCAACCGCTGTAACATATTCTCTTTCAAAAGATTCTGAATATAGGGTTTTTTTACAATGTCAAGCAGGCTGTCTCCATGAACGGTGCCAAGAATCCGGCTGCCAGAGTAAATAATCTGATACAGCATTTCAAAATCTTCTTCTCCACCAAGCTCATCCATAGCAATAATCTGGGGGGACATAGAGCGAAGTACCATTCTCATGCCCTGAGACTTCGGGCAATTATCAAGCACGTCCGTTCTCATCCCCAGATCATTCTGGGGAACTCCCTGACAAGACGCTGCAATTTCTGATCGTTCATCCACCACACAGATTTTCATTCCTTCATTCTGCCCGCTTCCTGCCAAAATACGGATACAGTCCCGAAGATAGGTTGTCTTTCCAACTCCAGGTCTTGCTAAGATTAAGGTGTTCCCCAAAACGCCATCTTTCCAAAGCAATGGCACCAGTTCCCTGGCACAGCCCTTATGCTCATGAGCCACTCGGACATTTACCCCATTAATGTCCCGCACGCTTAGAATCTGCCCCAGATTTCCTTTCCCATCCATTCCACAACTTGTATGCCCAGCAATCCCTACACGATGGCCACCTTCAATGGTGAAAAATCCCTGTCGTATTTCCTCTTCATAAGCATATAAGGAGTAACCAGACAGATAATTTAAGAATTCTTCCATTTCGCTTTTTCCGATTTTCTCCATTCGCTTCACTTCTCCATTTCCATAACAGAATTCCATGGATTGTCCCACCCTTGCCCGGATTTCTTCCAGTCCCATTCCATCTTCTTCTGTCACGCTCTTTCGAATAATAAGAGGTAATTTTCTTCCGATCTGTTCCATGAATCTGCCCATTTTTCTGCTCCTTGCTGATATATAAAAAAGATTGCGCTTCGCGCAATCTCCGCGCGCGAGCGGTGTTGCAAAGCAACAAAATTCTTCTCCGCGAGCTGCGCATTGTTGACACGAAGTGTCTTTTATATATCAGAAAGACTTTCACGCGTTAGCGTGACAAGG
>JBGVLD010000060.1:0-9451 GCA_045124075.1 Agathobacter sp.
TGAAAGCATCTGTAATTCTTTTTCAGTGGTGTGACTTCCGTGTGACTGTTACTTTTTATAATGCAAGTAAATTAAAGTTAGTATCAGTTAGTATTTATCTCGTATAAATGGGAGGAGATTCTAATGAAAAAGAAATATTTACTTATGGGTGCCGCAGCTTTACTGGTGGTTTCGACCATGGTCGGTGGAACTCTGGCAGCATTAGATACAGCAACAACAGAAGGCGCAAAAGCAGGGATTTCCGTAAAGAGTATAGGTGTCTCTGTGAACAATGCAGATGGAGCAAAGACCGTAGATGGCAGCGTTGAAATTAAGAATGGTGCAGTTCCAGGAGGAAACTACGAATGTTCCTATAATGTAAGCAATTCAGAGGCAGATGGATATGACATCTATGTAAAGGTAGAAATTTATAAATACTGGGAAGATGAAGAAGGTGTTTTGGAATCCAAGTATGACAGCATTTATTATGATAGCATAGATGGTAGCGAAGAGGAGAAAACTTATCCTCAGGAAGTGAATGGAAGCTATCTGACAGAAAATGGATGGCTGGTACAGTATGCGGATGATGAGCAGATCGTTCTTTACTATACAAAACCTTTAAAAGCATCTGATGATACATCGGAAAATACATCGACGAATTTTATGGATGGAATCAGTTTTGATCCGGCGATTGGAAATGCCTATGCAAACAAAGCATTAAAGCTTGATTATGAGATCACAGCAGTTCAGGCAAACAACAGTGAGGCAGCAATGGCGGCTGAGTGGGGTATGTTCCCGGTATTTGACCAAGATGGAGTACTGGTTGGCGTATATGAAACAGAAGCGGAGGCCGAAGCAGTAAAAGAAGGTCTTGCGAATTAGGGATAAGTAACGGAAAGGCATGGTAATGAAAATGAAGAAAAAAACTTTGCTGTTTGGATTGGTAATGATGCTTACCATGGGATTTACCACTACCGCAGCTGCTGAAGAAGCAGATAAGACAGTGGTGCTTACAGAAAATAACAAAATTGAGTATGCCGATGAGAAAGCGGATATCAGCAATGCATTTCAGGGAATGGCACCGGGAGATACCAGAACCGTCACCATCCGGGTGCAGAATGATAACAGTCATAGCGCAAGCTTCTTTATTTCCCAGGAGACTTTAAATTACTTAGAGGAAAAAGAAAATGCAAGTGGTGGTGCCTACATTTACGACTTAAAGGTTGGTACTGCAAATGATAGCAGCGCCGTTTCCCTTCTGGATACTGTAGCAGGTGGATACGATGCTTCTCTGGAAGCAGATGATCAGGGATTAAATGATATTACAGAATTAGAAGATTATCAGTATTTTGCGGAACTTGGTACAGGAGAATATACCAATGTATATCTTACCCTTGCCATAGATGGAGAAGGGTTTGACAGTACCGATGAGGTAAATTATGAAAATGCTGTTGGAGAGCTGGAATTCAATTTCAGAGCATACTATAAAGACCGGGAACCAGTCATCATTACAAACACTGTGACAGAAAAAGAACCGGATACCATTATTACAAAAGTGATTGATCAGGTAGTAAAAGTTGCAGGAGAAGTTAAGACTGGTGATTCCATTGGAAAAGCAGTAGTGTTTGGTGGAGTTTTAGTAATAGGAATTCTTCTTGTAGTAATCGCGCTGAAAAAGAGAAAGGCGGAAAGCAGATGAAAAAGTGTGTAAAATTTTTAACAGGAGTGTTGACCGCATTTACACTGATTGCCAGTGTATTTCCAACAACCCCGGTAAATGCAGAAACAGCCAAAAAGACCTATACCGTAACTTTCCGTGCTGGAAATGTAGGAAGCTTTAATCTGGAAGCGGGAAATATCCGTGGAGAGAACATTGAGGCAACAGAAAATTATATTAAGTTTACTGTAGAAAAAGGCGAGAGTTTAAGCAGCACCTTTGATTTTATCAGTGATGACGCAAGTCTGGATGCTTATTTCTTAAATGTAACATCAGCCAGTGAGGATGCAGAATACATTGATGCAGGATATCGCTTGAAAGCAGTCGGTGAATGGGCGGCGGATGCGGCAGAGAAGGAAGTAAAGAGAAATACCCAGTATGTTCTGGATTATGCGAAGCTGGTAAATCCAGTGAAATATACCATTCGTTTTGTAGATGCTTCATCCGAAGAGCAGATTGCGCCATCTACTATTGCGTATGGAAATGCAGAGGAAGAGATTCTTTGTACACCACTTCATATTTCCAACTATAGTACAGAGGATCAGGCTATTACCATGACATTAAAGGAAGAAGATGAAAGTGCAAATGTGGTGACTTTCAAATATACTTATACTGGTGAAGTAGAAACGATCACAAACACTGTCACAAATGTGATTCCTGGAGAAACCATCACAGAAACTGTAGTAAATGAAGTGACTGTCGTAGAACCTGGCGGAGCTGCAGTAGTAAATCCACAGCAGGATGCACAGAATCCGGCACAGGATCAGGTGGAGATTCCAGATGAACAGGTACCATTGGCAGATGGGCAGGATGAGAATGCAGATCAGGATAATGCAGAGGATCCGGCAGAAAATCCAACGGAAGACAATCAGAACGTAACCATTGAAGATGAAGAGACTCCTCTGGCAGCTGGAGAACAGGAAACAAAGCCTTCTTACTGGGCACCAATTTTAGGTGGTGCTGCACTGGCAGTTGTTTTATCAGCAGCGATTGTGGCGGTAGTCATGTTTAAAAAGAAAATCTCTCAAAATCATAAATAACCCCCTTAAAAAACATGCCAGTGAGATATCTGTGCATGTTTTTTACAGTTTTGAATAAAATTGATGTATAAATTTTGTGGGGAATTACGAGGAGAAATAAGCGTAAATATGATATAATGATTGCGAAAAAGGGAAATATGTTGAAAGATATAGATGGGATGGGATTATGTTTACTGTAAATACTTTGGGGAAATTTTCTATCACAAAGGAAGATGTGGTGTTAAATGATGATAGCATCCGTTCGCCAATGTTGACGAAGCTGCTGGTATTTATGATTATGCAGCGGGAACAGACGCTTACAACAGATGACATTGCAACGGCAATCTGGCAGGAAGAAGAAGTGGATAATCCGGCAGGTGCACTGAAAAATCTGATGTATCGTTTAAGAACGATTTTGAAAAAGAATTTTGGAGAGACAGAATTTATTTTGACCAGCACAGGTTCTTATCACTGGAATCCGGATGTGGAATTGCTGCTTGACGTGGAACAATTTGAGGAATTGGTTGATAAAGCCAGGAAAGAAAGTGAAGATGAGGCTTTTGCAATCCAGTGTTATGAAGAGGCAATTCGGTTGTTTCAGGGAGATTTTATGCCAAAGCTGATGGAAATGCACTGGGTAGTCACTACCAGTACCTATTATCATTCTATGTATCTGTCTGCAATCAAAGGGCTGGCAGAATTATACATCAGTGCGGAAAGATATGATGAATTGGAAAGGATTTGTAATGAGGCATTATCCATTGACAATGTAGATGAACAGCTGCATTATTACTTGATTTATGCAAGAGTAAAGAACCAGAATTTGAAACTTGCTATGGAGTCCTATGAGAAGGCTTGTGAAATTCTGCATCGGGAACTGGGAGTAAGGAATCCGGCCAAGCTGAAGGAGATATATGAAGAACTCTTAAAGATGAACAAAGGGGTTGAAGCAGAGAACATGGAGCGGGTTCAGGAAGATATGCTGGAAACCCATGCAGAAGGAGTATTTTTCTGTGGATATCCAGTGTTCCGGGAGATTTACCGGCTGGAAGCCCGTAAGATCACTCGAATCGGAGAAGCAGAGTATGTCCTTTTGCTGACCATTCAACCAAAGGATGGCAAGAGCAGTGCCACGGAGCAGATTGAACAGTTTCGAATCAAAAAGGCAATGGAAGGATTGGAAGCAACGCTTGATAAGTCATTGAGAATTGGGGATGTGGCTGCAAAATACAGTGATTCCCAGTTTGTGGTATTGCTGCCATCCTGTACTTATGAGGGCAGCCGGACAGTTGCGGAACGGATTATTCAGAGCTTTTATAATAATAATCCAAAATTACAGAATATGCGGATCAGTTTCAATCTGGAGGAAGTGGCGGCAACAAGTAAGATTGTAAAATAATCCAAGTGCGTGAGAAAGGTATGGTTTTAAAGAATGACAGAAAGGAAAATTTATCCGCCTAATGGATTTCGGGTCTGTGTGGATTCACGGGAGGAAGATATCGGAGGTCTGGTATATTCACCTTTGGCAGAACAACCAGTTTTCTATACAGGATTTAATGAATTAATGTTAAAAATGGATAGGATTTTTGATAAAAATGGATATCCACAGGCATTTCAGGAGAAGAGAAGCTTTTTGGAACACCAGAAAAATACTGCCTCTTATCATGGAGTGCCAAAGGTATCGGCGGAGACCGTACAGATTTATGAAAAAGAAGGAAAACTGTTTACGGTGGATGTAATTGTCGAGAGCCGGCGCAATACCAGCTGGCAGGGATATGTTTGTCACAGGAATGGGACAAAACTGGGGAATTTTAAAAGTGATATTGAGCTGTTGGAATTGTTTCGCTTATATCATGAATAAGAATAAAAAAATAAAACTAAAAATGCTGATTGCTTTGCATTTCTGTAAGACCAGGGATTGCAAAGCAATTTTTTTGTCTTTTTCTGGTTTTTCACGGGTATGTGACCAACGTGTGACTCGCCATTGATATAGTAATAAAAAAATAAAGAAGAAGTTTCATTTTTTCGGATAGATATTGAAAGGTTTTATTACTTTAAGGAGGGTTCACATGAAAACTAATAAGCTTTGGAAGAAAGTACTGTCATTAGGATTATGTGCTGCATTGGTTGCAGGATGTGTTGGAATCATTGATCTGACAACTGCTTTTGCAGATTCATCAAAGTATCTGATTGGTCTTAAAGGTACCGCAGATAATGATAGTGCAATTGTAAAAGACAATGAATATGCAGAAGTTGTTTCTACTGCAAATGCGCCTAAGGATTATGAGGGGAATTACAGCTATCATATGGCAGATAATCCAGATACCGAGTGGCATTATGTAAACATTGTGCTGGAATATGATGGCAATGTGGTTGGCAGAGCTCCAGAAAGTAATAATGCGTATGCATATCTGGCATATGAAGAAGGAAATCAGACCTTCAAGGTAAATCCGGCAGATGGATATCAGGTGTCTGGTGCAAGCCTTACCGTGACAACAGAAGCTATGGAAAATGTAACAACAAAAACCGTTGATCTTTCTGTAAATGAAAATGGAATCTGCGAAGTTACATTAAATAAGAGAAATAGCAATGAATGGACAGACGAAAAGTATTACAGCGAACTGAAAATTGTATTAGAAGAGGCAGAAGAAGAAACCAGTAATTATGTCGACTTCAAAGCAAACTTATTCAAATATAAAGATTATGCAATGAATACTGCATCCATGAATCAGAATGCATCCAAATATTTAAACATTGGTGTCAAAGGTGGAGCTGGTGATTGGAATGTATGTAATTACGATGGTGTCTATCAGGGACTGGCAGATATGAACCTGACCGACGGACTGATTTCTTTCTCCAATTACGGAGCAAAAGATTTCTTCACATCCGAGGGAAGAGAGGATGAAAAGAGTGGATATTATACCACATCTGAGAAAGAGAAAACATCTTATTACAATGTTACCTTCCCATTTGAAAAAGATGGAGATTCTTATATCTATGACAGCAGTAAAAAATCTGCAACCTTAAATACTGAAAATGGCACAGTAAGCATCGGAGATGCCAATGGAGGTTTCTGGCCATTTGGAGTGAACAATTATTACTTTGGAATGAATTTTGTTACAGACTTCTTTATGACAGAGGATGGAAAGATCAACGGTGAAGATATCGTATTTGAATTTTCTGGTGATGATGATGTCTGGGTATATATTGATGGAAATTTAGTGCTGGATATTGGTGGTATCCATGGCGCAGTTGCAGGATCTATTAATTTCAGTACTGGAGAAGTAAGTTTTTACAGTGCTGGAACAGACGCAGCTCAGAAAGGTGTTATCAAAGAAAGCGCAAAGGCAGGCTACATTACAACAGCAAATAAAAGTGGTGGTAACATTGTTTCCGCATCCTACAATTTCTATGATTCATCAGCAAATAACCTGACAAGAGCAAACCTCTTAGATGGGGATTCCCATGAATTACAGGTATATTACATGGAGCGAGGAGCTGGAAAGTCTAACTGTAAGATTAAATTTAATCTTCCACAGAAACCACAGCAGAACACCTTAAAAGTTACCAATACTGTAAAAAATACGGTAAATGGTGCAAAAGTAGAGGATGACACAGCATTTACTTATGTGATTAGAAAAGATGGTGAAGTATTTGCAAACGCTTTCTTTACCTTAAAAGCGGCAGACGGTAAAACAACTTCTGTTACCACAACTGCAGACGGTAAATTTACCTTAAAAGATGGAGAGAGCGCATTATTTGCAAAAGCGGATACTGGAAATTATACCGTTTCAGAAGTTTTGGAATCAGGATATGAAACAAAGTATACAGCTTCTAAGAATGGTTCCCAGACTTCCGCAGCCGGACCAGTTATAAAATCAACTTCTGTTACCACATTGGAAGCAGCACATTCCATTCAGACAAAGGTAAATCAGGCAAATGATTTTTATCAGATTGATTTTGTAAATACAAAGTCCAAAGAAGAAAAGACCTTCGATTCAGGAAAGACTACAACTCTTGTGGATTGGAATGAAAGAACTTATGACATTACACTGACAGCAAGCTCTACTACAGAATATACAACTGGTGGAGACACCGTGGTAACAACCGAAAAACCTGCAGTAGATGTGATCCTGGTATTGGATATGTCCAGTTCCATGAATGGTACTCCTACCACAGATTTAAAAGCAGCGGCTACCGGTTTTGTAACAAACTTAAGCCAGAACGTAGCGGATGGAAGCAAGATTGCAGTGATTAAATATAATTCAAAAGCAGAAGTGCTTCAGGAACTTACCACTTTAACCACAAGCAATGCATCTGATATTAATAAAAAAATCAATAACATGAAAAATTCAACTGGTACTTACACCAGTCTGGGATTAGAAACAGCCCAGGGAATTCTTGCAAACTGTACCAATCCAAATAAATACGTGATCTTATTTTCGGATGGAGAGCCATATTTAAATGGAATTGATCAGAACAAAATTGCAGATGATTCCTATGACTGTGCAACAGAAATGAAAGAGGCAGCAACTCTTTATACTGTTCGTCTGGGAAGTAAGAGTGGTGGAACCTTAGCATATGGTGATGGTACAAATAATTACAAGAAGCGCAGCTATGTACAATGGCTTGAGGATCTGGCAACCGATAAAGCACATGCGCTTGGAACCACAAATTCCAGTGACTTAAGTATGATTTTTGAAGCAATTCGAAGCGAGATTACAACTCCAACAGAAACCACAACGGTTGCTTTAACCAATGCAAAAGTAGTAGATACGCTGGATGCAAGATTTGAACTGACAGCAGATGAAAAGACAAGATTAGAGAGTGATGGTGCTACCGTAACCGTCAATGAAGATGGAACTACTACTATTACATGGATCAATCAGACTTTACATCCTGTTGCAGAAGCAGATGGAGTAACAACTCCAGGCTGGAGCAAAGTGATTCATATTAGAGCAAAAGAGGATTATATCGGTGGAAATGATATTGCAACCAACGTAAATCCGGATTCTTACATTGAAGTAAGCGGTGAATCACCAGTAGAATTTGAACAGCCAAAAGTAAATGTGAAGATTACAAATGAGCTTAAGGGTGATTCTGATACCATTTTCCTGGGAGAGAACTTAAAGCAGTACTTTACAGAAGAAAAAGAAAGTGAAATGATCGGTGATATCATCCAGATGAAGACCTATGGAGACACACAGCTTTCCATCAAATGGTTTGATAAAGATAGAAGTGAAGTGGTTGCAGAGGATATCAGAAATGCTTCTCCAGAAGAGCAAACAAGTTACACATTAAAAGTAGTGGTAACGCCTAAGACAGCAGAGGGTAGTGCTGAGGCAAAAGCGGCTGCAGAATCCATGAAGAATTCTGACGGAATCGTATATGTGGCAGAAACCTATGAAGAGGAAGCAACATATAAAGTTAACGTGGTAACCGGTTCAATCACCATTACCAAGAAGATTAATAAGAAATCTTACAATGAGAAAGATGGAGATCCAATTTTCACTTATCAAGTAACAAATCTGTTAAATGGTAAGGTTTATTACAGAACGGTTCGTTTTGATGTAAATCAGGATGACACTTATGTTACAACGGATCAGGTTACAGAAGAAAATCACTTGTTCTCAACGGATTATTATGTATGCTCTGCACAGATTACTGATCTGCCACAGGGATTATACAAAGTAGAAGAATTGGATACCATGGGATTCTCATTAGACAAAGTGGGAACAGATACGAAGAATACCAGTGCTGTCTATGGAGTAGAAGATACTTATGCAGTATATGCAATTGGTTATGATCTTTCTGCTGGAACAGAGCTGAAAGAGGTACTGGGAGCAGATGGTTATCATGGCCTGATTTCCGGACCAGCAGATTCACATCTGAAACACAAAGATGCAAGCGTGATCTTTGTAAATAAAAAAGTTCGTACACCAGGGAAAGAAACCGATACAGACGTTGTAAAGAACAGCCTTGTAATTGATCAGACTTACACAGGCAATTACAAAGCAGATAATATGCAGCAATAGAAGAATAGGAGGCGGAAAACATGAAGAAATTTTTCAAAAATAAAAAAGTATTTATCATAACCCTCGTCCTGGCCATCGGTATTGCTGCTACAGCTGCCACCGTAGCGGTCATGACGGCCACTACGGGCAGCGTCCATAACTTTTTCAGCCCGGCAGATGTCAATACCCATATAGAAGAAGACGTGGATGATCAGCCAGTGAAACCGGATACTTCCATCGTGAAAGTACCGGTAGTAGTAAACGATGGACCAAGTAATGCTTTTATCCGTGCAAGAATTACCATTTCACCATCAACTTCAGGAGTAAAGCTTCTGGCAGGAAAATGGTCCGCACTGACTGGAGCCGATAAGGTATTTACACAGAGTAGTGAAGTATTTAATGGAACTGCATTTTTGGATAATGGAAACTGGATCTACTGTGAAAAGGATGGCTTTTACTACTATAATCTTCCAGTAGAAGCAAGAAAAGAAGTGGCAGAAGAGGAAGTGTATGATGAAAATAAGTATAAAACCGCTTCTCTCTTTGATGCAGTTGTGTTAAGCGAAAGTGCTGATGTAACCGTTTATCAGGAATCAGTACTTGCAACGGATTCTTACGAATTAGGCAAGACAGTAGATGTGGAGATCATCCGGGGACTGTTTGAAAAAGTAAATGAATAAGGCATAAACAGAGAGTGAGAAACATGAAGATAGTAAAGAAAA